>DATMNV010000027.1:0-69797 GCA_035568535.1 Bradyrhizobium sp.
ATTGGCGCGCCCGACACGATTCGAACGTGTGACCTTTGCCTTCGGAGGGCAACGCTCTATCCAGCTGAGCTACGGGCGCTTGAGGGGCACCATTTAGCCGATTGGCCCGATGTCGGCAATGGGCGGCCCCGCGCGGCGGGCCGATTGTCGGGCGCCGTCGAGGCTGTAAACTGCGGGTCGAAAGCTCTGCCCGCGCGTTTCAGGAGAAACCCAGGAGAAGGATATGCGTCCGCTCGAATTTGGCTGGTATCTGCCGACCCATGGCGACACCACGGCCTATGGCCTGGCCGAGGCGCAGATCGCCGGCTCGCCGGAACTCTGCGAACGCGTGGTTGCCGCCGCGGAGAAAGCGGGGTTCGAATATCTGCTGATCCCTGTGGGATCGACCTGCTGGGAGGCCTGGATCTCCGGTGCCTTCATGGCGGCGCGCTCGGCCACGATCAAGCCGCTGATTGCCGCTCGGCCCGGCTATATCAACCCGGTGCTGATGGCCAAGATGATCTCGACCTTCGACCAGATGTCGGGCGGGCGCATCTGCATCAATTTGATCGCGGGCCAAAACGAGAGCGAGGTCGAGGCCGAAGGCGTGCGTTATGCCAAGGAAGAGCGCTACGCGCTGATGGAGGAGGAAGTCTCGATCCTGAAGGCGCTGTGGACCACGCCGGGGCCGGTGCACTTCCAGGGCAAGTTCCACACGCTGTCGGGCGCGCATATCAAGCCGAAACCGCTGCAGAAGCCGTTTCCAAAATTCTATCTCGGCGGCGGCTCGCTTCAGGCCTGGGAAATGTCGGCGAAACACTCCGACGTGCATCTGTTCTGGGGCGATCTGCCCGACAAGATCGCGCAGAACATCACAGAGATCCGCGAGATGGCGCGCGAGCACGGCCGGGAGAACGAGATCGGCTTCGGCATGCGGCTGCAGATCATCTGCCGCGAGGACGAAAAGGAGGCATGGGAAGCCGCCGACCAGTTGGTGCGGCACGCCACCGAACGGCTGAAGCAGGAGCGGAATACGCTCTACAGCAATTCGGTCGCCAACCAGCGCGTCCAGCAATTGGCGCGCGAGCACGGCGACCTGCTGCTGCCGCATTTGTGGACCGGCATCACCAAGGTGCGGCCGGGTGCCGGCATCGCCGTCGTCGGCAATCCCAGCCAATGCGCTGGCATGCTGCAGCAATTCATCGACGCCGGCTGCCACTCCTTCTGCCTGTCCGGCTATCTGCACGACGAGGAGGCCGAACGCTTCGGCCGGCTGGTGCGCCCGATCCTTGCCGAAAACAACCGCGGGCGGCTGGCGGCGTAGCGATGAGAGTCAGGAAGGCTTTTGGGCGCCCTTGTTGGCGGCGACCTGCGCGGCCAGCATCTTCCGCGTCGCCTCAACGTCGACCAGCGGATAGACATCGAATTCGGCGGGGATGATATCGGCCCATTCGTTCAGGATGCGGTGAAGCTGGTCATTGCTTTCGACGTTGAACACCGCAACGGCGCCGCGGCCGACGCGGGCATAGATGTGCTTGCAAATGCCTGATGCCTCGTATTGGCCGATCCATGGCCAGAAGCTTTGCCGCTGCGTCGCTTGCTCGGAGGGGCGTTCGGGTCGCGGAGTCGAGACGACGAGAAACAAGGCGGTCACGATGGATCGCTCCGTTGAGTGAGTGAGATAGGTCGGTCAGGCCGGCACGATGGCCTTGCCGATCGGCCACAGCGCGATGCCGGCGAGCTTGAGATGCGCCCAGGCAAAGGGAATGCCGATGATGGTCAGCGCCATCAGGATGGCGGTGATGAGATGCCCAAGCGCGAGCCACCAGCCGGCGAGAATGAGCCAGATCAGATTGCCGATGACGCCGAGCGGGCCGGTGCCGACGTCGTCCTGGCCCGTGATCTCGGAACGGTTCACGGCCCTCGAGCCGAACGGCAGCAGGGTGTAGGCGGCGATATTGAAGGCAGCGCGGGCCCAGGGAATCCCGATGATGGTGATGGCCATGATGACGGCGGCGACCAGCCAGCCAAAGGCCATCCAGGCGCCGCCGACGAGAATCCAGAGCACATTGAGAAAGATCGAGACAGGCTGCATGGAAGCCTCCACGGCATGAGGATGCGTGTCTTTATATATAATGGCGCCGCCGTGGAAGCGACAGTGAAGCTTTGGTGGCGCGAGCGGTGGCGTCCGATTTATTTACGCCACGGCGACGGCGTCGCCGGCCATTCCAAACAACCGCCTCACCTCGGCGCCCGGCTTCGGGCGGCTGAACAAATAGCCCTGCATCTCGGTGCAGCCGAGCTTGCGCAACAATTCGCGTTGCGCCTCAGTCTCCACGCCTTCCGCCGTTGTCGTCATGTTGAGCGCGGTCGCGATATTGACCACGGCCTGCACGATCGAGGAGGAGGCGTCGACCTCGGAAATGTCGCTGACAAAGCAGCGATCGATCTTGATCTTGTCGAACGGGAACCGCTTCAGATAGCTGAGCGAGGAGAAGCCGGTGCCGAAATCGTCGAGCGCGATGCGCACGCCGATGTCGCGCAGCTGATGCAGGATGGCGAGTGCCGCCTCGTCGTCGCGGATCAGCACCGCTTCGGTGATCTCGATCTCGAGCCGGCACGGTTCCAGCCCGGACGCGGCGAGCGCGCCGGCAATCCGCAACGCCAGCGTCTGGTTCTTCAGCTGCACCGGCGAGACGTTGACGGCAAGCCTTATGTGCTCGGGCCAGGTCGCGGCCTCCGCGCAGGCGGTGCGCAGCACCCAGTCGCCGATCTCGTTGATCAGGCCGGTGTCTTCCGCGACCGGAATGAATTCGGCCGGCGAAACCATGCCGCGTTCCGGGTGACGCCAGCGGAGCAGCGCCTCGCATCCGGACACTTCGTTGCGGCCGAGGTGGACCAGCGGCTGATAGTGGAGCTCGAAGCCGCCATGGGCCAGCGTCTGCCGCAGATCCTGTTCCATCATCAGGCGCGCCTTGGCGCTGGCATCCATCGCCGGCTCGAAGAAGCGATGGGTGCGGCGGCCGCTGGACTTGGCGGCATACATCGCAAGGTCGGCGTTCTTGATCAGGTGGTCATGATCGATGCCGTCCTGCGGCGCCAGCGCAATGCCGATCGAGGCGTCGGTCGACAGCTGGTGGCCGAGGCATTGATAGGGCTGCCGGATCGCCGCATGAATACGCGCAACGAGATCGGCGGCCTCGTCGGCCGAGCCGATCGCGGTCTGCACCACGGCGAATTCGTCGCCGCCGAGACGGGCGATCAGGTCGCTTTCCTTGAGGCAGCCGCGGATGCGGCTTGCGACCGTCTTCAGCAGCTCGTCGCCGACATGATGTCCGAGCGAGTCGTTGATGCCCTTGAACTCGTCGATGTCGATGTAGAACAGCGCGAACTGGTGGCCCTCCTCCGCCTTTTTCAGCTCGCGCTCGATGCGCTCGCGGAACAGCACCCGGTTCGGCAGGTCGGTCAGCGCGTCGTAATGCGCCAGATGCGCGATCTTCTCGTCGGCCTCGCGGCGGTCGGTGACGTCCTCGACGACGTTGAGGATGTAGCGGGGGCTGCCTTCCTTGTCGCGGATGGCAAGCCGCTTCGAGGTGATGATGCGGCTGCCCAGCGTGCGGGTTTCCCAGCGATGGTCGTCGATGAAGACCGTGCCGTGAGACTGCAGCGACAGCGTGTCATCGGCGATGACCCGCTCGGCAATGTGTTTTGGAAACAGATCGTATGGCGTCTTGCCGACGATATCCTCGCTGATGCGGCCGAATTGCTCCTCGGCCACGGAGTTGACCAGCACGTAGCGGCTGTCCTGCACGTCCTTCACCGTGATCTGGGTCGGGATGTGATCCATGATCTCGCGCAGGAAAGCATGGTTGCGGTCGCGCTCCTGTTCGAGCTTGCGGCGCTCGGTGATGTCCTCGATGGTCGCAACCCAGCCGCCGGTCGCGAGCGGCTTGTTGAAGATCAGGTAGGATTTCCCGTTCGGCGTTTCCATGATGGTGCTGGTGATCTTGCCCTGCGAGACGTCGCGCATGATCGGGTCGCAGAAGGCGCGGACATCGCCGTCATAGGATCCGGTATCCTTGCGATGCTGGATCAGATCGTAATAGTGCAGGCCCGGCTTCACCACATCCGTCGACAGGTTGTACATGTCGATGTAGCGCTGGTTGAAGGTGACGATGCGCGCCGAGGAGTCATAGAGCACGAGGCCCTGGGTCATGTTGTTCAGCGCGGTATCGAGCCGGTGTTTTTCCGCCGCCAGTTGCCGGCGCGCATCCGCGTTCTGTTGGTTGATCTGGCGGACGATCAGGAAAAGGATGAAGGCGATCACCGAGGCCGACAGCGCCGCCGCGACGACCAGGAAGCGCGTCTGTGCCTGCCAGTCGCCGAGTGCGGAATCGACGCTGTTGGTGGCGACCACCACGATCGGGAAACGCGTCAGCATCGCGGCGGCGCCGAGACGATCCATGTGATCGATCGGGCTGTTCACCCTCAACGTCTGCAGGCCGCCCTGGTCGAGCACGCGTTGGATCAGCGGCGCCGACCTGAATTTCTTGCCGATCATCTCCTCGACATGCGGATAGCGCGCCAGCATGGTGCCGTCGCCATGGAACATCGAGATCGCGGAGCCCGGCCCGAGCGTGACGGAGGCAAAGAACTTCTCGTAGTTGGCCGGATCGATCCGGCGCGCCATCACGCCGAGGAATATGCCGTCGGCACCGCTCAGCCGGTGCGCGATCACCGTGGTCCATTGATGGGTGAAGACGCTGAGCACCGGTTCGGTGAGGACCGTCTCGGAGTGCGGATTGGATTTGAATTCCTTGAAATAGGCCCGCCCCGCCACGTTGGCGGCAGGCATCGGAGCGTCACTCGACGAACTGACCAGCCGACCGTCGGCATCGAAGATCATGACGTCGCCGACATAGGGCAGCACGCTGACCTTGGATTTCAGCATCCGTTGGGCTTCCGCGCTGGACATCTTCGCCCTGAAGTCTTCGGGCGTGGCTATCTCGGCGATCTTCATCTGGGCCATGATGTCGCCCGCGATGATCTCGGTATCCTCGAATTGCTGGTCGAAGTGGCGGGTCAGGAGCAGCACCGCGTTCTGCAGCTCGCGCTCGCTGTTGGCGATCGCGCGCTCGCGGAATTCGCCGACCATCGTCATGGTGCCGAGCGTGATGGCTGCGACGAGCAGGCAGCCGCAGATGATCAGCCAAACAATGGGGTCGCGGCCGCGCGACACGGCAATGCGCCGCAGCGTGGCTGCCGTGATGTGAGACATTCTGCCCCGAATGCTGGAACTCAACTCGCGCATTCCCCACTCCCAGGAGGGCCATGCATACAATGCGGAGATGGCATAACCCGTTAGGAAATCGGGTTACTTTCGATTTAATCGATATCGCAGCCGAGATGCTCGCTGTGATTGCACTGCACCATGGAGCATCACTGTCGTCGGGCCGCGCGAGCGACGGCGCGTGCGTGGGTTAACGGCGTCTTAACGCCGGTAGCGCTCGCGGCGCGGATAGGACGGGCGGTTCTCCTGCGCTGGACGGCTCGACAGGCTGATGCGCGCTTCGCTTGCGAGCGGTGCGGCCGGCCTCAATTCCTCGAGAAAGATCGGCCGCGAGAAATGATAGCCCTGCGCATAGCGGATTCTTGTCGCCGCCTGCAGATAGGCGAGCTCCTCGAAGGATTCGACGCCTTCGGCGATCACCGTCATGCCGAGCGCCTCGCTCAGGGATTCGATCGCGCGGAGGATGCCCTGGCTGCGCGGACGCTTGTGGATGTCGGTGATGAAGGAGCGGTCGATCTTGATCTCGTCGGCGGTGATGTCGGCGAGCGCCGACAGCGAGGAATAGCCGATGCCGAAATCGTCGATGGAGACGCCGACCCCGAGCTTGCGGAAGATCGGCAGGATCTTGTCCTGGAAGTGCGTCTTGGTGACGAAGGCATCCTCCGTCACCTCGATCATGAACCGCGTAGGATAGCCGGTTGCCTCCAGCGCCCGCGCAAAGGACTGCATGAACTCGGGATTGCCGGCCTGCTTGGCCGCGACATTGATGCTGATGGTGGCGGTCGCTCCGAAGGTCTCGTTGATGAGGTCGATCGATTTCACGATCTCCGCCAGCACGAGATGGGTCAATTCGTCGATCAGCCCGAGCTCGACGGCGAGATTGATGAAGGTGCCGGGCACCTGGATGACGCCCTCATTGTCGCGCAACCGCACCAGCGCCTCGATGCCCTTGATCTCCTGGGTGCGGATGTCGACCTTGGCCTGGAACGCGCAACAGAACCGCTTCTCGAGGATCGCGAGCCGCAGCGACTGCTCGACCTTCATGCGTGCCAGCGCCTCGTGCTCCATGCCGGCGTCGAAAAAGGCGGCGGCGCCCTTGCCGTTGTTCTTGACGCGATACATCGCGAGATCGGCGTTCTGGCGCAGCACGTCGTAGCTCTGGCCGTGGTCCGGGTAGATGCTGACGCCAACCGAGGTCGAGGCAAAGATCTCCGATCCGTCGATGAAGAACGGTGCGGTCAGTCGCGTCCGTATCGACTCCAGGAAATCCGCCACTTCCTGCTGACCCTGGATCGGGCTCAGCAGCAGCAGGAATTCGTCGCCGGAAATCCGCGCCAGCATGTCGGTAACGCGCAGCTCCCGGCCAAGCCGCTTGGCGAGCTCGATCAGCAGCGCATCGCCGATCGCGTGGCCGTAATAGTCGTTGATATGCTTGAAATTATCGATGTCGAGAAAGGCGAGCGCAAATTTCCCGCGTTCGCTGCCGCCCCGCAGCAGCGCGTTGGCGCGATGTTCGATCACCCGCCGCGACGGCAGCTCCGTCAATTCGTCGTAATAGGCGGCGCGGAACAGCTGGTCTTCGAATGCCTTCTGCTCGCTGATGTCGGCCGAGCTTGAAATCACGAGGTCGCGGCCGCCAATGCGGACCGGACGGTGGTTGGTGAGCAGGACCTGCCGTGCCTTGCCGTCCTCGATGCATTCCTCGGTGACGCTGGCCTGGCCGATGCGCAGGAGATCGCGGCCAACCTCGCGGCGCTGCTCGAGATGCAGCGAAGCTTCGGCCCGCTCGCCCTCTGCGATGCCGAGCTGGGCCGCGGCCGCATCGTTGACGATCAGAAAGCGGCCGTGTGCGTCCTGCACCGTGACGCCGCTCGGCAGCATCCGCAGCACGTCTCTCAGAAGCGAGATCTGCGGCGAGCTGACATCATCAGCTTGCGTCAGAACAGTCTCGAGATCGTGGGCGGCGCGGAGTTGCATGGCCGCAGAGTGTGAGGGTTTCCTTCTTAGTTTTGGTTAAGCGATCCGTATAAAAACGGGTTGGCTTGAACAGGTTTATGGCGTCGCCATGCGACGGCCGCCAATTGTCATTAACAGAGTATCAACGACGACTTCGACGCGCCGCTATTTCTCGTTTTGGGGCACGCGGCATTGCATGGTGCAATGAACGCCGGTCTTCAAATAGGTGATCTCGGTTTTGCCATCGAACGGCGTCAGCGCCGATTTCAGCAATTTGGTGCCGAAGCCGGCCTCGCCTACCTGCTCCACCACCGGCCCCTCGGTCTCGTCCCAGATCACATTGAGGCGGTCGTCCGACAACGTCCACGACACCTGCAAGAAACCGCGCGCCGAAGAAAACGCGCCGTATTTACCGGCGTTGGTAGCGAGCTCGTGGAATATCAGCGCCAGCGACACCGCCAATTTCGCCGGAAGAAACAGGGAATCGCCGTTGAGGTTGAAGCGGACATGGCCATAGGGCCCGAGCTCGGAGAGCAGCAAATCCCTGATGTCGCAGCCCGAGCCGTCAACCCGCCCGATCAGATCGTCGGTCGCCGACAGCGCACGCAGCCGGTGGTCGACGCTGCTCCAGACCCTCGGCTCCTTGTCGAGCACCTGGTGCATTACTGCGTGGATGACGGATAACTGGTTCTTCAGCCGGTGCTGAAGTTCACCAACGATCAGCTTGCGGTATTCCTCTTCCTCGATCAGGCGTCTGGAAATCTGCCGCTGCTGGGTCGCGATCGAGCGGTAGTGCTCGATCCCCCAGATCGTGAAGCCGCAGGCCATCCAGAAAATGACGAGCAGCGCGATTCGCGCGGAATCGGCAGACGCATCGCCGAAATTGACGGAGACGCCGAGCGTGCCGCCGACGAGCGCGGTCAAGACCCCGATCCGCAGGCCCCCGACCGCGGTCGCAAAAAACACAGCAGGAATGTAAGGCGTAAAGAACACGTCGGGCCGGATCAAGGAAAGGCCCCACCGCGCCAGCGTCGAGAACCCCAGGCAAAGCGCGCCAAATCCGACGCCAAGCAGCGGTGTCGGCTCTGCGATCCCCTGCCAGCCGTGCCGGAATTGGTCGATCAGTCGCTTCATACGCTACATCAGCCCGATCAGCCGATCCAAATTAAGGCCGCCAATAATGCAAAAAATAGGCGTTTCCCGCTACGGTGCATAATTGGCCCATGGGTCCGTCTTGAGCTCGTCGGAAATATCGGTTCCAATATGACGGTTCCCGCCCGCCAGGCAAATTTCAAGTGCATCGTATAAGGAATAACGACATGGGACGGCTCAACGGCAAGGTCGCGGTCATCACGGGTGCCACCAGCGGCATCGGCCTGCGCACGGCGGAAATTTTTGTCGACGAGGGCGCGAAGATCGTCATCGCCGGCCGCCGGGTGGCTGAAGGCGAGGCGCTGGCGAAGAAGCTTGGCGCCAATTGCATCTTCCGCCAGACAGACGTCACCGAGGAAGACCAGATGCGCGCGCTGATCGCGCTCGCGGTGGAAAAGTTTGGCAGGATCGATTGCCTGTTCAATAATGCCGGCGGCCCGGCGCAGACCGGCGGCATCGAGGGCCTCGAGGTCGGCCGCTTCGATGCCGCGATGGCGACCCTGGTGCGCAGCGTGATGCTCGGCATGAAGCACGCCGCGCCCTATATGCGCAAACAAGGCTCCGGCAGCATCATCAACAATGGCAGCATCGCGGGGCGGCTTGCCGGCTTCTCGTCCTCGATGGTCTATGGCGCGGCGAAAGCCGCGGTGATCCATCTCACCAAATGCACGGCGATGGAGCTTGGTGAGTCCGGCATCCGTGTCAATTCGATCTCGCCGGGCGCGATCGCAACCGGCATCATCGGCAAGGCATTGGGGCTGGCGACGGATGCAGCGGAGAAGACAGACGCGATGATGCGCGAGGTCTACAAGACCGCACAGCCGATCCAGCGTGCTGGCGTGCCCGACGATATCGCGCATGCCGCGGTATTTCTGGCGAGCGACGAGTCCAGCTTCATCAACGGCCACGATCTCGTGGTCGATGGCGCCATCACCGGCGGGCGCAACTGGAGCCAGCAGCAGCAAGGCTATGTCGCGCTGCGCAAGGCGTTCGACCAGCATACGTGATAGGCTCGTCATTGCGAGCCAACGGGTCGCGCGAACGCGCGCCCGATGACAGGCTCCGCGAAGCAATCCAGAGCCACCCGGGAAGCTGGATTGCTGCGGAGCTCACGCTCCTCGCAATGACGGAAGCGGTAATGGAGGAGCCTTATGTTCGCTGCATCGTTCGTCTCGCCGTCGCGTCTCGACACCCGCCCGCTGCTGATGGCTGTGATCGGCGGCCTCGCCTGCGCCTTCGCCATCGGCAAGACGCTGCCGCTGATGATGGGCGCGGTCTCCACCGCAATCGAGCCGCTCTGCGCCACCGCCGAGCCCGCGGGCTCGAAGCTCGATGTCGTCGAGCCGATCGGCTCCTACGCGCTGCCGAACGTGCCGGGCAAGCGCGTCACCATCGTGCGGGTGTTCTATGGCCCCGGCGGCTTCACCCGTCCGCACCGCCACGCGGGTTCGGTCACCGCCACTATCACCAAAGGCGAAATCCGCTCGCAGCTTGGCGGCGGTCCGGTCGAGACCTTCAAGGTCGGGCAGTCGTTCTTCGAGCCGCCGGGCTCGACGCATATCGTGTCGGCCAATGCCAGCGCAACCGAGCCCGCAGAATTGATCGCGGTGTTCGTCGCCGATGAAGGCGCGCAGCTGACGACGTTTTTGGAGTGAACCGACTCCTTTCGTCATGCGCGGGCTTGACCCGCGCATCCATCAATAAAGAGCTCTTTTGAAGAGCGATGGATTGCCGGGTCAAGCCCGGCAATGACGCCGGAGGCCTCAAGCCGCCTTCACGACCACCCGCAACCCGTCGCGCGGCTTTGGGATCGGCCACATCTGCCAGTCCGGCCGATATCCCGGCGGCAACGACACCTCGAGATTTTGCAGGAAGTGCCGCGCGAAAGTCTTTGACTGCATATAGGCGAAGTGCAGGCCGAGGCACATATGCGCGCCGCCGCCGAACGGCACCCAGGCATAGCGATGGCGGTTGCGCTCCGCTTCCTTGGTGAAGCGCATCGGGTCGAATGTATCGGGCTCGGGCCAGATCTCCGGCATGTGGTGGGTGAACAGCGGATTGATGCCGATCAGAATGCCGGCGGGCAGCGCAAAGCCCTTGAAGGTGAAGTCGCGCACTGCCCGCCGCGGCATCGAGGGCACCGGCGGCTTGATCCGCAGCGCTTCCTTGAACGCCATCTCCGACAGCGGCATGGCTTCGAGATTGTCAAAATTGGTCGGCGCATCCGCCGCAAGGCCGAGCGCGAACACTTCCGCGCGCAGCTTGCGCTGCCATTCGGGGTGAGCGGCGAGTGCACCGATGAAGGAGGTGAGCGACGAGGTCAGCGTGTCATGCGCCGCCATCATCAAGAAGCTCATGTGGTCGATGATGTCCTGGGTCGACAGCAGCGCGCCGTCCTCATGGGTGGCGCGGCAAAGCTGCGAGAACAAATCTTCGCCGTCGTCCTTGGCGCGGCGGATCGGTATCTGTTCGGAGAAATAGGTCACGATGCGTTTGCGGCCGGCCACGCCGCGGCCCATCTGGGTACCGGGCAGGGGCTTGCGGATCGGCGCCACGGCGGCGGCCACCATGTCGATGAACGCGCGCGTGATTTCGTCGACCTCGGGCCCGATATCGGCGCCAAGGAAAGAAGTCGCGGCGAGGTCGAGCGTGAGCTGCTTCATGGCGGGATAAAGCAGCATCTCGCCGGGCTTTGTCTTCCATTGCGCGACCCGCGCGGCGATACCTTTGTCGAGATCGGAAAGATAGGACTTCATCGGCCCGGACTTGAAGGCGACCGAGAGTGCGCGCCGGTGCAGCCGGTGCTCGTCGAAATCGAGCAGCATCAGCCCGCGCGGGAACAGGCGCCCGAGGATCGAGCCCCATCCATGGGTCGAGGAAAACAGTTTCGCCTGGTCGAACAGCACGAGCTCGTTGGCCTCAGGGCCGAGCAAGGAGATGCTGGTTTCGCCGAACATATGGGTGCGATAGACTAGGCCGTATCGCGCGGCGTTCTTCTCGATGAATCCCTTGGGGTCGGCCAGCACCTGCAGGGTCTTGCCGATGATCGGCCAGCCTTCGTCGCCCGGAATATGCGTCAGCGAATTGCGCTTCGGCGGGGTGAAGCTGAACGCGGGAGTGGCCACACTCTGCATCGACATGGCAGGCGCTCCTTTTGGACGCGAAGCGAGGGTCCGATATCTGATAAATAGCCCGTTGCCGGGCAACTCGCAAAGGCTGCCGCTTGTGTCCGGCAAAATTGCGCCAATCCGGCGAAAGCGACAAAACCGCGCTTTGTGCTAGATTGGGAAAAATAACATAAAACAGGGAGGATTGAACGTGCAGGGAATGATCAGGGGATTTCTGGCTGCGTTGGTGCTGGCGGTTTGCGTGTCAGGCGCGGAAGCGCAGACGAAGCCGACCGTCACCAGCCTTGGACCCAACTACCCCAAGACCGAAATGTTCATCGGCAACAGCTTCTTCTACTACAACAACGGCATGCCGAGCGAGGTCAGCTTGCTCGAAAAAGCCGCCGATCCCGAGCACAAGAACGAATACCGCACCACCATGGTGACGATCGGCGGCTCCGGCTTCGACTGGCACGACGTCGAGAGCTATTTCCGTCCCAATGCCATCGGCAGCTATGAGTTCGACGACCAAAACAATGTCGTCTTCCAGAATCGCGACAAGATCTATGACGCCGCGGTCATGATGGATTGCAGCCAGTGCCCGATCCATCCGAAATTGAAGTCGGTCTTCACCGAATATGCCAAGAAGGATGCGGACATCGTCCGCTCCCACGGCGCGACGCCGATCTTCTTCATGTCGTGGGCCTATTCCGACAAGCCCGAGATGACCGCACAACTCGCCGAGGCCTATACGGTGGCCGGCAATGCCAATAATGCGCTGGTGATCCCGGCCGGCCTCGCTTTCGCACGGGCGCGGCAAAAGCAGCCTGAGCTCAATCTCTACCAGCCCGACAAGCGCCATCCGACATTGCCGGGCACCTATCTCGCCGCCTGCACGACCTTCGCTGCGCTGACCGGACGCTCACCGGTCGGCAATTCCTATCATGCGGGGCTCGACGAGCCGACGGCGAAATTCCTGCAGGAGATCGCCTGGGAAACCGTGCAGGATTATTACGGGAAATGATTTGAGCGGGCGAAGAGGCGGCACTGGAGCCGCCCCTTTCGTTCACACCTTGCTCTTCAGCTTCGCCGCTTCCTTCTGCAGGTCGGGCGCATTCGCCGTCGCGATCGGGACGCGGCCCGGGCCAGTGTCCGCGAGCGCGGCGGCCGCCTTCTCGTTGCCCTTGATCTTGGCCATCACCGCTTCGCCGGCGCGCTCGAAAATGGCGCGGTTCTCGATCACGAACTTCTGCGACTTGCGCATGCTGTCCACATAGCCGTTGATCTCCGGCACCACATAGCGCGCCACCAGGTCCCAGCTCCGCCGCGTCGCTTCGATGTTGGCCCAGTCGTGCGCGAAACCGATGATGGCGCCGACGCCGCCCGACAGCTTCATCACGTTCTTGATCAGCTTCACGAGGTCGTCGGGTGTCCCGATGGCGGAGGCCGCGCCGTCGACGAAAGCGGTCTGGTCAACGGCCTCGTCGGGCGATTTGAACGCAGTGAGGCCCGGCCGCATCAAGGTGCCGACATTATATTCATTGTGCCAGCGCATCAGCCCTTCACGGGCTTCGCGCCGCGCCTGTTCGCGGGTCTCGGCGATGTGCCAGGAGAGCAGCACGCGCCAGTTGGAGCGGCTCACCGTGGTGCCGGACTTCTTGGCGGCGTCCTCGGCGAACTCCCATTGCTGCGCGAGCGACATCAAGCCCTTCGTCGACATCGAGCCGAGCGATATGATGCCGATGCCGTATTTGCCGGCGAGCGTCATGCCGGACGGCGAGATCATCGAGGCCACGACGCACGGCAGCTCTTCCTGCAGGGGCAGGATCTGCAGCGCCGCGTCCTGCATGGTGAACCAGTCGCTCTTTGCGGTGACGCGCTCGCCGTTGAACAGACGGCGGATCACCGCGATCGCCTCGTCCTGGCGGTCGCGCTGAGTCATCGGGTCGATGCCGAGCGTGTGTGCGTCGGAGGCGAGCGCGCCGGGGCCGGAGCCGAAGATGGCGCGGCCGCCGGTCATGTGGTCGAGCTGCACCATGCGCTGTGCGACATTGAAGGGATGGTGATAGGGCAGCGAGATCACGCCGGTGCCGAGCCTGATGCGCTTGGTGCGCTCGCCGGCCGCCGCCAGGAACATCTCGGGCGAGGCGATCATTTCCCAGCCGCTCGAATGATGCTCGCCGCACCAGAACTCGTCATAGCCGAGCTCGTCGAGCTGCTGCACGAAATCGAGGTCGCGGCGGAATTGCAACGTCGGATGCTCGCCGATCGGATGATGCGGGGCGAGGAAGGCTCCGAATTTGAGGCGCGCCATGACGTTCCCTGTGCCGTTATTGCTGCGTCATTGGTAAGCTAGCTGTGCCCCGGTTTCAACGTGCCTGCCAGCGGAGCGGCAATGCATTTTCCCGCGCGGCTGCAAGTGGCGCGCGGCGTAGCGACTAGACGCATATTTCCGAGTGGATGGGCTACATTCGGGCGTGGAATCCGGGTCCGTTTTGCAAGCCATTTCGCATCGAACTCGGCCAAAATCGCTGTTGTCTGGGCGCTCATTCCGTCTAAAAGGCGGGTCGCTGCCGGGGTGTCCTGCCGGCGTTCCCGTCCTGACAAATCGTCGGTTTTCGAGGCCCTTATGAACCTGGCGCTTTCAGCCGCTTCCCTCAAGCTTGCCAATCCGCGCAAGCAGAAGCTGATGGAGGAGATCGAGGCGAGCCTCGACGACGCCGAGCGCTGGCGCAAGTTCAACGCGGCCTATCATGAGGACGACCTCAAATTCATGCGTTTCCTGATCCCGCCGGGCAAGCGGGTACTAGAACTCGGCTGCGGCACCGGCGATCTGCTTGCCGCGCTGCAGCCATCCTACGGCGTGGGCATCGATTTCGGCGCGCAGACGCTCGCGCGGGCGCGGGAGCGCCATCCCGGGCTGACCTTTGTATTGGGCGATGTCGAGGAGCCGGCGACGCTGGAGGGAATCGAAGGTCCGTTCGACTATATCGTCATCGCCGACACTATCGGCATGTTCGAGGACATCGACGGCACGCTGCACCTGATCCACAAGTTCTGCGCACCTTCGACCCGCATCGTCATTTCCTACTATTCGCATCTGTGGGAGCCGGTGCTGAAGACGGCGGAAGCCGTCGGACTGCGCCGCAAGCAGCCGAAGGTCAACTTCATCGCCACCACCGACTTCCTCAATCTGATGGACCTCGCCGATTTCGAGGTGATCAGCCGCGAGCAGCGCCAGCTGTTGCCGCAGCGCTGGTTCGGGCTTGGGCCGTTCATCAACCGCTTCATCGCGCCGTTGCCGGGAATCCGGAAACTCTGCCTGCGCGCCTATCTGGTCGGCCGCCCGGTGCGGCTGTTTCCGGAACGCAAGTTCTCCGCCAGCATCCTCATTCCCTGCCGCAACGAGCGCGGCAATATCGAGAACGCCGTTAAGCGCATGCCGCGGTTCGGCAGTGCGCAGGAGATCCTGTTCGTCGAAGGCAATTCAAGCGACGGCACCTTCGAGGAATGCGAGCGCGTCCGCGACGCCTACAAGGGCCAATGGGACATCACGGTGCTGAAGCAGGACGGCAAGGGCAAGGGCGACGCCGTGCGCAAGGGCTTTGCCGCTGCGAAAAACGACGTGCTGATGATCCTCGATGCGGATTTGACCATGCCGCCGGAGGCGCTGCCGAAATATCACGCCGTGATCGAGAGCGGGAAGGCCGACTTCGTCAACGGCACGCGGCTGATCTATCCGATGGAAAACGAGGCGATGCGCCCGCTCAATTTCATCGCCAACCGCTTCTTCGCCTACATGTTCTCCTATCTGGTCAACACCCGCCTGACCGATACCTTGTGCGGCACCAAGGTCTTGATGCGCAAGGACTACGAGGCGCTGGCGAGGGAGCGCAGCTATTTCGGCAATTTCGATCCGTTCGGCGATTTCGATCTGATCTTCGGTGCCGCGAAGCAGAATTTGAAGATCATCGAGACCCCGATCCACTACAAGGCCCGCACTTTTGGCGAGACCCAGATCTCGCGTTTCCGCGACGGCTGGCTGTTGTTGAAGATGGTGTGGTTCGCCTACCGCAAGCTGAAGGCGATTTGAGTTTCCTCGTCATTGCGAGCGAAGCGAAGCAATCCATGGCGCCGCGCAGTGGAAGGATGGATTGCTTCGTCGCTTCGCTCCTCGCAATGACGGAACCTTTACCTCCGAGGTAATCGCGGAGATGACGGCGATCCCCCAATATTCGGTGCAATGGAATTCGAGTCAGGACTCTTCCCATGCACCAGCTGGTTTCAGCCAATCTCGAGACATCGCGCCGCTGGTGGGTGCTCGCGATCGTGGTCGCCGCGCAATTCATGTTCGGCGTCGACGCCTTCGTGGTCAATGTCGCGATCCCCACCATTGCGGCCGAGCTACACGCCTCTACGGCCGAGATCGAATCTGTCATCGCGATCTATCTCATCGCCTATGCGACGCTGATCGTGACCGGGGGAAGGCTCGGCGACATTTACGGCACCAAGGGCGTGTTTCTCGCCGGCGTGCTTGGCTTCACGCTGACCTCGCTCTGGTGCGCCTTGGCGCAGTCCGGGCCTGAGTTGATCGTCGCGCGGCTGGCACAGGGCGCGACCGCGGCGCTGATGGTGCCGCAGGTGCTGGCGACGCTGCACCTGTTGTTTTCCGATTCCGCGCGGAGCCTCGCCTTCGCCATTTACGGCATCATTCTGGGGCTTGCCGGCGCCGCCGGCTTCGCGCTCGGCGGCATCCTGGTGACGCTCGATCTCGGAGGCGTCGGCTGGCGCGCGGTGTTCTTTGTCAACGTACCGTTCGGCGTCCTCATCATGGCGGCCGCGATCAGGATCATGCCGACGGTGCCGCGCCGGGCCGGCACAAGGCTCGACGTCTCAGGCGCGATCGTACTGTTCCTCGGCCTGTTGTGCCTGATCGGGCCGCTGTTGTTCGGTCACGATTTTCATTGGTCGCCACTGGTATGGCTCGTCATGGCGACCGGCGTTGCGATCATTGCGGCTTTCCCCAAGCTCGAACGCGTGGTCGAGCGCAAGGGCGGCATGCCGCTGATCGACCTCACATTGCTGTCGGACAGGGCCTTCATGCGCGGGCTGGTCGCGGCATTTTTCTTCTTCTTCGCCAATCTGTCATTCTACCTGGTCATGACCATGTACATGCAGACGTCGCTGCAGATTCCCCCGATCAAGGCCGGCCTCGTCTTCGTGCCGTTGGCGCTCACCTTCGTCGCCGCATCGCGGCTCAGCGGCGTCCGCGCCAAGCACCGCGGCACGCTGGTCTTGATCGAAGGCTGCGCGATCCAGATCGCAGGTCTTGCGGCGCTCGCGCTGGCGATCGAATTCACGCAGGCGCCATCTGCGCTGATGCTCGCGCTGATATTGATGATCTTCGGCTACGGCCAGGGGTTGGTAATGGCGCCACTGTCGGGCGCAGTCTTGTCAAGCGTGAAGCCGGCGAGCGCCGGCTCCGGCTCCGGCATGTACGGCACCACGGCCCAGATCGCCAATGCCGCCGGCGTCGCTGCCATCGGAGCGGTATTCTTTGCGATCGAAACCACGCGCTCCCCGCAACAAGCAATATTCGTCGCGATTGCGCTGTTTATGCTCTCGATTATTACCAGCGCCGCATTGCTGTCATGGATGCGTCGCGCGACTGCCTGAAGTTTGAGCGCATCACGCGCGCGTTAACCGTTGCGAAGACCGTTGCAAATCGGCGTCAATCGTAACGTTTCGCTGGGGATTGACAGCGCACGGCCTTTTTATTTCGCAGTGCAGCAACTATCTTGGCATGCTGGGGTTCACGAATCTCTCGTGATGGAGTTGCCGGTGTCGCTTGCTGACAATGTCGATTTCTTAAGACGCTTGCCGAAGCTCGACCGTTTGCCCGAGCTTGGCCGCGGCGCGCGTCCGGAGGTCGCAGGTCGCCTGGTTGAGGTCCGCGATTTCGGATCGAACCCGGGCAATCTGCGCATGTTCACCTTTGTGCCGCAGCAGCTGCAGTCTTCACGCGCACTCGTCGTCGTCCTGCATGGGTGCGGCCAGACCGCGGCCGGCTACAATCATGGCGCCGGCTGGTCGACGCTGGCGAAGCACTACGGCTTTGCCTTGCTGATGCCGGAGCAGGTGGGTTCGAACAACGCCAATCGCTGCTTCAACTGGTTCAATCCGGAAGATACCGCGCGCGAGCACGGCGAAGCGGCATCGATCCGGCAGATGATTGCGCGCATGGTCGGGGATCATCACATCGATCAGCACCGCATCTTCGTCACCGGGCTCTCCGCCGGCGGCGCGATGACGTCGGTGATGCTCGCGACCTATCCGGAGGTGTTTTCGGCCGGCGCCATCATCGCCGGGCTGCCCTACGGCGTGGCCAATGATGTGCGTGAGGCGCTGACCATCATGCGCGCCACGCCGGTCCGCACGCCGCGCAGGCTCGGCGATCTCGTGCGCAAGGCGTCGCATCACAAGGGGCCGTGGCCGAGGCTTTCGGTGTGGCACGGCAGCGTCGATGGCATGGTCGCGCCCGCCAACGCCCGTGAGATCGTCAAGCAGTGGCTCGACGTGCATCATCTGCCGCAGGCGCCGATGTCGGAAGGCATGGTCGACGGCCATCCGCGCCGGGTCTGGTGGAATGCGGACGGCGAGACGATCGTCGAATCCTACACCATCACCAACATGGCCCATGGTACGCCGCTCGGCATCGCCGACAACGAGCAGCGCTACGGCGCTACTGGCGCATTCATGATCGAGGCGGGGATTTCTTCCCCCTATCACATCGCGAAGTTCTTCGGCCTGACCGAATGGATTCGTCAGCCAAAGCCGGCGCCAAAGGTGGCCGCGGCGGAATCGCCGAGCGCTAAACTGATCCCGATGGTGTCCCCGCTGCAGGAGCCGGCTCCGGGGACGATGCCGGACCTTTCGAAAGTGCTGTGGCCGCTGGCGCCGCCACCGCCGCGTCCCGAGCGAGGCAAACGCGAGCGGCGGCGCCGCGGCATCGACGTCGGCGCCATGATCAGTCGCGCGCTCACCGCCGCGGGGTTGAGGAAGTAAGCAAGCGAGCTATCCTGCCGTCGCGGCGATCACCTCGATCGGCGTGACCGTGACGTTGCCGTCTGCCGCGACCTCGCGGGTCTTGGCCTGATAGGCCTTGAAGAAATCGCGCGACTGCAGCGTCTTGACGGCCGCGTCATCGGCGGCACCGGCAAGGTGAAAATAGCTGGCATCATCGCGGTTCTTCATGACGCGGTAGCTGATCCGGCCTTTCAGCTCCGGATCGCCGTCGAGCGCGGCGACGAAGCGGCCCACCTCGCGATGCCAAGCCTCCGTGGTGCGTTGGCGAACTGATACCTGATCATCGAGTATTTCATCAGGTCCTCCCTTACGCGGCTGATGGCGGTGCTTCGCCCCGAAACGCTGCGGCGTGATTGCTTGCGAACTGTTCGAACGAGGTCGGCCGCCGTCCAAGCAGCCGCTCGCTGTCCGGCCAGACTTTGGCTTCGATGCCCTTGCGCCGTTCGGAAAACAGTTCGAACAGGCCGTCGGCGAGGAACGGCGGCATGCCGGCGGCGAGTTGCGCTTTCCGCGCGTCCTCCGGCTGAACATTGATATAGCGGATGGGCTTTCCGATCGCGGCCGAAAGCTTGGCGGCGACCTCCGCCATGGTGAGCGCCTCCGGACCGGTCAGCGAATAGACTCTGTTCTCGTGCCCGGATTCCGTGAGCGTCTTGGCCGCGATCTCGGCGATGTCGCCGATGTCGATCGAGGCGATCCGCGCATCCTCCATCGGCAGCAACAGCGCGCCCTTGGCCATGATGTTGGGCACCTGGCGGAAATAGACCGTCATGAACTCGCCGGGACGCAGATGCGTCCAGGCCATCCCCGAGGCCTCCAGCCGCTTCTCGATCTCGCCATGCATGCGCGCGAAGCGGAACGATGAATCGAGGTTTGGCGCGATGCCGGAAAGCTTGACGACGTGCTTCACGCCGGCGCTACGGGCGGCTTCGATGAAGTTCGACTGCACTTCGAGCATGTCCGGTGTCGCCGACGAAATCAGGATGGCGCGGTCGATGCCGCGCAGCGCGGGCGCGAGAGTCTCGGGGCGCGCCATGTCGCCCTGGACGATTTCAACACGGGGCAGTGCGGCGATCGGCCCGGCCTTCGCCGGATCGCGCGCCAGCGCGCGGGCGGCAATGCCCCTTTGCGAGAGCAGGCGCAGCAGCGCCCTGCCATGCTGTCCGGTCGCGCCCGTCACCAGGATCATGTCCGCCTCCCTGCATCGTTGTTCGCGTGCTGGGATCAATCTGGCGCCGCCACGGGCGATCGCGCAAGTATGGACAAAAATGATAGTATGGACTTTCTTGCCCCGGCCCTTAGGCTGGACCGGTTTTTTCACGAGGTCACGACATGGTGAAAGCGAGCGCAAGCGGCGCCTGTCCGGTGGCCGCGTTCCAGAAACTGATCAGCGGCAAATACAAGCTCCGGATCGTCTGGGACTTGAAAGATGGGCCGCGCCGCTATGGCGAGATCAGGACCGGGCTTTTGCGCGGGCTCGGCGGCAGCGCCGAGATCGCGCCGCGCGTGCTGAGCCGGGAATTGAAGGCGCTGACCGAAAGCGGCCTGATCGACCGCAAGGATTACGGCGTCGTGCCTCCCAAGGTCGAATATCGCCTGACCCGCAAGGGCAAGAGCTTTGTGCCCGTCATCGCCGTGATCCGCGACTGGGGCCATCGGCACCTGGTTGCCGATGTCGAGACGATGATGGCGGCGGAATAGCCGCGGGTAGCGCGTCGAACTCGGTTCACCTCGCCCCGCTTGCGGGGAGAGGTCGACGCGCAAAGCGCGTCGGGTGAGGGGGACTCTCCGCGAGTCCAGCTCTCACCATTTTCGCGGAAACAACCTCTCACCCCAACCCTCTCCCCGTAAGAACGGGGAGAGGGGGAGGAGACGGATCGCCGAGATGGAGAGAATTACAGCTCGCCGGTGATGAACGGATTGGTCATCCGCTCCTGGCCGATGCTTGAGCCCGCGCCATGGCCGCAGATGAAGCCGACATCGTCGCCGAGCGGCAGCAGCTTTTCGATGATCGATTTGATCAGCGTCTCATGGCTGCCGCCGGGCAGGTCGGTGCGGCCGACCGAGCCGTTAAACAGGACGTCGCCGACATGGGCGAAGCGAAGCTGCTTGTTGAAGAACACCACGCTGCCCGGCGAATGGCCGGGGCAGTGCAGGATGTCGAAGGTGAGATCGCCGATTCCGACCTGCTCGCCCTCCTCGAGATAGCGGTCGGAGGTGAAGTTGCGCACGCCGGTCATGCCGAAGCGCGCGCCGCTCTCGACCACATGTTCGAGCATATGGCTGTCTGCCTTGTGCGGCCCCTCGATCGGCACCTTCCGCGCGTCGCGCAGCTCGGCGGCGCCGCCGACATGGTCGATATGGCCATGGGTCAGCCAGATCTTCTCGACGGTTACCCCGGCCTGCTTGATCGCCTCCAGAATCTTCGGCAGGTCGCCACCGGGGTCGATCACCACGGCCTTCTTGCTCGGCTCGTGCCAGAGGATGGTGCAATTCTGCTCGAACAGCGTCACCGGCACGATCATCGCGCCGGCCTTCGCCGGGGTTTCGGCCTCTTGAGTGTTTTCTTGCATGCTTTCCTGGGTCATGCGGGCACTTTGCCGATTTTTAGGGGCCGGCCAAGTGAAAGATTCGGCAGTGGCCCCCACGAAATCGGCTAGGATATGGCGATGGAATCGCCCCTTCGCCAGATCAGCCTGGTTCCCCCGCAGGACCGCCGCCAGTCCGAGACGGCGCTGGCGGTCGCGCGCGGCACCGCGCGGCTGCTCCGTTCGCTCGGCTTTACCTCGGTCGCCGAATTGCCGCTGCCATCCGGCCGCCGCGCCGACCTGGTGGCGCTGAACGAGCGCGGCGAGATCTGGATTGTCGAGATCAAATCCTCGGTCGAGGATTTGCGCGCCGACCACAAATGGGAGGATTATCGCGCCCATTGCGACCGGCTGTTCTTTGCCTTCACCCAGGACTTGCCGCACGAAATCTTTCCGAAAGACACCGGCCTGATCGTCGCCGACGCCTATGGCGCGCATATGCTCTGCGACGCGCCGGAGCATCGCCTGCCGGCGCCGACGCGCAAATTGATGACGGTGCGATTTGGGATGGCGGCAGCGCTGCGGATCAATCGGTTGGTCGATCCGCAGGGTCACGGGGAGCTGTAGGACTAAGGCTCGCTCACCGCATCGTCCGTCCAGGAAGGCGCGACGCGCCGGGCATGGCGCATCGGTTGATGACCGGAGCACGTCAAACTAGATCGTTAAGAACTGAGTTAGGTTACGCGCCTTCCGTGCAATTGCCGGCCGTTCCCGCGTTAAGGCTCTCTTAACCAGTTGGCAGCAATTGGCGCCGCTCAGCGCGGCGCGCGCTTGGCCAGGATCCGCTGCAGGGTGCGGCGATGCATGTTGAGCCGCCGCGCGGTCTCGGAGACGTTGCGGTTGCACATCTCGTAGATGCGCTGGATGTGCTCCCAGCGCACCCGGTCCGCCGACATCGGATTCTGCGGCAGCTCGGACTTTTCAGTGCCGGTCGCAAGCAGCGCCGCGACGACATCGTCCGCATCGGCCGGCTTTGCGAGATAATCGACCGCACCCATCTTCACCGCGGTGACGGCCGTGGCGATATTGCCATAGCCGGTCAGCACGATGGCGCGCGCGTCGGGCCGCTTGCGCTTCAGCGCGGAAACGACATCGAGCCCGTTGCCATCGCCGAGCCGCAAATCAACCACGGCGAAGGCCGGCGCGGCCTTGCCGATCTGCGCCAATCCGTCGGAGACGGTGTCGCAGGACGTCACATCGAAGCCGCGCGTTTCCATGGCGCGCGCAAGCCGCTCCAGGAAGGGCTTGTCGTCCTCTACGATCAGGAGGGAGCGGTCGGTCTGCTCGGCCAGTTCGGTGGTTGCGGTCAAGGTTTTGGGTCCCGGTTGCGTCTATCCAGCATATGGGTGGTCCGAGCAGGCTGCCAAGGCCACCAAACGTTGTATGCGGTTAAGGCGTTGGGCCAACATGGCTTTCGCCCTCCTCGAAGCGGGCACGGGGCCACGCGATCTGTACCACCGCACCGTGGTCGGGAAATATGCGATTGGTAAACGACACTTTCGCCCCGGTGCGCTCCAAAAGCGTGCGCGCGATGAACACGCCGAGCCCGAGTCCGGCGTGTTCGCTCGGCGTGTCATCCGGTCCGCGGCGCCGCGACAGATAGGGCTCGCCGATGCGCTTCAAGATGTCGGGTGCGAAGCCCGGACCATCGTCGGACACCATGATTTCAACGGTTTCGTTGTTCCACCAGGCATTCACCTCGACCTCGCCCCGCGCGAAGTCGACCGCATTCTCCAGGATGTTGCCGACGCCATAGAGGATCGCGGGATTGCGCGAGCCGACCGGCTCGCGGCTCCCCGCGACCGCGATCCTGACCTTGATCGCGACGCCGAAATCACGATGCGGCGCCACCGTCTCCTCGATCAGGGTCGAGAGCTTCATGCGGTCAAATGGCGCACCCGTCGACGACAACTGGGTGATCTTGGACAAAATGTCGCGGCAGCGCTGCGCCTGCTCGCGCAGGGTCTTGATGTCGCCGGCAACCTGGGAGTCGGCCTGCGGTTTGTCGGCCAGGGTCTTCTCGAGCTCGCGCGATACCAGCACGATGGTCGAGAGCGGCGTGCCGAGTTCGTGCGCGGCCGCCGCGGCAAGTCCATCGAGCTGGGTCAGATGCTGCTCGCGCGCCAACACCAGCTCGGTGGCGGCAAGCGCGTCGGCGAGCTGGCGCGCCTCCTCGGTGACCTGGAAGGCATACAGGCTGGTGACGCCGATCGCGAGCACGATCGAGAACCAGACCCCGATCAGGTAGATCGGCGGCAGGATCAGAGGCTCATCGCCGTCCCATGGCAGCGGCTGGTGGAAGAACACCAGCAACGTGGCACAAGCGACCGCGAGAAGCCCGAGCGTGATGGTCAGCCGCACCGGCAGCGCGGTTGCCGAGATCAGGACCGGCGCCAGGAACAGGAAGGAGAACGGGTTCTCCAGTCCGCCCGTCAGATACAGCAAAGCGGCGAGCTCGATGATGTTGAGGGCCAGAAGGCCCGCGGCGTGCCGCGGCTCGAGCCGCTGCATCGGATTGAACGCGATCTGCAGCGTCAGATTGAGCAGCGCCGACAGGCTGACGATGACGAGGCAGGGGACGATCGGAACGTCGAATTCAAAGCCCTGTGCCACCACGAAAATGGCCGCGAGCTGGCCCAGCGCCGCAAGCCAGCGCAGCCGCAGGATGGTGTCCAGCCGGACATGGCGCCGCGGATGGAGGAAGTCGGAAGCAGCCGCGATGTCGGTCATGATTTCAAAGTCTAGGGCATGATCCGGAAAAGTGGATGCCGGTTTTCCGAAGAGATCATGCCTCCATCAAAGAGGAGGTGGCCCGCCGATCACAAATTGCCGCCGACGCGACCAGCGGAGGTTGCGTTGGCCGATGTAATGGCTCAATGAACGCCCCGCATGACCCATAATGACGCAAGCGGAGGTTCGCGCGCCGCGGCGGATCCGGCAGGACCCGCCGCGATCGAGGCCGTGCGCCTGGTCAAGCAGTACAAGAAGACCCGCGCGGTCGACGATATCTCGTTTCAGATCGCGCGTGGCAGCATCACCGGGCTGCTGGGTGGCAACGGCGCCGGCAAGACCACGACGATCGCGATGATCATGGGACTGGTGCTGCCGACCTCGGGCCGCGTCTCGGTGCTCGGCCATCCGATGCCCGAGGGCAGTGCGCACGTTCTCGGGCGCATGAATTTCGAGAGCCCCTATGTCGACATGCCGATGCGGCTCACGGTGCGGCAGAACCTGACCATCTTCGGCCGCCTCTATGCGGTCGAGCACTTGAGCGAGCGCATCAAGGAGCTCGCTTCCGATCTCGACCTCCATGATTTTCTCGACCGTGCCAACGGCAAGCTGTCGGCCGGGCAGAAGACCCGCGTCGCGCTGGCGAAAGCGCTGATCAACCAGCCGGAGCTGCTGCTGCTCGACGAGCCCACCGCCTCGCTCGACCCGGACACCGCGGACTGGGTGCGGGAGCATCTGGAGACTTATCGCAAGACCCACGATGCCACCATCCTGCTCGCCTCGCACAACATGTTCGAGGTCGAGCGGCTCTGCGACCGCGTGATCATCTTGAAGCGCGGCCGCATCGAGGAGGATGACAGCCCCGATCGTATCATGGCCCGCTACAGCCGCGCCAATCTCGAGGAGGTGTTCCTCGATGTCGCGCGCGGCCGTGTGCAGGAGGCCGTATCATGAGCGAGCTCGCAGTCCACCGCGGCATCTCGCTGCAGCGCATCGGCGCGATGATCCTGCGCTACTGGTATCTCCTGCGTTCCTCCTGGCCGCGGCTGCTGGAGCTGATGTACTGGCCGATCCTCCAGGTCATCACCTGGGGTTTCCTGCAGACCTATATCGCGCAGAATGCCGGGTTCTTCGCGCGCGCGGGCGGCACGCTGATTGGCGCCGTCATCCTGTGGGACATCCTGTTCCGCGGCCAGCTCGGCTTCTCCATCTCGTTCCTGGAGGAGATGTGGGCGCGCAACCTCGGCAACCTGATGATGAGCCCGCTGAAGCCGATCGAGTTCCTGCTCGCGCTGATGGCGATGAGCCTCATCCGGCTCGCGATCGGCGTGATTCCGATGACGGCGCTCGCCTATTATTTCTTTCACTTCAATTTCTACGGCCTCGGCCTGCCGGCGATCGCCTTCTTCTGCAACCTGATCTTCACGAGTTGGGCGGTCGGCATCTTCGTCTCGGGGCTCGTGCTGCGTAACGGGCTCGGCGCAGAGAGTATCGTCTGGACGCTGATGTTCGCGCTGATGCCGCTTGCCTGCGTCTACTATCCGGTCAAGGTGCTGCCGCTCTGGCTGCAGCATGTGTCCTGGTGCCTGCCACCGACCTACGTCTTCGAGGGGCTGCGGGCGCTGCTGACCGATCACGTCTTCCGCGCCGACCTGATGCTCGGGGCGCTGCTGATCAACGCGCTGCTGCTGGTGGCGTCGTTTGCGGCATTCATTGCCCTTTTGAACAGCGCCCGCCGTCACGGATCACTGCTCGGGGGCGGTGAATAAGTCACTTTCCCGTGGATTCACGGGCTGTTCGGTTGGGTAGGAGCGTGGATATACCGATCTATGCATTGACGCATTATTTTGCATTGTCCAGTATGCTGCGGCGCAAAACAGGGGTTTGTGATCAAATGCCGATTGGTGAGTTTGGCAACGCACCGCCGCTGGCGGCCGAAGGCAGTCCGGCACTGACGACGCCGATGTACTGGATGTACGAGATGGCGCAGGCCTCGCTCAATCCGGCGCGGGCGGTGACGGATGCCACCAAAATCCTGTTTCAGAATCCGCTCAATCCCTGGACCCATACCGAGTTCGGCAAGTCGATCGCGGCGGCCTGCGAATTGTTCGAGCGCACCACGCGCCGCTACGGCAAGCCGGAATGGGGCCTGCACGAGACCGAGGTCAACGGCATCCGCGCGCCGATCGAAATCAAGAGCGTGTGGGAAAAGCCGTTCTGCCGCCTGCTGCATTTCGACCGCAAGCTGACGCGCCCGCTGCGCAGCCCGCAGCCGCGTGTGCTGATCGTGGCGCCGATGTCGGGCCATTACGCGACGCTGCTGCGCGGCACCGTCGAGGCCTTCCTGCCGACCCTCGAAGTCTACATCACCGATTGGGCGGACGCGCGCATGGTGCCGCTGGCCGAAGGCCGCTTCGATCTCGACGACTATATCGATTACGTCATCGAGATGCTGCATGCGCTGGGCGGCAACATGCATATCATCGCCGTGTGCCAGCCGTCGGTACCGGTGCTGGCCGCGGTCTCCATCATGGAAGCGAACCGCGATCCCTTTGTGCCGCTGTCGATGACCTTGATGGGTGGGCCGATCGATACAAGGCGCAATCCGACCGCAGTCAACAATCTCGCTGAAGAGCGCGGCATCGAATGGTTCCGCAACAACGTCATCACCAAGGTGCCGTTCCCGCATCCTGGCGTGATGCGCGACGTCTATCCGGGCTTTTTGCAGCTCAACGGCTTCATTTCGATGAATCTCGACCGGCACATGAACGCCCACAAGCAGCTGTTTGCCAATCTGGTGAAGGGCGACGGCGATCTCGTCGACAAGCACCGGGTGTTTTACGATGAATATCTGGCGGTGATGGACCTCGCCGCCGAGTATTACCTGCAGACCGTCGAGACCGTGTTCATCAAACACGCGTTGCCGAAGGGCGAGATGACGCATCGTGGCCGGCCGGTCGATCCATCCAGGATCATGCGCGTGGCGCTGATGACGGTGGAAGGCGAGAACGACGACATTTCCGGTCTCGGCCAGACCGAAGCGACCCATGGACTCTGCACGTCGATCCCCAATCATCGCCGTGTTCACTACATGCAGAAGGGTGTCGGACACTACGGCGTGTTCAACGGTTCCCGTTTCAAGTCGGAAATCGTGCCGCGCATCAACGATTTCATGATGTCGTCGGCGAATCCAAAGTCATTGCTCGCACTCGCTGCTGAGTAATCGACGACTCATCGCGTTCATGTACGAACTCGTCGCGCAAACATCGCGGGGCATGCGAATCAGGGGTTTGGTTAAGTCACTGAATCCTCGTTAAGAATGTCCGATTCTGGGCTTGCTGAAGGAGTGAGTATTAACTCAACCCTTGAGCGGCCTCCGGGGGCGGGTTCCCGGCGAAAAATTTCGCCTGCAGGCCCATCCGGTAGGGTCTGGTAAAGGGCCAGCCCCTGTATATTGGGCAAATGATTTGTTTTTGCGCCGAGCGATTTCCCTGGCGGCGGATATGGCAGAATCCGGGCGAACTACTCCTCCCCGGACTGACAGATATGGCCACCCGCGCGCTCCTGTATCGGCGCCCTGCCGAACCCTCGACTCTTCTGGTCAAGCATGGGTCGCAAGTCTTTGCGATCAGGCTTCGCCGGCACAGACGCGCGCGCCGCTACACCCTGCGAATCCATCCGACCGACCGCGAAGCCATCCTCACCATGCCTCCGCGCGGCACGCTTCCCGAAGCGCGCGAGTTCGCACAGCTTCATGGCGGCTGGATCGCCGCGCGTCTCGGGCGTCTGCCGAAGGCGGCTCCGTTCCAGCCCGGCACCGTGGTGCCGCTGCGCGGCGTGCCCCACCGGATCGTGCATCGCTCCGGCGAGCGCGGCACGGTGTGGACGGAGACGCGGGACTCCGGCGACAAGGTCATCTGCGTCGCCGGCGATTATGATTTCATCGATCGCCGCGTGCATGATTTCCTCAAGCGCGAGGCGCGCCGCGAGTTGCATAAGTCGGCGACGGAATACGCGCAAGCGCTTGGCGTGCGCGTCAAGCGGCTCTCGATCCGCGACCAGTCGAGCCGGTGGGGTTCCTGCACTTCGGCAGGGTCGCTGTCGTTCTCCTGGCGCCTGATCCTGGCCCCGCCCTTCGTGCTCGATTATCTCGCCGCGCATGAGGTCGCCCATCTCGTCGAGATGAACCACTCGCCGCGCTTCTGGCGGGTGGTGGGGCGCGTCTGTCCCTCGGTCGAGCGCGCCAAGAAGTGGCTCGACACCTACGGCAACGATTTGCATCGGTACGGGATCGAGGATTAGCCACCGCTTTCGTCCCGGCGAAAGCCGGCATAACGCCGGGGTGGACCTTCGTCACTGCGAGAAGCGAAGCGACGAAGCGATCCAGAGCGACGCGCGAGACTCTGGATTGCTTCGCTTCGCTCGCAATGACGTGGTGCTCGCCCAGCCTACCTGTTCCCGCCAAACAACCGGTCCATCAGCCAGCCATCCAAGCCTGCCGCTGGCTCCGGTCGCGCCGCCCCTCGCGGTTGACGCATACCTGCACCTGCCTGCACCGGCGTAGGCGGTGTCGGCGCGGTGATCTGCGAAGCGATCTGCGCGAGCGTGGGTCCCGTCAGCTGCGAATTCGGCAGCGCCGCCACCGGCACGCCCTGATGCGCCGCGCGCATGAAGCGGGTCCATACCTCCACCGGCAGTCCGCCGCCGGTCGCTTTCTTGGTCGGAGAATTGTCGTCATTGCCGAGCCAGACGCCGGTCACGAGATTGGCGGTGTAGCCGATGAACCAGGCGTCGCGGAAATCCTGGCTGGTGCCGGTCTTGCCGGCGGCCGGCCAGCCCGGGATATCCGCCTTCTTCGCGGTGCCGGAGATCAGCGTCTGCTCCATCATGGTGTCCATCATCGCGACACTGCGCGGCTCGATCACCTGGTTCGGCTCTTCGGGCTGGCGGGTGTAGATCACCTTGCCCTCGAGCGTCTTAATCCGGGTCACCACATGCGGGGACACGCTGAGGCCGCCATTTGCGAAGGGTGCGTAGGCGCCGACCAGCTCCAGCGTTGATACTTCCGAGGTGCCGAGCGCGATCGAGGCATTGGGCTCGAGCTTGGAGGAAATGCCGAGCCGGTGCGCGGTGCGCACCACGTTCTTCGGTCCGACTTCGAGCCCGAGCCGCACCGCGACCGTGTTGAGCGACATGGCGAGCGCCTGGGTCAGCGTCACCGGCCCGAAATATTCATGGGTGTAGTTCTCGGGCTTCCAGCCCTTCACGTCGAGCGGCGCGTCCTGGCGGATGGTTTCCGGCGTTAGCCCGGCCTCGATAGCGGTGAGATAGACGAATGGCTTGAACGCCGAGCCCGGCTGGCGTTTCGCGGTGACCGCGCGGTTAAACTGGCTCTCGCCATAGTTCCGCCCGCCGACCATGGCGCGCACCGAGCCGTCGGGGCTCATTGCGACCAGCGCGCCCTGGCTGACATTGAACTTCACGCTCTTGGCCGCGAGCTCGTCGATGATCGCGGCCTCCGCCACGCTCTGCAGCCTGGGATCGATGGTGGTTTCGACCACGACGCTCTGCTCGATCTGGCCGATCAGGTCGTCGAGCACCTCGCCGATCCAGTCGGCGACATAGTTGACGGTGCCGGCGCCGGCCGGCTTCACCGAGATCGCGGGGTGTGCGCTCGAGGCCTGCGCCTGGGCCTCGGTGATGAATTTTGCTTCCGCCATTGCAGCGAGCACGGTTTTTGCGCGTGCCTCCGCACCCTCCGGGTTGCGGTTTGGCGCGAGCCGCGAGGGCGATTTGACGAGGCCCGCCAGCATCGCGGCTTCCGCCAGCGTCACGTTCTTCGCCGACTTGCCGAAATAACGCTGCGCGGCGGCCTCGACGCCATAGGCACCGGAGCCGAAATAGACGCGGTTGAGATAGAGTTCTAGGAGTTCGGCCTTGGAGTGCTTGCGCTCCAGCCAGAGCGCGAGTTCGGCCTCCTGAAGCTTTCGCGCGAACGTGCGCTCCTGGGTCAGGAACAGGTTTTTCGCAAGCTGCTGGGTCAGGGTCGAGCCGCCCTGCGACACGCCCCGATGCAGCACGTTCGCCACCGCCGCGCGGAGGATGCCCCAGGGGTCGACGCCGTAATGCGAATAGAAGCGGCGGTCCTCGATCGCGATGAACGCCTTTGGCAGGTAGGGCGGCAAGTCCTTCAGCGAGACATTGGCGCCGGCCATTTCGCCGCGCTGGGCGAGCACGCTGCCGTCAGTGCCGACAATCTCGATGGTCGGCGGGCGCTTGGGGATTTCCAGCGACTGGATCGGAGGCAGATGCGCGCCGGCCCAGACCACGGCGCCGACAACCGCAATGACGGCCCATAGGCCGAGCACCGCGCCCCAATAGATCAGACGTCCGAGACTGAAGCGTGAGGGCGGTCTGGCCCGGCGGCTGCTGCCGCTTCGGGAGGGGCGCGGCTTGCGCTCCACCGGCGGCTCCACGTCGTCATCGTCGTCATCGTCGAATTTGCGTTTGGAAGCCTTCTTCGGCTTGTCTTCGCCGGCGGCCGGAATGCGGTCTTTGGGGTCGAGGCGCAGATCGGCGAGAGTCGCCGCAAGCCCGAAGCGCGGCTCCTTGCGTCCGCCACTTTTTTTCCGTCCCCACGCCATCCGCGATACGCCGCCCACATCACTTCGCGCGAACGCTACGCCGCAGGGTTTAAGGGCCGGTTACGGAGAGGTTAATTCGTGATTAGGGGGTAGGGCAGTGGCCTGATTCCTGGTTGAGCATGATCTTTTCAGAAAACCGGTTCCCACTTTTCTGGATCGTGCTCTAAGGAATGGCGACAATCGAGATTTTTGGGGAGCGCCGCATGGGCCATATCGATCCGACCAAGGAGGTTTTCGCACAATTTCGGGAGAGCGACCGGCCAGGCCCGATCCACATGCTCAATCTGGTGCGGCTGCGTGCAGAGGCGGCCTATCCCGATGGCCGCAAGGCAACCGGCGCGGAAGCCTATGCGGCCTATGGCCGCGAGAGCGGGCCGGTGTTCGAACGCCTCGGCGGCCGGATCGTGTGGCAGGGCCGCTTCGAATTGATGCTGATCGGCCCCGAGGCCGAGCGCTGGGACCACTGCTTCATCGCCGAGTATCCGAGCGTGGCCGCCTTCGTCGAAATGATCCGCGACCCCGTCTATCGCGAAGCGGTGAAGCATCGCCAGGCCGCGGTCGAGGACTCACGGCTGATCCGGCATGCCGTGCTGCCGGTCGGCAAGACGTTCGGGGAGATTCCGAAGTAGTGCTCTCCGCTCGTCATGCGCGGGCTTGACCCGCGCATCCATCAGAAACGAGTTTCTTTTCGCGATGGATTGCCGGGTCAAGCCCGGCAATGACGAGCAAAACAAATCGGCGGCCCGAAGACCGCCGATGGTTTCGTGAGACGTTGCTGCGCTTAACCCGCCGCGCCGGTGTCCTCGAGGATGGGGCCGAACAGCTCCCAGCGCTCGCCGTTGAACTTCATCATCTGCAACTGCTTGTTGACGCGGTAGTCGTCGGGCGTGGTGTTGATCTTGATGCCTGGCAGCGCAATGTCGGTTACGACGTCCTTCAGCGAGGTCGCCTGCTTCATGACGTTCTCTCGCGTCAGGTTGTCGCCGCACTGCTTCAGCACGTGGATCAGGAGCTGCGTGGTCGCGTAGCCGTAGGTATTGAAGTTCGAATCCTTGTCGCCGTCCGGATAGTACTTCGCCATGAACTCGAAATACTTCTTCATGCCCGGATCGTCCTTCCAGGTCGGATCAAGCGGATCCTTGCCGTAGTTGACGCTGATCACGCCCTTGGAGGCATCGAGCCCTGCCGGCTTCATGACGGCGCCGACCGAGGTGGCGTTGATGTCGACGATCTGCACCGGATGCCAGTTGAGCTCGGCGATCTTTTTGATCGCCTGCGCCGCCTGCTTCGGCGTCGTGGCCGAGAAGAACAGGTCGGTGCCGGCGTCCTTGATCTTGAGGATCTGCGAGTCGACGGTCGGATCGGAGACCTCGTAGGAGGCTTCCGCGACGATCATGCTGGCCGCCTTGTCGCCGAGGCCTGCCTTGATGCCGTTGAGGTAGTCCTTACCCAGATCGTCGTTCTGATAGAGGATGCCGATCTTGGCCTGCGGATGATTCTTGATGATGTACTGGCCGTAGATGCGGCCTTCGACGAAGTAGTTCGGGTTGAAGCCCATCGTCCACGGAAAATTCTTCGGGTCGGTGAACCTCGAAGCGCCGGTCGCCGCGAACAGCTGCGGCACCTTCTTGGAGTTGAGATATTTCTGCACGGCGGCGTTCGACGGCGTGCCGAGGAGCTGGAAGGTCAAGAGCACCTCGTCGCTCTCGACCAGCTTGCGCACCTGCTCGACGGCCTTTGGCGGCGAGTAGGCGTCGTCATACTGGACCAGGGTGATCTTGCGGCCGTTCACGCCGCCCTGATCGTTGATCATCTTGATAAAGGCGGCCTGGGTCTTGCCGATGGTGGCGTAGGCGGAGGCCGGTCCGCTAAATGGGTTGGTCTGGCCGATCTTGATCTCGGTATCGGTCGCGCCGGTGTCGTACTTCTTCTGCGCGAAGGCCGAATTCGCCGACAGCGCCAGCGCGAGCGCCGCGGCGCCGGCAAAATGGAGAAAACCGTTCCTCATATTGGTGCGTTCCTCATGTGTGGGGATTGTCCGGATGGTCTTTAAGTAGCCATCGCTGGGCGCGGAGTGTGGAGGAAGCCATCCCGCAATGCAAGATGACGCGGTTCGGAAAGGTGAACCAACCTTAGGCTAAACAAAGCAAAATCAATGCGATCGCGGCGGGTGCGGCCTGTACGAACAGGATCTTCCGGCTGACGCTGATGGCGCCATAGACGCCGGCCGCGATCACGCAGAGCAGGAAGAACACTTTGATCTGGAACGCGAAGCCGGGGACGGTTTGAACCAGCCCCCAGATCAGGCCGGCGGCGAGGAAGCCATTATAAAGACCCTGGTTGGCGGCCAGCACCGCGGAATCCGCGGCCTTTTCCTGCGTGAGGCCAAATGCCTTCAGGCCCGCCGGCTTGGTCCAGAGAAACATCTCCAGGATCAGGAAATAGACGTGCAGCGCGGCGACCAGCGCCACCAGGATATTTGCGACCAGACCCATGCCGACCCCCGGTTTCGGGTGGATGCTAGCATGCGTGGGCGAGAGAGTGCGACGGTCTTGCGCTGCCTTCCGGGGTCGAAGATGACCATGTCCGGAAACCGCGAGACAGAGATGCCTCGAAGGACCATGTTGCAGCCATGGATATGGACCGCCTTGCCTGTTACCGCGCGATCTCGACCCGCGATGCCCGCTTCGACGGACGCCTGTTCGTCGGCGTAAAGACCACCGGCGTCTATTGCCGGCCGATCTGTCCGGCGCGCACGCCGAAATTCGAGAACGTCTCGTTCTTCGCGTCTGCTCCAGCCGCGCAGGAAGCAGGCTTTCGTCCGTGTCTGCGCTGCCGCCCCGAGATTTCGCCGGAGCTTGCGTTCTGGCGCGGCACCTCCAACACGGTGTCGCGGGCGTTGGCGCTGATCGAGGCCGGCGGCCTCGATGCCGACGACGTCGAGGGTCTCGCCGACCGGCTTGGCGTTGGCGCGCGGCAGTTGCGGCGGCTGTTCCGCCAGCATGTCGGTGCCTCTCCAATCGCGGTAGCGCAAACGCGGCGCGTGCTGCTGGCCAAGCAGCTCATTCACGAGACTTCGTTGCCGATGGCGGAAGTGGCGCTCGCCTCCGGCTTCGGCAGCGTCCGCCGCTTCAATGAAACCTTTCGCGATCTGTTCGGCCGTGCGCCGGCGACGCTGCGCCGAACCAGAGACAAGCCGCGGCGCGAGGCGGACGCGCTGTCGGTGCGTCTTTCCTATCGGCCGCCCTATGACTGGGACGCGATGCTGACGTTCCTTGGCGCGCGTGCGATCCCAGGCGTCGAGCTGGTTTCGCGCGGCAGCTACAAGCGCAGCATCGCTTTCGGCAAGCACAGCGGCGTCGTCACGGTGACGCCGGCCGACAAGAGCCGTGTCGATGTCACCGTGCGTTTCCCCGACATGGCGGCGCTGCCGTCGATCATCGCGCGGGTGCGGCGAGTGTTCGATCTCGCCGCCGATCCCGACCAGATCGGCGCCCATCTTGCGCAGGACTCGACATTGGCGCCGCTGGTCGCAACGCGGCCGGGACTGCGCGTGCCGGGCGCCTGGGACGGCTTTGAGCTGGCGATGCGCGCGATCTGCGGCCAGCAGATCACCGTGCCGGCGGCGACGAAGTTGCTTGGCAGGCTGGTGCAGGTGCATGGCACGCCGTTGTCAGCTTCGATCCGAGATGACGATGGGCTCAGTCATGTATTCCCCTCGCCTAAGGCGATCGCATCCGTCGATCCCGCTGGCTTCGCCATGCCCGGCGCGCGGGCGAGGGCGCTGATCGCGCTGGCGGAGGCGATCTCGGCCGATCCCATGATCTTCAGCCGTGGCGCGAGTCTCGATCAGGCGATCGCCAAATTGCGCGCCCTCCCAGGCATCGGCGAATGGACCGCGCAATACATCGCCATGCGCGAATTGCGCGAGCCCGACGCTTTTCCCGCCGCCGATGTCGGATTGCTCCGCGCCATGGCGGATGCAAGCGGCCGCCGGCCATCGCCGGAGGAGCTGCTCGCGTGTGCGGAAGCCTGGCGGCCATGGCGCGCCTATGCGGCGCTGCATCTGTGGGCCGCGGGCGCAGCGGCATCCGGACAGGTTCAGGACAAGGCCGATGCCCGCGAAGCCGCCTGAAACATTTGCGGTCGATCGGCTGGAAACGCCGATTGGGCCGGCGCTGGTCGTCACCGACGGCGACGGCGCGCTGCGTGCGTTCGACTGGGAGGATCATGCCGCGCGGATCAGGGAACTGCTGCGGCTGCAATATGGTGCAGCGGATTTGAAGGCGTCGCGTGCGCCAAAGGCGATCAGGTCGGCCCTCGCTGATTATTTCAACGGCGATCTCGATGCGCTGAAGTCGATCGAATGGCGCATCGCCGGCACGCCGTTCCAGCGCAAAGTCTGGAACGCGCTGCCGAAGATTCCGGCTGGCCAAACCATGACCTATGGCGCGCTGGCGGCAAAACTCGGCTCGCCAAACGCCATGCGCGCGGTCGGGCACGCCAATGGCTCGAACCCGATCAGCGTCGTCATTCCCTGTCATCGCCTGATCGCGGCCAATGGCTCGCTGGTGAAATATGGCAGCGGGCTCGCGCGCAAGCGCTGGCTGCTCACCCACGAGGGCGTCGCACTATAGCGTTTTCAAGCGAAGTGGACCCCGGTTCGCGTGAAGAAAACGCGTCAAAACAAAAAGCGGCCGCGAGCCTGAACCGTCAGGTCCGCAAACCGCCAGACGATTTTCCCGGGCGCCGCTAGGGTTTCCATCACCTCAAGATGGAGACGACAACATGACCAACGAAGAAATCCAGGACTTTGTCACGCGCTTTGCGGCGGCCTGGGCGGCGCGCGACGGCAACGCCTTTCTTGAGCTCTGGCATGCCGACGGCACGCTGACCACGCCGCTGGTAGACCGCCCGGTCAAGGGCACCGAGCTGGCCAGGCTGATGGAGGTGCAGACCGCGGCGGCGCCGGATTTTGTCTGGCAGCTGCTCGACTGGACCTCGCGCGGCAATGTGGTGATCATCGAATGGCAGACCACGCGCAATGTGAATGGTGCGCGCTTCTCCTGGCGCGGCGTCGACAAGTTCCGGCTTCGTGACGGCAAGATCGCGGAAGAGGTGGTCTATAGCGATACCGCGCCGCTGCGCGCCTTCCGTTCCGGCGAGAAGCTGGAGCCGATTACCAAGTTTTAGCGGTGGTCTCTCTTCTCCCTCTCCCCGCTCTTGCGCGGAGAGGGGCTACTTCCGCAAACACGGTGACAGAGAGATTCGCGGTGAGTCCCCCTCACCCGGATCGCATCTGCGATGCGATCCGATCTCTCCCCGCAGGCGGGGCGAGGTGAAGAAGGCTAAGCCGCAGGCTTCGCCACCGCTTCGTCCGTGGCGAGCAAATGCAGCAGCGCGCTCTTGATCGCGGCCTGGCGGGTCGGCGCGTTGATCTGCGCGCCGAGCAGGTCGGTGACATAGAATACGTCACGCGCGCGTTCGCCGAAGGTCGCAACATGGGCGGAGGCGATGTTGAGGTTCAGCTTCGAGAGCGCGGTGGTCAGCTGATACAGCAGGCCGGGCCGGTCGAGGCCGGACACCTCGATCACGGTGTAGAGCTCCGACCACTGGTTGTTGATGATGACTTCCGGTTCCACGACGAAGGGCCGAAGCTTGCCGCGGCCGGCGGCGCGGCGGGCGACGGCTTCCGGCAGCCGCAGCTTGCCTTCCAGCACGTCCTCGATCATCTCACCGATACGGGTCGCCCTGCGGCCTTCGTCCTCATCGCGGTCGTATTCCCGCGAAATCGCGATGGTGTCGAGCGCGCGGCCGTCGGTGGTGGTGTAGATCTGGGCGTCGACGATGTTGGCGCCGGCCGATGCGCAGGCGCCGGCGATGATCGACAGCAGCCAGGGATGGTCCATTGCGAGGATCGTCAGCTCGGTGACGCCGCGCGCCTCGTCGAAGCCGACATTGATCGCGAGCTTGTGGCCGGCCTCTTCGCTTGATCGCATGAACCTGGCGTGGCGGATCTTGCGCGGCAGCTCGACCTTGAGCCAGTAGGCCGGATAGTGCCGGCCGATATAGGCGTTGATCTCGGCTTCCGGCCATTCGGTGAAGGCTCCGCGGAATTCCGCCTGCGCCGCGGCGATGCGACGGGCGCGGTTCACTTCCGAGAAGCCGCCGGTCAGCACCGGCTCGGTCTCGTAATAAAGCGTGCGCAACAGCTGCGCCTTCCAGCCGTTCCACACCCCTGGGCCGACGCCACGGATATCGGCGGTGGTGAGGATCGTGAGCAGCTTCATCTGCTCGACCGATTGCACCACGCCGGCAAAGTTCTCGATGGTGCGGCGGTCGGAGAGGTCGCGCGACTGCGCCACCGTCGACATGGTCAGATGCTCTTCGATCAGCCACGCCACAAGCTCGGTATCGCTGGAGGAGAAGCCGAGCCGCGGGCAGAGCCGCCGCGCCACCTTGGCGCCGGCGATCGAATGATCCTCGGGCCGGCCCTTGGCGATGTCGTGCAGCAGCACGGCGATATAGATCACCGGGCGGTGCTCGGGGCGGATCTTGCGCATCAGGTCGCTCGCCAGCAGCAGCTCTTCATTGCCGCCGCGCTCAATGTCCTGCAGGAAGCCGATGCAGCGGATCAGATGCTCGTCCACCGTGTAGTGGTGGTACATGTTGAACTGCATCATCGACACGATCTTGCCGAAGGCGCGGATGAAATGGCCGAGCACGCCGGTCTCGTTCATCCGCCGCAGCACGGTTTCGGCGTCGTTGGAGGTCAGGATCTCCATGAACAGCCGGTTGGCCTCGGGATTGTCGCGCAAGCTGCTGTCGATCAGCTTCAGCGAACGCGTCACCGTGCGCATCGCGTCGGGGTGGAAGGCAAGGTTGTTCTTCTGCGCGAGCCGGAAGATCCGGATCAGATTGACCGGGTCGTGCTTGAACACGTCGGGCGCGGCGAGATTGATGCGGTTGTTGTCGACGATGAAATCGTCGCTGTCGGGCACCCGCCGCCGCGACGTGCCGGGCCTCAAGCGCGCCATCATCCGGCTCAGCACCGGCGCGGGCTTGGCCTGCTGGTCCTCCAGCTTGGCGCAGAGGATCGCGGTGAGATCGCCGACGTCCTTTGCCACCAGGAAGTAATGCTTCATGAAACGTTCGACGTCCTGCATGCCGGGATGGCTGGTATAGCCGAGCCGGATCGCGATCTCGCGCTGCAGGTCGAAGGACAGGCGCTCTTCCGCGCGGCCCGCGAAGAAATGCAGGTTGCAGCGGACCGACCAGAGGAAATCGGCGCAGCGGCGGAAGATGCGGTATTCCTGCGCGTCGAATACGCCGCGCTCGAGCAGTTCGTCGGTCTCGCGCACGCGGTAGACGTATTTCGCGATCCAGAACAGCGTGTGCAGGTCGCGCAGCCCGCCCTTGCCGTCCTTCACATTGGGCTCGACCAGGTAGCGCGATTGCCCGGCGCGGCGATGCCGCTCCTCGCGTTCGGCGAGTTTGGCCGTGACGAACTCGGCCGCGGTGCCCTGCACGACTTCCCTGTCGAAGCGTTCGACCAGCTCGTCATAGAGCTGCTTGTCGCCCGTCAGAAACCGCGTCTCCAGGATCGCGGTACGGATGGTCATGTCGCCGCGCGCCTGCCGGATCGATTCGTCGACCGAGCGCGTGGCGTGGCCGACCTTCAAGCCCATGTCCCACAGGCAATAGAGAATGGCTTCGGCGACCTGCTCGCCCCAGGCGGTCTGCTTGTAGGGCAGGATGAACAAGAGATCGATGTCGGACTCCGGCGCCATCAGCCCGCGGCCATAGCCGCCGGTCGCGACCACAGCCATGCGCTCGGCGCCGGATGGAATCGGCGAGCGGTAGAGATGTCGCGTCGCCGCCGCAAACAGGATGCGGATGATCTCGTCCTGCACGAAGCAGAGCCGCTCGGCGCAACGCCGGCCGTGACGGTCCTTCAACAGGATCGCCTGCGCTGCTTCGCGCGCCGCCATCAGCTCCGCTTTGAGCAGCTGCGCCACGGATGAGCGGAACACGTCCTCGCGGCCGGCGTGCTTTTCCGCCAGCGCGTCGACCGCAGCCGCGATCCGCTGCGAATCGAAGCCGGTCTCGGCCTTGCTATCTGCCTCGTTATCAGCCGTGTTATCGGCCTTGGGCTCAGTCTGTGCGACGATGTGGTCCATCACCTAACCGGATATCGGACAGCGGCTGCGCTGTCACGGGACATTGTGGGGCGAACAGCGCGCCCATGCTGCTTTCGCGTCTCCTCGGGCAAAGCTGTTCTCGCGCGTCCCGTTCGCATGGGCGGATTTTCTCGTTGACCTCAATGTATAAGATATTGAAATAAAACGCGGTTTCAAGCAGGGCGGAAGCGAGGGGTATTCAAATGGGTAAAATAGCACGATGGGCATTGGCTGCGATCACGGCGGCTTTCATGATTTCGCCGGGGGCATTCGCCGCCGAGGCGCTGAAGGAAATCCACATCGACTGGGCGACCTACAATCCGGTCTCGATGGTGCTGAAGCAGAAGGGCCTGCTCGAAAAGGAATTCGCCAAGGATGGCATCAGCATCGTCTGGGTGCAATCGGCCGGCTCCAACAAGGCGCTGGAGTTCCTCAACGCGGGCGGAATCGATTTCGGCTCGACCGCGGGCTCGGCCGCGCTGGTCGCGAAGATCAACGGCAATCCGATCAAGTCGATCTATGTCTATTCGCGTCCCGAATGGACCGCGCTGGTGACGACCAGGGACTCGAAGATCGCTGATGTCGCCGACCTCAAGGGCAAGCGCGTCGCGGTGACCCGTGGCACCGATCCGCACATCTTCCTGGTGCGCGCGCTGCTCGGCGCGGGGCTTTCGGAAAAGGATATCACCCCGGTGCTGCTGCAGCATCCCGACGGCAAGACCGCGCTGATCCGCGGCGATGTCGATGCCTGGGCCGGGCTCGACCCGATGATGGCGCAGGCCGAGATCGAGGATGGCGCCAAGCTGTTCTATCGCAAGGCCGACGCCAACACCTGGGGCATCCTCAATGTGCGCGAGCAGTTCCTGAAGGATTATCCCGACATCGTCCGCCGCGTGCTGGCCACTTATGAAGAGGCGCGCAAATATTCGCTGGCAAATTACGACGAGCTGAAGAAGACCTTCATGGCGGTGACAAAGCTGCCGGAGAACGTGGTCGACAAGCAGCTCAAGGAGCGCACCGAGCTGACCCACAGCCGCATCGGCGCGCCGCAGCGGGAATCCATCCTCGCCGCCGGCGTCGCGTTGCAGCAGGCCGGCGTGATCGACGCCAAGGTCGATGTGAAGGCGGCACTGGATTCACTGATCGACGACCAGGTTCCGCTGCCGACGAATTAACACCACCGTCGTCCCGGGCAAGCGAAGCGCGACCCGGGACCCATAACCACCGATGTCAATTGTTGTAGTGAGCTGAGGCCACAGCGTGTTGCAACAACAACGGCTTGTAGTTATGGGTCCCGGCCTTCGCCGGGACGACAGCGGAGTGCCTTGCAATCCCCGGCGAGAAGCGTCTTGCTATGGCCATGACCGTCGAACTGCCCATCGAGCAAACGGCCCGCGTCGCGGCGCGGGCGCCATCATCGCGACTCGCGCGCTATGCGCGGCCGGCGCTCGGGCTGTTGCTGCCGGTTGGTGTTGCCGTGCTCTGGGAGCTGATCGTCTGGCTCGGCTATTCCAACGGCCGGCTGGTGCCGCCGCCGAGCCGCGTCTTCGCCACCATTGTCGAGCTGGCGCAGAGCGGCGAGCTCTCGCGCCATATCATCGCGACGCTGACCCGCGTCGGGCTCGGCTTCGGCTTCGGCATCATCGCCGGGACCGTCCTCGGGGCCATCTCCGGCTATTGGGTGCTGGCGCGGCGGCTGCTCGACCCGACCGTGCAGGCGCTGCGCGCGATTCCCTCGCTCGCCTGGGTGCCGCTGTTCGTGCTCTGGCTCGGCATTTTCGAAACCTCGAAGATCGTGCTGATCGCGGTCGGTGTGTTCTTCCCGGTCTATCTCGGCGTGATGGGCGCGATCCTCGCGGTCGACCGCAAGATCGTCGAAGTCGGGCGTGTCTTCCGCCTCTCCGGCCCCGCCATGATCCGCCGCATCCTCCTGCCCGCCGTGCTGCCGGCCTATGTCGTGGCCCTGCGGGTCGGTCTTGGCCTCGGATGGATGTTCGTGGTCGCGGCCGAACTGATCGGGGCGTCCGAAGGCTTGGGCTATCTCCTGCTCGATGGCCAACAACTCGGCAAGCCCGCGCAGATCATGGCGGCGATCGTGATCTTCGCCATCCTCGGCAAGCTCACCGACTGGCTGATCGAGATCGCGGCTTTGCCGTTCCTGCGCTGGCAGGACGCCTTTGGCAAACAGGACGGGGGCGCGTGATGCTGGCGCTCGATCGGGTCGGCAAGATTTATCCCAACGGCGTGCATGCGCTGGAGCGGTTTTCCGCCGCGATCAATCCCGGCGAGATCATCGCCATCATCGGGGGCTCCGGTTGCGGCAAGTCCACGCTGCTGCGCGCCATCGCCGGGCTCGACCGTGCGACCGCGGGCACGGTGACGCTCGACGACACCACGATCCTGGCGCCGCATGCCAAGATCGGCATCATCTTCCAGGAGCCGCGGCTGTTGCCCTGGCTCAGCGTCGCCGACAATATCGGCTTTGGCCTGTCCGACCTGCCCGCCAGCGCAAGGCGCGAGAAGGTCGCGGCCGCGCTGGCGCGCGTAGGCCTCGTCGACAAGGCCAATGCCTGGCCGCGCGAGCTTTCTGGCGGGCAGGCGCAGCGGGTGGCGATTGCCCGCGCGCTGGTGCCGCAGCCGGAAGTGCTCCTTTTGGACGAGCCGTTCTCGGCGCTCGATGCCTTCACCCGGCGCGACCTGCAGGATCATCTGCTCGACCTCTGGGCCGATACGCGGCCGACGCTGATCCTGGTGACCCACGATGTCGATGAGGCGGTGGTGCTGGCCGACCGCGTGCTGGTGATGCGGCCGCGGCCTGGCCGGCTGTTTGAGGAGATCAGAGTCAATCTGACACGGCCGCGCGACCGCGCCTCCGAGCTGTTCGAGCGCTTCAAGCGCCATGTCCTGACCGCGCTCGATCGCTCGCTCGACCGCAGCATCCCCGACCGCGATGCCAAATCGAGTGTCGGGGAATCGATGTGGTGGTGACACGGCCACAATTTCCCATTAAATCCGGCCTCGAAAAATAATCAGGGAGAAGAAAATGGACGCCGCCGAACTCCGCGCAATGCAGGCCCCGATCAAGGAACGCTACAAGCAGGACCCCGCGGCCGCGGTCATCACCCTGAAAGCCAAGGGCTCGATCGATACCGAGGGGCTGACCTGCAAGGTCGAGACCGGCCGGGCGCTGGCCGTTGCGGGACTGCATCCCGCGACCGGCGGTTCGGGGCTCGAGCTCTGCTCCGGCGACATGCTGCTGGAAGCGCTGGTCGCCTGCGCCGGCGTCACCTTGAAATCGGTCGCGACCGCGGTCGACGTGCCGCTGAAGAAGGGCCTGGTCTACGCCGAGGGCGATCTCGATTTTCGCGGCACGCTCGGCGTCGACAAGGAGGCACCGGTCGGCTTCGAGGAAATCCGCGTCCGCTTCGAGGTCGAGACCGACGCGCCGCAGGACAAGCTCGATCTCTTGCTGAAGCTCACCGAGCGTTATTGCGTGGTCTATCAGACCATCAAGAACGGCCCGAAGGTTTCGGTGAGCATGAAGCGAATCTAAAATTCGGTGTCGTCCCGGCCTGGTGCGCAATTCCGCACTGGGTAGGGACGACAGATGAGAAATGTCCCCCGACCTCACCTATTTCCTCTTGCTTGGCTTCCGCATGGCGGTGGCGGCGGCCTTCGTGGTCACGGCCTCCTTCATTGCCGAGCATTCGGGGCCCGCGATCGGCGCGCTGGTCGCGACGCTGCCGATTTCGGCGGGGCCGGCTTACGTCTTCCTCGCGCTCGACCATGACTCGGCCTTCGTCGCGCAGGGCGCGCTGACGAGCCTGCCGATCAACGCCGCGACGATCTCTCTGGGGCTGACCTACACGCTGCTGGCGCAACGCCACAATCTCCTGGTCAGCGTTGGTGCCGCGGTTGCGGTGTGGCTCGGCATCGCGGCGATCATCGCCTCGATGCAGTGGTCGGTGTGGGGCGGTCTTCTCATCAACGTGGTTGCGTTTGCGATCAGCACCCCGCTGATGCAGCGCTATCGTCACGCCAAGATGCCGCCGGTCGCGCGGCGCTGGTACGACGTGCCCCTGCGGGCATCGCTGGTGGCCACGCTCGTGCTGACTGTCGTCACCTTGTCGGGCCGGGTCGGCCCGAGCATCAGCGGCATCCTCGCCCTGTTTCCCGCGGTGTTCACCAGCATGATGCTGATCCTGCATCCGCGCATCGGCGGACCCGCAACAGCCGCGGTGCTCGCCAACAGCGCCTGGGGCCTGATAGGATTTGGCATGGCGATCGCGGTGCTGCATGTCGGCGCGCTGCATCTCGGCTCGGCGGCCGGCTTAAGCCTCGGGCTCGCGACCTGCGTGTGCTGGAACCTGATGCTGTGGTGGATCGGGCGGAGGCGGGCGGCGCTGGCGAAAACGTAGCGAAAACGTAGAAAACGTAGGGTGAGCAAAGGCGCGTTAGCGCCGTGCCCACCACTCTAAAGACTGGTGGGCACGCTTCGCTTTGCCCACCCTGCGATTCTGCCTCACTTCGGAAGCTTCGCCTTCAGCGCATACAGCGCCTCCAGCGCCTCGCGCGGCGACATCTCGTCTGGATGCAATGCCTTCACCGCTTCCAGCAGCCGTTCCGCTTCGCTCGGCGGCGCGGGGTCGGCGGCCGCGCGCGATGGGACAGCGAACAACGGCAAATCGTCGGCGAGCGCGCGGGCGGTCTGGCCACGGTCCTGCGCCTCGAGTTTCGCCAGCACCGCCTTCGCCCGCGCGATCACCGGCGGCGGGAGGCCTGCGAGCTTGGCGACCTGGATGCCATAGGAGCGGTCGGCCGAACCCGGCAGCACCTCGTGGAGGAACACCACGTCGCCCTGCCATTCCTTCACGCGCACCGTGGCGTTGAACATCCGCGGCAGCTTGGCGGAGAGCGCGGTCAGCTCGTGATAATGCGTGGCGAACAGCGTGCGGCAGCGGCTTGACTCATGCAGGTGCTCGATTGCGGCCCAAGCAATCGAGAGGCCGTCGAAGGTGGCGGTACCGCGGCCGATCTCGTCTAAAATGACCAGCGAGCGTTCGCTCGCCTGATTCAAAATCGCCGCCGTCTCGACCATCTCGACCATGAAAGTCGAGCGGCCGCGCGCGAGATCGTCCGCCGCACCGACGCGCGAGAACAGCCGGTCGACAATGCCGATCCGCGCGCGCGCCGCCGGCACGAACGAGCCGATCTGGGCCAAAAGCGCGATCAGCGCGTTCTGGCGCAGGAAAGTCGATTTGCCGGCCATATTCGGGCCGGTGATCAGCCAGAGCTGGCCGGATTTTTGTCCCGGGGCAGGAGAGAGATCGCAGGTGTTGGCGATGAAGGGCTGGCCCTCGCGCCGCAACGCCTGCTCGACCACCGGATGCCTTCCGGCTTCGATGGCAAAGCCGAGCGAGGCGTCGACTTCGGGCCGCACATAATTGTCGTCGACCGCGAGTTTCGCGAGGGAGGTCGCGACATCGAGCAGGGCAAAGGCATGGGCGGCGGCGCGCAGATCGTCGCTCGCCTCCAGCGCCTTGGCGCAGAGCCGCTCGAAGATTTCGAGCTCGAGATTGAGCGCGCGCTCGCCGGCATTGGCGATCTTGGCTTCGATCTCGCCAAGCTCGGCGGTCGTGAAGCGGACCTGTCCTGCCAGCGTCTGGCGGTGGATGAAGGTCGCGTTCAGCGGCGCCGACATCAGCTTGTCGCCATGCTGCGCCGTCACCTCGACGAAATAGCCGAGCACATTGTTGTGCCGGATCTTCAGGCCCTTGATGGAGGTCGCGTCGGCGTAGCGCGCCTGCATCGCGGCGACGACCAGCCGCGAGGCGTCGCGCAGGCTGCGCGCTTCGTCCAGCGCCTGCTCATAGCCCTCGCGCACAAAACCGCCGTCGCGCTTGATCAGCGGCAATTGCTCTGCCAGCGCCCGCGCATATTCCTGCGCCAGTTCCCGCGATGGCCGGCGCAGCGCCGCGACCACGGCAGCGACTTCCTGTGGCGGCTGCTCCAGCTCTTCCAGCCGCGCCAGCGCCTGGTCGGCGGCGAGGACGCCGTCGCGCAGCCCGGCGAGATCGCGCGGGCCACCGCGCCCGACTGAGAGCCGCGCCAGCGCACGCGACATGTCGGGCGCGCCGCACAGGATGGAGCGGATATCCTCGCGCGCCGCGCTGTCGGCGACGAATGCGCTCACCGCATCCAGCCTGCGTGCGATCTGCACGCTGTCCGTGAGCGGGGCGGCGAGGCGTTGTGCCAGAAGCCGCGACCCCGCAGGCGTGACCGTGCAGTCGATGGCGTCGAGCAGCGAGCCGCGCCGTTCGCCCGCCAGCGTGCGGGTCAGTTCGAGATTGGCGCGGGTGGCCGGATCGATCGCCATGGTCGAGCCGGTGGCTTCGCGCGCGGGCGGCGACAGCGGCGGGCGCTTGCCCACTTGGGTGCGGTCGATATAGGTGACGGCGGCGGCCGCAGCGGTTGCTTCCAGCCGCGACATCGCGGCGAGCCCGTCCATGGTCGCGACCGCGAAATAATCGCACAGCCGCCGCTCGGCGGTGGAACCGTCGAAAACGTCGCGAGTCAGCGGCGTCACCGCCGGCAATTCATTGAGCAGGGCCGAAAACTCGCTGTCGCTATAAAGCGCGTCGGTGACAACAGCCTCATTCGGATTGATGCGCGCCAAGGTCGCCTGCAGTTCGCTGCCGGCGCATTCCGTCACCATGAACTCGGAGGTCGAGATATCGATCCACGCCAGCCCGAAGCGGTCGCCGCCGGCCGAGGAGCGGGCGCGCGCGATCGCGAGCAGGTAATTGTTGGTGCGCGCATCGAGCAGCGTCTCCTCGGTGAGCGTGCCCGGCGTCACCAGCCGGATGACGGCGCGCTTCACCACGCTTTTGGAGCCGCGGGCCCGCGCCGCGGCCGGATCCTCGGTCTGCTCGCAGACCGCGACGCGATGGCCGGCGCCGATCAGGCGATGCAGATAGTCTTCGGACCGCTCGACCGGCACACCGCACATCGGGATGTCCATCCCCTGGTGCTTGCCGCGCTTGGTCAGCACGATGCCGAGCGTCTTCGAGGCGATCTCGGCATCCTCGAAGAACAGTTCGTAGAAATCGCCCATGCGGTAGAACAACAGCAGCCCGGGATGGGCGGCCTTTATTTCAAGGTACTGCTCCATCATCGGCGTGACGCGCGCGTTCGCTTCCGCCGGAGGCGTCGTTTCGGCGGGCGGCGTGGGCGGAACGGGCACGGGCTGCTGGATGGTCATGCGCGGCGCAAACTAACCAATTTCCCGGGCCGGTCCTATTCAATTGCGGCGGCGCGATACCGGTTTTCCACCCCTGCAAGGCAGCGCTGCCGGGCGAAACCGTCAATTGACGGGCCGATAGGCCCCTCCTACAACTCGCCATCAAATTCGAGCCATCTCAGGGAGAACGCCGATGGGTGATGTCTTTATTTGTGATGCCGTCCGAACCCCGATCGGCCGCTTTGGCGGATCGCTTGCCAAGGTGCGGGCCGACGACCTGGCCGCCGCTCCCATCAAGGCGCTGATGGCAAAGCACCCCAAGCTCGACTGGTCGTCGGTCGACGAAGTCTTTTTCGGCTGCGCCAACCAGGCCGGCGAGGACAACCGCAACGTCGCACGCATGGCGCTGCTGCTCGCAGGCCTGCCGGAGACGGTTCCCGGCCAAACCCTCAACCGGCTTTGTGCATCGGGTCTCGACGCGGTCGGCGCCGCAGGCCGGGCGATCCGCGCCGGCGAGATCGACTTTGCGATTGCCGGCGGCGTCGAGTCGATGACGCGGGCGCCGTTCGTGATGGGCAAGGCGACTGAGGCGTTCTCGCGCTCCGCCGACATCTACGACACCACCATCGGCTGGCGCTTCATCAATCCCCTGATGAAGGCGCAATATGGCGTCGACGCCATGCCGGAGACCGGCGAGAATGTCGCCGAGGAATTCCAGGTCTCGCGCGCCGACCAGGACGCGTTCGCGATCCGCTCGCAGCAGCGCGCGGGCGCGGCGATCGCGTCGGGGTATTTTGCGGAAGAAATTACGCCCATCACCATTCCCGGCGGCAAGGCCGGCCCCGTCATCGTCGACAAGGACGAGCATCCGCGCCCCGAGACCACGATGGAAGGCCTCGCCAAGCTGAAGCCGATCGTGCGCAATCCCGGCACGGTGACGGCGGGCAATGCATCCGGCGTCAATGACGGCGCCGCCGCGATGATCCTCGCTTCCGAAGCGGCGGTGAAGAAGCATGGCCTGACCCCGCGGGCGAAAATCCTCGGCCTCGCGTCGGCCGCGGTGCCGCCGCGCATCATGGGCATCGGCCCGGTGCCGGCGACGCGGAAGCTGATGGAGCGGCTGGACCTGAAAATCTCCGATTTCTATTTGATCGAGCTCAATGAAGCCTTTGCGTCGCAGGGGATAGCCTGTCTGCGGCAGCTCGGCGTGAAAGACGATGCCGACTTCGTCAACCCGCATGGCGGGGCGATCGCGCTCGGCCATCCCCTTGGCATGAGCGGCGCGCGCCTTGCGATGACGGCGGTGCACGGCATGGAGAAGCGTGGGGGAAAACGCGCGCTCGCCACCATGTGCGTCGGCGTCGGTCAGGGCGTCGCGGTCGCGATCGAGAAGTTGAATTGACGCCCGCAAGGGCGTCATTGCGAGCGAAGCGAAGCAATCCAGAGCCCCGGAAAAACTGGATTGCTTCGTCGCTTCGCTCCCCGCCATGACGGAGCTAAAATAATGACCTTTCTTTACCCCACCAACAGCAACAAGGCGCACCCCCTGCCGCTGTCGCCGGGCTACAAGAGCTCGATCAAGCGCGCGCCGCAGCAGCCGCTGATCCCGATGCGCCATACGGTCTCCGAACTGACCGGACCTGTGTATGGCCACGAGACCGTGCGCGAGGGCGATGCCGATCTTACCACCCAGCACAAGGGCGAGCCGCTCGGCGAACGCATCATCGTGCACGGCCATGTGCTCAACGAGGACGGCCGCGGCGTGCCGAACACGCTGGTCGAGATCTGGCAGGCCAATGCCTGCGGTCGCTACATCCACGTCCGCGACCAGCATCCGGCGCCGCTCGATCCGAATTTCACCGGCGCCGGCCGCGCGCAGTCGGACGCGTCCGGCTACTACAAATTCGTCACTATCAAGCCCGGCGCCTATCCCTGGGGCAATCATCACAACGCCTGGCGGCCGGCGCACATTCATTTCTCGGTGTTCGGCCATTCCTTTGTCTCGCGCCTGGTGACGCAGATGTATTTCCCGGGCGATCCGCTGTTCGAGTTCGACCCGATCTTCAATTCGGTGCCGGACGCAATGGCGCGACAGCGCATGGTGTCGTCATTCGATCTGGAAAACACCCAGCCGGAATGGGCGCTGTGCTACCGCTTCAACATCGTGCTGCGCGGCAGGAACGCCACGCCCATGGAGAACAGTTAAGTGCAGGACAAGGGTATCACGCCGTCGCAGACCGTCGGCCCGTTCTTCAAATATGGCCTGACGCCGAACGGCCAGTACGACTGGAACGACGCATTCACCGGCAATCTCGTCACGCCGGACGCTTCCGGCGAACGCATCCGCGTCGAGGGGCGCGTGTTCGACGGCGACGGCGCGCCGGTGCCGGATGCCATGCTGGAGATTTGGCAGGCCGACAGCCAGGGCCGCTTCGCCGATCCGCAGGACAAGCGCGCGCTGCCGAATGCCAAATTCCGCGGATTCGGCCGCGTCGGCACCGATGCCAACGGCGCCTTTGCTTTCGACACGGTCAAGCCAGGCCCGGTGCCCGATCCCGACGGCGTGCCGCAGGCGCCGCATCTCTTGCTCGCCGTATTCGCGCGCGGCATGCTGCGCCATCTCTATACGCGGATCTATTTCGGCGACGAGGCGGCAAATGCTGGCGATCCCGTGCTGGCGCTGGTGCCCGCCGATCGCCGCGCCACCCTGATCGCCGAGCGCGAGGCGGGCAACGGCAGCGCGGTCTACAGGCTCGATTTGCGCCTGCAGGGCGACGGCGAGACGGTGTTTTTCGACGTGTGAGACGAGACGTCGAGTCTATAGCGAGGAGTGGCTGGTTGCGCAGGCTGGCGATGAAGAAGCCCCGCACACCGACACCTTGACGTTGGCGGTCACCATGCCGTGCGCATCGACGAAGACGAGATTCGTCACGCCGGCCTTTAGCGGCTCGATCACGACGGATTGATTGTCGTCGGTGCGGACGTCGACGATGAGGGGATCGCCGACGATCACGGTTTCGAAAGCCTTCTGAAGGGAAATCCTGAACGCGGTGCCGATGCCGAGTGCGACTGCATCATCTTCGGCGCGCGCGCCCGATGTCGCGGAGAAGAGCAGCGTCGCCGCAAGGACAAGCGCAGGAATGTTCGGTTTCATGGCAGGGCTCCTCGTCCGTCACGTTGATGAACGTTCAAACGTAGGATCCAGCCAACCGAACGTACGTGAGGTAGCCCACACTTCGCGCGCGGCATTCAGTCGCGCCGCCATGCCTCTTCACCTCTCCCCGTTCTTTGCCGGGAGAGGTGAAAGAGCTACTCCATCACCGCATGCTCCGGCCCCGCCGCCTGCTTGCGCAGCGCGGCCTTGGTCGAGCCGATCATGATCGCGAGCGGGATCGAGCACAGGATGAACAGCATCACCAGCTGATAGTCCTGAGAGAAGGCGATGATCTGCGCCTGCAGGCCGATCATCACGTCGGCCATGGCGCGGCCCTTGTCGGTGCCCAAGTTGATCATGCCGGTGACGTCGGGCATCTGCATGGCGTGATTGAAGGGGGTGACGTGCTCGTTGAGGACCGCGTAGATGCGCCGCGAGCCCTCGGTGAGCTGCGCGATCACGATGGAGATGCCGACCGAGCTCGCGACATTACGCATCAACGTCAGCATCGAGGTCCCGTCGGTGCGCAGATGGTTGGGCAGCGTCATGAACGCTACGGTGGACAGTGGCACGAACACGAGGCCGAAGCCAAAGCCCTGGATGATGCTGATGGTGACGATCTCGCTTGATTGGGTCTGATCGGTCCAGGCGGTCATGTAGTACAGCGACAGCGCGGTGATGCCGAGGCCGGTGATGATCAGCGTGCGCGCCTCGATATAGCGCATCAAGCGGCCGACCAGCATCATGGCGACGAAGGTGCCGCAGCCGCGGCTTGCGAGCAGCACGCCGGCGGTGATGATGGGGTAGCCGATCACGTTCTGCAAATAGGGCGAAGCCAGCGCCATGGTGGAGTACAGCACGAGGCCCATCACGCCCATGAAGACGCAGCCCGTGAGGAAATTCCGATCCCGAAACAGCGCGAACTGGATGAACGGCTTCGAGGTCGTAAGCGAGTGCGCGAAGAAATAGTAGAAGCCGATCGCCGAGACGATGAACTCGGCGATGATCTCGTTGGATTCCAGCCAGCCGAGCTGCTCGCCGCGATCGAGCGCAAGCTGCAGCGAGCCGATGCCGACCGCGAGCGCCGAGAAGCCGAACCAGTCGAAGCGCAGGTTCAGGTCCTTCTTGGTCTCATCCATGAAGACCATGAGGCCGAGCACGGTGATGAAGCCGAATGGGATGTTGACGAAGAACACCCAGTGCCAGGAATAGGTCTCGGTCAGCCAGGCGCCGAGCGAGGGCCCCATGATCGGGCCCATCATCACGCCCATGCCCCAGATCGACATCGCTTTGGCGCGCTCCTGCAGCGTGTAGGAGTCGAGCATCACGGCCTGCGACAGCGGCACCAGCGCCGCTCCGAACACGCCCTGCAGCAGGCGGAACAGCACCATCTGGTTGATGTCCTGCGCGAGCCCGCACAGCACCGAGGCGATGGTGAAGCCGGCCGAGCAGATGATGAAGATGCGCTTGCGGCCGAAGCGATTGGCGATCCATCCCACCGGCGCGGTCATGATCGCGGCCGCGACGATGTAGGAGGTCAGCACCCAGTTGATCTGGTCCTGCGACGCCCCCAGCGTGCCCTGCATATAGGGCAGCGCGACGTTCGCAATCGTGGTGTCAAGCGCTTGCATGATCGTCGCGGTCATGGCGCAGATCGTCACCATGTTCCGGCGAAGGCCGGGAACCATGGAGGCTGCTGGCACCGTGGTCGGCGACATCGTGGCTTAGTCCTGGTGGCCGGCAACCGCCGGCGCGAAGCCGAGCAGGCCCGCCAATGAACGCTTATGTCCGGTGTCGATGGTGGCATAGACGCTCATGCCGGCCTTCAACTTCTTCACGTACGGATCGTCCTTGTCGAAATAGATTCGCACGGGCACGCGCTGCACCACCTTGACGAAATTGCCGGTCGCGTTCTGCGGCGGCAGGATGGCGAATTGCGCGCCGGTGCCGGGCGAGAGCGAGCCGACGTAACCCTTGAACTCATGGTTCGGGAACGCGTCGACATCGAGCGTGACCGGCTGGCCTTCGCTGACATAGGTGAAGTCGGATTCCTTCGGATTGGCGTCGACCCAGGGGGTGGCGATGTCGATGACCGAAAACACCGGCGTGCCGGCGGCGACAAAGCGGCCGAGCTGGATCTGCTCGACCTGGGTGGCGACGCCCGCCATCGGCGCGCGCAGCACAGTGTGGTCGAGATTGCGCTGCGCCATGTCGAGCTGCGCCTTGGCCTGGGCATAGGGCGGGAACTCGGCCAAAGGCAGGTCGGGATTGCCGAGCAGCTGCGCCTTGGCATTGGACAATTGCTGCTTGACGAACTGCGCCTGCGCGCCGGCGGTGACCAGACCGGTGGCGGAATTGTCGAGGTCGAGCTGCGACCCGACCTTCTGGTTGACCAGCTGCTGCTTGCGTTCGACGTCGCGCTGCTTCAGGTCGACGCCCTGCTGCGCAAGATCGAGCATCTGGCCGTAGATTTTGATGTTGGCGACCAAATTGTCATAGGTGGTCTTGGCCTGTTCGAGCTGCGCCTTGGCCTGGTTGAGCGCGAACTGGAACGGCTCGCGGTCGATCTCGAACAGCTCGTCGCCCTGCTTGACGTTCTGGCCCTCCTTCACCACGACCTTGATGATCTTGCCGGAGATATCAGGCGTGATCAGCACCTTCTGCGCGCCGACATAGGCGTCGTCGGTGCCGACATAGCGGCCGCCATTGAGATAGAACACCAGCCCGCCGATCGCCGCTGCGAGCGGCAGCACGACCAGCAGCAGGAAGCGGCGGTAGCGCCGCAGGCCCGCCATCAGCCGGCGGCGCGGCTCGGCGGCGAGCTTCTTGGTCGGCCGTCCGGCGGGGGCGCCCTTCTGCTCGGGGGGGAATTTGAGTACCGGTTCAGCCATAGCGCTGCTCCTTCTTGAGCACGTCCGCCTCGGCATTCTGAATGGCGTTACGCACGTTTTCCTTGATTGCTTCCATTTGCGAGAGGAGCCGCTGCGCGTCGGCCGGGCTGATGCCGTCGAGCGCAGTGGCGGTGAGTTCCGAGCGGAGCCCTGAGAGCTTGCCGAGCAGCTGGCGGCCGGCCTTGCGCAGATAAAGCCGGTTGACCCGGCGGTCGTTTTCGTCGCCGCGGCGCTCGATCCAGCTGCTGTCGCAGAGCTTGTCGATCAGCCGCGTCAGCGTGATCGGCTGCATCTCCATCTGCTCGGCGAGCTCGGTCTGCTTCATGCCCTCGTTGCGCTCGACCTTGGCCAGCACGGCCCATTGCGCGCGGGTGATGCCGTAGCGCGCGGCCGCCTTGTCGGCATAGGCGCGCACCATGCGCTGCACTTCGCCGAGGGTAAACAGAAAGTTCATATCCACGGAACCGGGGGACATAAGCTTGGTCTCCAATAAGCTTGCAATATAATAAGCTAGCTTATGATTATTTCAATGGGGCAGACCGGCTTTTCGGGCAGGGCTTGGCGGCCGGGGTTTTGGATCGCCAGCCAAAATGCTAGAAACCGGCGCAATGACCCCGACAAAACCGGCCTTTCCCGCGCCCGACCACGACCACAACCGCTGCACCGCGGAAGGGATCAGCCATGCCGAGAAGGTCTGCCGCGAGCGGGCGCAGAAATTCACCCCGATCCGCCGCCAGGTGCTGCAGGCGCTGCTCTCGAGCCACCGGCCGCTCGGCGCCTATGAGGTGATCGACGAACTCGCGAAATCGATGCCGCGGCCGGCGCCGATCACGGTCTACCGTGCGCTGGATTTCCTGATGGCGAACGGCCTTGTCCACCGCATCGAAAGCCGCAATGCCTATCTCGCCTGCGCGCACGACCATGATGAGGCAGCGCTGGTGGCGTTCTTGATCTGCGAGCGCTGCGGCTCGGTCGGCGAGATTCCGGCCGCGCCGGTGGCGCAGAGCCTGTCCGCAGCGGCGCGCGCCTCCGGCTTTGCACCAAAGCTCTCCGTCGTCGAAATCACCGGCACCTGCGCGCACTGCCAGAAAGCCGCCTAGCGCATGATCCGGAAAAATGTGAAGCGGCTTTCCTTCGCGACAAACGCGGAACGCGTTTGCGCGGAGATCATGCGCAAACCATAAAAGAAGCAACACGGCGCATAAGCCGGCCAAGGGAAGAAATGTCCTCAAATGAAGTGAAGTCCACCGCCGGGCGGCCGCTCAGCCCGGGCGCCATCGCGCTGATGCTGATGCTCTGCCTGTCCTGGGGATTCAACCAGGTCGCCGTAAAGCTGGCGCTGCCGGATATTCCGGCGATGCTGCAGGCGATGTTCCGCTCGATTGGCGCGCTGCCGGTGCTGCTGATCGTCGGCTGGCTGCGCGGGGCGAATTTTTCCTTGCGCGACGGCACGCTCGGCCCCGGCCTGCTCGCGGGTTTCCTGTTCGGGATCGAATTCGCGCTGATCTATCAGGGCCTGCGCTTCACGTCAGCTTCGCGCGCCGCCGTGTTTCTTTACACCGCGCCGTTCTTCGTGGCGCTCGGCTCCTATCAGATGCTCGGTGAACGGCTGCGGCCCGCGCAATGGGGCGGGCTCGCGCTGTGTTTTGCCGGCGTCGCGCTCGCGATCGGCGTGCCGCAGGCCAATGTCGATGCCAAGGTGTTGCTCGGCGATCTCATGATCGTCGGCGGCGGCGCGCTCTGGGGCGCGACCACGCTGATTGCCAAGGGGACGAAGCTGAGCCTGGCCGCACCGGAAAAGGCGCTGGCCTACCAGGTCGCGATCTCGATCCCGATCCTGGGCGCGGCCGCGTGGCTTTTTGGCGAGAAGCTTGATCATTTTCCGGGACCGCTGGCGCTGTCGGTCGTCACCTATCAGGCGATCTGGGTGGTGGGCCTGACGTTCACGATCTGGTTCGCGCTGGTGCAGTCCTATTCCGCGAGCAAGCTTTCCGCCTTCAGCTTCATCACGCCGCTGTTCGGCGTGGTGGCGAGCTATCTGGTCCTGCACGACGAACTGACGCTGTCGTTCGGCGCCGCGGCGCTGCTGGTGATCGCGGGGCTGTCTTTGGTCAACCGTGCCGAGGTCACGGGGCCGAAGGTCGTGCCCGATCCGAATGTGCCGGCTTAACCGGTTTCAATCGGCAGCGATTCATCGGTCGCCCATTCGCCCATCGAGCCGTCGTAGAGCGTGAGCTTGTCGTAGCCGAGCCGGTGCAGCATGAAGAGATCGATGGTCGCCGAAATGCCGCCGCCACAATAGGCGACCACGCGCTTGTCGCGGGAAAAGCCTTGGCTCCCGAACTTTTGTTCGGCGTCCGCCAGCGGCACAAAGGTCTTGCTGTCAGGGTCGACCAGCGTCGCCGCCGACACATTGCAGCTGCCGGGAATGTGCCCTGGCCGGCCATAGCGGCTCGGCTCCTGCCCCTTGTGCAGCTGCGCGTTCAGCGCGTTGACGACGATGCTGCCGCGATCGCCACGAGCGGCCAGCACCTGGTGCTTGTGGACGAAATATCCCGCGCGCGGTTTTGCGATGAATTTTGCCGGCGGATAGCCTTTCGCGGGTCCACTCTCGATCGTGCGGCCTTCCGCCTTCCACTTGTCCCATCCGCCGTCGAGCACGGCGATGTTGTCGAAGCCGAGCGATTTGAGCATCCACCAGAACCGCGTCGCCCACATCGCCGTGCCAATTGAATAGAGCACGACAAAACTATCCGTGCCGACGCCGTGACGTCCAAATGCGGCCTCGAGCTGCGCCACCTCCGGCATCATGAAGCGGAGTTTTGTGTGCTGGTCGGAAAACTCGCCCTGCAGGTCGAGGAAATCAGCGCCGGGAACGTGGCCGGCCTCAAAGGTCTTCCATCCGGGCACGACGTTGTAGGGCATGTCGCTGCCGGGCGGCAGATATTCGAGCGCGGTCGTGCAATCGAACACGCGCAGGTTCGGCTGGCCGAGGATTTTTGCGAGTTCCGCGCTCGTGATCAGCTCGCTATGTGCCGCCATGGCTTCCTCCCCATCCTTCGTTTAACGGGATGCTAGGGTGCGCCAGATCACATGAAAAGGCGGCGATTTGCCCTTTGAATCGGGGCAATCTGGTCCAATATAGCGGGCATGCAAGCCGCCCACAGGGCGGCTTCTGGTCGACGGACTAAGATATTGAATTAACGATGGAAAAATTCAGTTCCGTCGAATCCGCAACGAGCTTCCACGCCCCCTTGGTGAATGTCACCAAAACCTGATATTCGGTTGCCCCATGAACAAGCCCGAAAAAATCGCTGATATCGACATCGCCGGCCCCAGCGCCCGGCATCAAACCACGCAGGTCAAGGTCGGCCACGTTGCCGTGGGCGGCGGCGCCCCGATCGTGGTGCAGTCGATGACCAATACGGACACCGCCGATGTCGAGGGCACCATCGCCCAGGTCGCCGCGCTCTCGCGCGCCGGCTCCGAAATGGTGCGCATCACCGTTGACCGCGAGGAGGCGGCTGCCGCCGTCCCGCATATCCGCGACGGCCTGCGCAAGCTCGGCATCGATACGCCCCTGATCGGCGACTTTCATTACATCGGTCACAAGCTGCTGGCCCAATATCCGGCCTGCGCCGAGGCGCTCGACAAATACCGCATCAATCCCGGCAATGTCGGCTTCAAGGACAAGCGTGATACGCAGTTCGCCGACATCATCGAGATCGCCAACAAGAACGGCAAGCCGGTCCGCATCGGCGCCAACTGGGGCTCGCTCGACCAGGAGCTGCTCACCAGACTGATGGACGAGAACACGGCCTCGGCCAATCCGCGCGACGCCCGCGCGGTGACGCGCGAAGCCATGGTGCAGTCGGCGCTGCTCTCGGCCGCGCGCGCCGAAGAGCTCGGCATGCCCAAGAACCGCATCATCCTGTCGGCGAAAGTTTCGGCCGTGCAGGATTTGATTGCGGTCTATCAGGATCTCGCCCGCCGCTCCAATTACGCCATCCATCTCGGCCTCACCGAAGCCGGCATGGGCTCGAAGGGCATCGTCGCCTCCTCCGCGGCGCTCGGCATCCTCTTGCAGCAGGGCATCGGCGACACCATCCGCATCTCGCTGACGCCCGAGCCCGGCGGCGACCGCACCCGTGAAGTGCAGGTCTGCCAGGAACTGCTGCAGACCATGGGTTTTCGAACCTTCGTGCCGCTGGTCGCGGCGTGCCCCGGCTGCGGCCGCACCACCTCGACCACGTTCCAGGAACTGGCGCGCTCGATCCAGGATTTCATCCGCGACGAGATGCCGGCCTGGAAGACCAAATACCCCGGCGTCGAGGAGCTCAACGTCGCGGTGATGGGCTGCATCGTCAACGGCCCCGGCGAATCCAAGCACGCCAATATCGGCATCTCGCTGCCGGGCACCGGCGAAACGCCGGCCGCGCCCGTGTTTGTCGACGGCAAGAAGTTCCGTACCCTGCGCGGCCCCGGCATCGCCGCCGACTTCAAGGCGCTTGTCATCGACTACATCGACCAGCGCTACGGCAAGGGCGCCAAGGCGCCGGAGACGGTGACCGCGGCGGAGTGACGCGAAGCATCATTCCGGGGCGCGTCGAAGACGCGAACCCGGAATCTCGAGATTCCGGGTCTGCTCCTTCGGACCATCCTGGAATGACAAAGAATCGCAGGGCGGATTAGCGTGTCTGTCCGTAGTTCAACGGACGAAGGCGGAAGCGTAATCCGCCTTATTTTTGCGTGCGCGAAGTGGCGGATTGTGCTTTCGCTAGCCCGCGTTGCGGTGTCCTTGAGTGCTGCATTGAGTTGATCTCACTTACTTGAAGAAGGCGGTACTTGCCGTCGTTCGTAAGTAATTCCAAATTCCCGCCAAGCTTGTTTCTCAAGCGATAGACGAGATTGTCAACGCGCATGCTCTCCTCGTGAGACTTTCGTCCCAGCACTTCTATGTTGAACGTGACCACGTCGCATTCGTGGTTCTCGTTTACGCAGAGGTATCGTAAGAACGCGTGTTCGGTAGGTGAAAGTCTGAGTGTCTCTCCTTGGGAGTTGCTCAGAATTCTGCTGCCAATCACGAATCTCCAATTTCCCAAAAGGAATTCTCTATTGTTGTGTGTGTACAAACCCCTCGTCGAGGGGCGGACATATTGGATTCGTCTCCAAAGCGCCTCTAGCCTAGCCCGAACATAGTCCAAGTCAGCCGGTTTTCTGATGTAGTCGTCGGCGCCTTGCCTCAGTAATTCGGTCGCTTTTGCGTCAGCCTCACCAAGTGAGGTCAGAACGATAATCCCTGCCCTTGTCTGGGCAACGATGTCAGCAATAAACTCTGCGCCGATCCTTCTGTCCGGCTGGGCCTCATCTAGGATGAGATCGACAACATAAATGTCAATTGTATCGTCTCTTAAGTAGCTGCGAGCTCGGTCAATGGAAAGCGCTATATGAGCCTTACATCGCCCATGCACATTTTGTATTTCCCAATCCTCAAACACATTCATAAGTCCGACGGCCAAATCTGAATCATCTTCGACGATCAGAATTTCTGGCGCGCGTGGCAGCAACGTCGAGCTGACGTCACCGTCCTCAAATGACTGGTTTGCGCTGGTTCGCCCCAAGCACTCCGCCTCGACAACTGATTCGTTCAGGGCAGTATATCGAGCGCACCTAGTCATCAGCTAGTCGTCGCCGATTGACCATGAGCCATGCGATCATGCCGAGAGCCGTAGCCTGCGTAATGCCTACCTCCGCGGGCACATCGCGGCAGATCAGCGCTGCACAGAGGGCGAGTGCGTATCTATAGAAGATCAATATGTCACGTTGGCTCATGTCAATTCTCCAGTGGGAGTTCCTTCCTTCGGAAAGGAAGGGTGAAGACTCCTAGTTCTCAGCAAACGGTCTCTTTTCTCGCGACCATCTCTCGATTCTCATCAAAATCATGCCCCCAAGTCCTAAAGGGTTCGTTAACAGTACGAGATTCTTATCGTTCAGAGAAAAATAGTCAGTTATAACAGTGTCTTGCCGGGGTTGGGGGCTTGGCGGTTACGCTTCGCTAATCCGCCCTACGCTGCTACGATGTCTCCAAACAAGCCCCGAGGAATCGTATGAGCTCGCTGTCGGGCAAACAGGGACCCCGCTATCGGCACATCGCCGATGAGTCCGAACCCTACGAGACCATCGCCGTCGAGAAACTCACGCCGATCATCGGCGCGGAAATTTCCGGTGTCGACATCGGCAAGCTCGTGGATGGCGACGCGCCCTCCAATCGCCAGATGGACGAGATTCATCGCGCGCTCGCCGACAATCTCGTGATCTTCTTCCGCGACCAGCACATCACGCCGCAGCAGCATCTCGCCTTCGGCCGCAAGTTCGGCGAGCTGCATATTCACCCCGCAGCGCCGCATGAAGGCGACGATCCCGCGCTGATGAGGATCTACGCCGACAAGGATTCCCCGCGCGCCAATGGCGAGGGCTGGCACACCGACGTGTCCTGCGACCTCGAGCCGCCGATGGGCTCGATCCTCTACATCAAGCAATGCCCGCCGCGCGGCGGCGACACGCTGTTCGCCAACATGTATGCGGCCTATGAGGCGCTCTCGGACCGCATGAAGGTCTATCTCGACGGTCTCAACGCGCTGCATGACGGCGAGTCCATCTATCGCGGCCTCTACGCCAATTACGGCGTCGCCGACAAGCCGGCCTATCCGAGCGCCGAGCATCCCATGGTGCGCACGCATCCGGTGACGGGCAAGAAGGCGCTCTATGTCAATCGCGGCTTCACCCGCCACATCATCGGCATCCCCCGCGACGAGAGCGACGCGATGCTCGCCTATCTCTACCAGCATGCGGAAAACCCGCTGTTCCAGTGCCGCTTCCGCTGGACCGAGAACGCGATCGCATTCTGGGACAATCGCTGCGCCCAGCACCGCGCAATGTGGGATTACTGGCCGCACACCCGCGCCGGCACCCGCGTCACCGTGAAGGGCGAGCGGCCGGTGTGAATCGGGACACGGGGCGGGCTGGCGCCGGCACAGCTTACGCCGGATAACGGAGAGACAGCGATGCTGTTTCGTCTCGTATTTTATCTCGTGTCGATGGTGGCGCTGCTGGTTGCTCCCACCGATGCCGTGTCGCAGGACATGCTGCGCAGCGTCGACCTCAACAGCCCGGAAATGTCGACATCGGAGATGACGCGCGCCGAGGTCGAGGCGCTTCTCAAGGCGGCGCCTCAGGACGCCGCGGGCCAGCGCTCGGCGGATTTGCAAGGAAAGCGGCTGTCGCACCTCGATCTCTCGGGCCTCGACTTCTCCGGCGGCAATCTTCGCCTCGTAAAGCTCAACCGGACCAGCCTGAAAGGCGCACGCTTCGATCGGGCCATCCTGAACCAGGCCTGGCTGATCGACGCGGATTTGACGGAGGCGTCCCTCGTAAAGGCATCGCTGCTCGGCACGCAGATGCAACGCGCCAGGCTTGGCGGCGCCGATTTGAGCGGCGCTCGCATCACCGGCGATCTTTCCGGTGCCAGCCTGATCGGGGCCAGGCTTGCGGGCGCCGATTTGAGCGCCGACATGCGCAACCAATCGATGGGCCTGATGCGCGGCGTACTTAGATCCGCCGATCTCAGGAATGCGGATTTGAGCGGCGCCAATCTCTCGCGCGCCGATCTCGAATTCGCGAAGCTGCAGAACGCCAATTTGGCGAATTGCAATCTCAGCCTCGCTGACCTGGCGGGAGCCGACCTGTCCGACGCCAATCTCGCCGGCGCCGATTTCACCGGGACCGACCTTGCGTCGGCCCTCTTGCCGAGCGCGGTCGCGCTGGCCGAGACCCGCAATCTGGACAAGGCCCGGAACTTGAACCTGGCGCGGCGCCCACGTTAGGGATCGAATTGCAGCGTCCTGCGACAAGACTTATGCTCTGTCTTGAGAACCACGCAGCCGCTCGTCGTGCGGCGGGCACGGACCAAGGTGGGTGGTTGCATGTCGCACCGGAGGTGACGCCATGACTATTTCTCCCACACTGCATAAATATCTCGCTGCCGAAAACATCGAGTACGACGAAATCCCGCACGTGCTGACGATGTCGTCCGCCCGTACCGCCCAGGCATGTCACGTCTCGGGCGATCGCCTGGCCAAGGCCATTGTGTTGCGTCGTGACGGCGGCTACATGCTCGCCGTGCTGCCGGCATCGCATCACCTCAGGCTGGCGGATCTAAGGGCGAGATTCGGTGACGATATCGCCATGGCCGCTGAAAGCGAGATCGATCGGCTGTTCGCGGACTGCGCGCACGGGGCGGTTCCCGCCGCCGGCATCTGCTACGGGCTCGACGTTATCGTTGATGACAGCATCCAGATGCAGCCCGAGATCTACATGGAAGCCGGCGATCATGAGACGCTGCTTCATCTCGGTCGTGCGCAATTCGCACGCCTGACCGCCAATGCCCTGCGCGGCCGCATCAGTGCGCACGACTGACGCGGCATGATGGCGGGACCATCTGTCGGTGCGCCCTGATTAAGGCGCAGCACACATGCGGTCGCGCCCGATCTGTTGTATAATGGCAAGCGAGGGGGCTGCTGCCTTGCAAGGGAGGTCCTCCATGAAAGTCAAGGACATGATGCACAAGGGCGTCGATTGGGTAAGCCCCGACACCCCAATCACCGAAATCGCGAAATTGATGCAAGGGCACGACATCGGCTGCATTCCGATCGGGGAAGACGATCACCTGATCGGGATGGTGACGGACCGCGACATCGTCTGCAAAGGTCTTGCGGGCAAGGATTTCAACGCCGCGCGCACCACCGCGCGGGATGTGATGACCGAAGGCATCCACTGCTGCCGGGATGACGACGATCTGGCGAAAGCGGTGCATCACATGGAGACACTGAAGATCCGCAGGCTGCCTGTCATCAACAAGAGCAAGCGGATGGTCGGCATGATCAGCCTGGGGGATGTGGGCCACTTTGCCGGTGCCGATCTCCTGTCCCAATGCGTGAAGAGCGTGTCGGCTCATCACCATTGAGGCGAGGCCGGTCTGCTGGAAACGACTGGCAGATCGGCGAGCGCGTAGGGCGGACTAGCGAAAGGGTAGTCCGCGATGTTTCCACAGTGATCGGCGGGTTACGCTTTCGCCGACCCGCCCTACGTTGCTGCCGAAGGAACTCGATCTGCGGGACTGCTGGCCGCACACCCCGCGCCGGCACCCCGCGTCACGGTGAAGGGCGAGGGGCCGGTGTGAGAGGTGGTCGCTATTCCAGGGCGTGAACCCAAAATTCAGAGTGGTCGACGGACGTCCGCTTTGGTGCGCATTCCTGACTCAAGTCGGACATTGCAGCACTTCGGAAAAGTGCCATGAGCGGACTCGTGGATCGCAGCAAACATCAGGCAGGGCCTTTCCCGCGGTCAGTTTCGTGTACTTGGGTTGCCGTAACAGTCACTGTGCGGGCACGAGCGCCGGGGCGCCCTTGTCCTTGATCAAGAGCACCAGGAATTTCGCCGGCTGGGTGTCGCTTGCGTTCCGGTCGACGACATGAACATCATCAGGGCCTTCATAGAAGGACTGTCCTGGTGTCAGTGTCACCTGTTGTCCACCCTTTAGCTGCATCACGACGGAGCCCTCCAGCACGTAAACAAACGCATGTGCGTTGTGTCGGTGGATGGCGCTCGACCCGCCGGGCGCATGCTCGACTGTGATCATCAGAGCTTCCCTGCCGGGGTTCTCCGGAAGATCCTTGGACATGAGTGACGTGACCTTGGGCTCCTGAGCCATCGCCGTGCCGGTCATGAGGCACAGAAGAACCAACGCAACGAGTTTGATCGTCATAGTCGCCTCTTTCGTTTGTCGCGCGGGACCCGCTCGCGACAGACTGGGTGTACCTTCGATGCGGGATCAGGCTGCTGCCTGTGAGCGGCGGAGCCATTCGTCGAAACCGATGCGGCCGAGGCGCGCCTCGCCCAACGGCACGAGCGAGTGCTCGTCAACCCGGCCGCCCCAGTATCGGGCCTCGGGATCGCTCACGACCTCGCGCGGGTCGCCGACCGCCTTCAGATAGCGGGCGATGATTTCGTTGAACGGTGCCCGTTCCGGGCCGGCGATCTCGACGATGCCATTGCGCGGCAGCGCGAGCGCCGCATCGGCAACGTTGGCAGCAACGTCATCCGCTGCGATGGGCTGGAACAGGACGGGCGGAAGCCTGACTATGTTTCCATCCACACTTGAATCGGCGATGCCGCGGAGGAATTCCAGGAACTGGGTCGAGCGGACGATGGTGTAGGGAATGCCCGAGGCCTCGATCAGTTTCTCCTGGGCGACCTTGGCGCGGAAATAGCCATTGTCTGTCCGGTCGATTGCGACGATGGAGAGCGCGACATGGTGCCGGACGCCGGCTGCGGCCTCCGCCGCGAACAGGTTGCGGCCAGAGGTCTCGAAGAATTCCAGCACCGCCTTGTCTTCGAATGAGGGCGAATTGGCGAGGTCGATCACGACCTGCGCGCCGGCCAGGGCCTCCTTGAGCCCCTCGCCGGTGATGGTGTTGACGCCGCTGTTGGGCGAGGCGGCGAGGACCTCGTGGCCGCCCTGGCGCAGAATGGCGACGGTCTTCGAGCCGATCAGGCCGGTACCGCCGATCACAACGATCTTCATGGTTGACCTCCCTTGTCGTTGACCAGAGATCTTCAGATGGCTGGGGATCGTTAAATGGGTTCGAAAAGTGGGTTCGAAAATTAGTGAGAGAGAATATCCGGTCTTCAACGCGCATGTAGCTGACATAGCGACGCATCACCGATCTCCGCTCCGGTCATTTGCGTCGATGATAGTATGTCCGCGTCACGTCCGGTTAGGGGGCAATTTCGGAAGTGCCGGTTGTCTGGTTCCGCCGGTTGAAGGCGTCGGTTTTGGACGCGATTCAAGCGATCCCTCATGTTCGCCTAACCCGCCGCACCTAAATCTCCGGTGCAACAAATTCGATTTCGCAAATGGATTCAAAGTGATTTGAACGTTCAGCCCGCAAAACAAAATTCTACTTCCGTTTTTCCGAAAAGTGTGCCACTCTCCGCGCATCCTGATTCTATCCAAGAGGGGCGTTTGGCCAATCGCCACGGACGTTGGAACAGGATGCGATGGACGCACCGGTGTCGCCAGGCGAGCGGCGTTAGGTGCGGACGGCAAAATCGTGTGGTCCTGATCTCCCGACGCTGGGATCAAGTTTGCAGGTGGTGACCTGCAGGCGACGGTGGCTAAAAAGCCCGGTACACCGAGGAGAGCGCGTATAAGCCGTTAAAACCATCGCGCAGGGAATGTCGGATCGTTTCGGCGTGCCTGTGGTGACTAACTCGTGTGTTTTCCATTTTACACACGAGGCTGCGGGTGCGGTTGAGCGCCCGGCATTCCCTGCGCCCTCTTTCGTTTCGGGGCGACACGCTTGATCCATCACCCGGGCATTTCCTGCCGCGGGAATAAGGAACTGTGTCTCCATGAGTGCGACGACGCGCCGAAAGCTCGCAGCGGTCCTGATGGCGGCGGTGATCTTCGCCTGCCTCGGTCTGGTCACGACGGCCGCGGTCGGCCGGCCCATCGAAATCGGCACCCTGAATGCGGTCCTGATCGGCGCCGGCATCGGCCTGTTCGAGGAGTTTTACGTCCAAGGCCCGCGCGGCAACTGGATGCGTGCGATGCATCCGCTGCGCTCGATCTTCATCTATATCCTTGTCGTGATCGCGCTCTATCTGGTCGCGCTGCACATCACCCATATCGTACTCGGTCGGCTTGACGATCTTCCGGTGGTGTACCGGCGCCTCGGTTACGGCATTGCCTTCTTCACGGCGTTCTCGATTCCCGGCATCCTGATGATCCGCGTGGCGCATTTCATCGGCCTGCGCACGCTGCTCGATCTCCTGATCGGCACCTATCACCGCCCGGTCGAGGCGCGGAAGGTGCTGCTGTTCCTCGATATCAACGGCTCGACGGCGCTCAGCGAGCGGCTCGGCGCGCTCACCATGCGCGCCTTCGTGCGCAAATTTCTCTCCGACCTGTCGCAGCCGATCGTCGACCATGGCGGCGAGATCTATCTTTACAAGGGCGACGGCCTGATCGCGATCTGGAGCTGGGCGGATGCCGTCAAGCGTGATGCGATCCTGCGCGCGGTCGATGCGATGTTTGCGGCAATCGCGCGTGAACAGGATAGCTACGAGCGCGCCTTCGGCGTGGCGCCGGCCTTCCGCATCGGCATCCATGGCGGCGACGTCATCGTCAGTGAGCAAGGCGACGCCAAGCGCTCGATCGGCATCTATGGCGATGCCATCAACATCGCGGCCCGCATGGAGGAGGCCGCGCGGGCGCATCACGTGCGCTGTGTGGTCTCCGAGGTCGTCGCGAGCGCGCTGTCCGACCGCAGCCGCCTCCGTGCCCTCGGCTCGGAACAGGTCAAGGGGATCTCGGCGCCGATCCCGATCTGCGAATATGCGCCCGCCTAAGCATTGACGCCTTGCATCTCCTGCGCGAAGCTTGTGCAGCTCCTAGCGAATCCCGGAGGTCCGCGATGCTTCGTGCCGAGGACAACAAGTTTCTGACCGAAAGCGGCGCAGGGACGGGAATGGGCGAATTGTTACGCCGGTTCTGGATTCCCGTGCTGCTGTCGGAAGAGCTGATGGAACCTGACGGCGAGCCGAAGAAGATCGTCGTCATGGGCGAGGAGCTGCTTGCCTTCCGCGATTCGAGAGGCGTGGTCGGCGTCATCGATCAATATTGCCCGCACCGCGGCGCCAATCTCTGGTTCGGCCGCAACGAGGAATGCGGCATCCGCTGCGTCTATCACGGCTGGAAATTCGACACCGACGGCCGCTGCGTCGACATGCCGACCTCCTATCCCGACCTCAACGCCAAGGACCTGATCCAAATCAAATCCTATCCGGTGCGCGAATGGGGCGAGATGATCTGGGCCTATATGGGCCCGCCGGCGGCGATGCCGGATTTGCCCGATCTCGAGATGGCGCTGGTGCCACCCTCGCACCGCTACGTCTCCAAGAAATGGCAGGACTGCAACTGGGTGCAGGCCGTGGAGGGCTCGATCGACACCGCGCATTTCACCTTCGCGCACCTGTCCTTCGACAAGGAGGAGAACGAGATCCTCGACATCAAGAAGCACTTTGTGAATCCGATCGCGCGCATGAATGTCGATCATATGCGCTGGATCGCCGAAGACCCGCGCCCGGTGATCAAGATCAACCCGCATGAAGCGGGGCTCACGATCGCCGGCGGCAGGCTGACGGGCAGCGACAACATCTATTGGCGTATCGCGCAGTTCCTGATGCCGTTCCACTCCTACGCGCCGAGTGCGATGCCCGGCGAGAGCATTTTTGGCCAGACCTTCGTGCCTGTCACCGACAGCAATTGCTGGATCTACACCTACGCCTGGAATCCGGAGCGGCCGCTGACGCAGGCAGAGCGCGACGCCTATGACAAGGGCAATGGCGTCATCTCCGAGGTCGACGAGAATTACCTGCCGCTGCGCCACAGGGGCAACAACTACCTGATCGATCGCACGCTGCAGAAGACCAGGAGCTATACCGGCATCAAGGGCGTCTCCGAGCAGGACGCCGCCGTGCAGGACAGCCAGGGCCCGATCGCCGATCGCACCCGCGAGCATCTGGGGCCCACCGATCTTGGCATCCTGCACTTCCGCAAGCTGGTGATGGACGCGGCGCGCGCGCTGCAGCAGGGCACGGCACCTCGACATGTCGCGCATCAGGACCGCTACGCGGTGCGGTCGGGCGCCTGCGTCACCAACAAGGCGAAGGATTTGGCGGCCGTGATGGTCGAGCGGTTCGGCGATGCCGCAGGCTTTGTCGGCCGTCCGCGCATCGCGGCGGCGGAGTAGCGATCGTTGTCCCTTTCCCGCACACGCGCCGCATCGGCGTTTAATGGCTGGCTCCGTGGCTGCACCATCATCGCTTCGGTGATGGCATTGGCGTTGCTGCCGGTCGAAGCGAGCCGTGCCGGGTGGCTGGATTTTTTCAAGGGCAAAAAGAGCGACGCGCCAAAATCCGCGGGTTCATCGAAGCCCGCCGAGCCGGCAAAGCATGCCGCTCGTGCGAAACACCTCACGCCAAAGGACGCGGCGGCGTCGTTGCAGGCGGCCGCGGCGAAGCTGCGGTCCGTCAAACCTGAAGTCGCCGAGGAGCCGCCGCCTTCAAAGCTGATGGCGAGGAAATGCGACCCTGGGAAATTCCGCATCGTCGTCGATGTCGGCCACACCGCCGAATCGGAAGGTGCGCTCAGCGCGCGCAACGTTCCCGAATTCAATTTCAACCTCAATCTCTCGAAGCGGATCGTGGAGAGACTGAAAGCGGATGGTTTTGCCCAGGCGAAACTCCTGGTGACGGAAGGCAAGGCGAGACCAAGCCTCGGCAGACGCGTCGCCGCCGCCAACAATCTCCACGCCGACCTGTTCCTTTCGATCCATCATGATTCCGTGCCCGACAAGTTGATGGAAGAGTGGGAATATGAGGGCAAGAAGAGCCATTTCAGCGACCGCTTCTCCGGCTATGGCGTGTTCGTCTCCAAGAGCAACCCGGATTTCGAGTCGAGCTTCCGGTTCGCCAGGCTGATCGGCAAGCAGATGCGGCTGCAGGGCTTCAAATTTGCCAATCAATATACGCTGCCGATCATGGGCAAATACCGGCGCGAACTGCTCGACAGAGAGGCGGGGGTCTATCGCTACGATGAGCTCATCGTGCTGAAGACGACCAACATGCCGGCCGCCCTTCTGGAGGCCGGCTCGATCATCAACCGCGACGAAGAGCTGGAGATGGCTTCAGCCGAACGCCACGACAAGACCGTCACCGCGGTGACCACGGCGCTGAAGGAATATTGCGGCCTGCCTCCGGCGCCTCCGCAAACGCCTCCCGACGCGCAGGCGAAAATGGATCACTGAGCCCCTCTGCCAAGGTTGGCTCTGCGACCTTCGGAGGTTGGCCCGGATTCTGCTTTGACAGGGAGGGTCCAAGCTGATCCAATTTCTTCGACGGCTCCAGCCTTGCGCATGGGGAGGTGACGTTGGGCATTGGTCAACACCGTGGAGCGTAACCGATGAACGAGCGGGAACTTCGAAACCTGGTCGCAGACGTCAAGGCCGGGCGCCTGTCACGGCGGAAATTTGTGCAAAGCATGGTGGCACTTGGGCTGACCGCGCCGATCGCCGGCATGATGCTGACCCAGGCTGGAGTTGCCCAGGCAGCAACCGCATTCCCCTACAAGCCGCCGAAGGCGGGCGGTGGCGGTCCGGTGAAACTGCTGCTCTGGCAGGCGCCGACCCTGCTCAACCCGCATTTCGCGGTCGGGACCAAGGACCAGGAAGCCTGTCGCCTCTATTATGAGCCGCTGGCCGGATGGGACCAGGAGGGCAATCTGGTCCCGATCCTCGCCGCCGAGATTCCCTCGACGGACAATGACGGCCTCAAGGAAGACGGCCTTTCCGTCGTCTGGAAACTGAAACAGGGCGTCAAATGGCACGACGGCAAGCCCTTCACGGCCGACGACGTCGTCTTCAACTGGGAATACGCCAGGAATCCGGAGACCGCGGCGGTCTCGATCGGCAGCTACAAGGACGTCAAGCTGGTCGAGAAGGTCGACGACTATACCGTTCGCATGAGCTTTGCGCAGCCGACGCCGTTCTGGGCCGACGCCTTTGTCGGCTCCTACGGCATGATCATTCCGAAACATCTGTTCGCCGATTTTGCCGGCGGCAAATCCCGCGAGGCGCCGGCCAATTCGAAACCGGTCGGCACGGGCCCCTATCTGTTTGTCGACTTCAAGCCCGGCGACACCGTGCTCGGCAAGCGCAATCCCGATTATCACGTCGAGGGCAGGCCCTATTTCGACACGATCGAGATCAAGGGCGGCGGCGACGCCGTCTCCGCGGCGCGAGCGGTGCTGCAGACCGGCGAATATGATTACGGCTGGAACATGCAGGTCGAGGACGAGATCCTGCAGAAGCTGGAGAATGGCGGGCAGGGCAAGGTCTCGATCGTTCCGACCGGCAATATCGAGTTCATTGCGCTCAACTTCACCGATCCCGCCGTCGAGGTCGACGGCGAGCGCGCCAGCATCAAGACCAGGCACCCGCTGTTCTCCGATCCCGCCGTGCGCGAAGCGATCAATCTGCTGATCGATCGCGCCTCGATCCAGAAATTCATCTATGGCCGTACCGGCTTCGCCACGGCGGCCTTCCTCAACAATCCCGAACGCTTCAGGACGAAGAAGACCGCGTTCGAGTTCAGTATCGAGAAGGCCAACCAGATCCTGGAGACAGCGGGCTGGAAAAAGGGCTCGGACGGCATCCGCGCCAAGGACGGCAAGCCGCTCAGATTCCAGTATCAGACCTCGATCAATTCGCCGCGGCAGAAGAACCAGGCCATCGTCAAGCAGGCCTGCCAGAAGGCCGGCATCGACGTCGAGCTCAAATCGGTCGTGGCCTCGGTGTATTTCTCGTCCGACACCGCCAATCCCGACACCTATTCGCATTTCTACTGCGACGCCGAGATGTACCAGACCACCATGACCCAACCCGATCCCGGGTTCTTCATGAATCAGTTCGTGTCGTGGGAGGTGGCGACCAAGGCGAACAAGTGGCAGGGCCGCAATATCTCGCGCTGGCAGAACAAGGAATATGACGAGCTCTGGACCAAGGCGCAGCACGAGCTCGATGCGGTGAAGCGCGCGGCGATGTTCATCCAGCTCAACGATATCGTCTGTGCCGATCACTACATCCTGCCGGAAAACAACCGGCCGCGGGCCACCGCGCTCAAGAATGGCATGATGACGCATCAGAGCGGCTGGGACAACGACCTCTGGCAGATCGCAAACTGGTACCGGGAGAGCTGACGGCCAGCGCGACGCATCTCGCATGACCCGCCAATCGTAGGGAGGAGTGATGGGAAACTACCTTCTCAGGCGGCTCATCCTCGCTCTTCCCAGCCTGCTCGGCATCAGCCTCATCCTGTTCGTCCTGCTCGCGCTGGCGCCGGGCGATCCCTTCGGGGAGCTCGCGACCAATCCCAACATTCCGCCCGAGGTGCGCGAGGCGCTCCGGATCAAGTTCGGGATCGACGATCCGATCCTGGTGCGCTATCTGCGCTGGCTGGTCGCGATGCTGCATGGCGACTGGGGCTTTTCCTTCGCGAGCCGCATCGACGTCGACCGCCTGATCCTGCAGCGCATTCCGACCACGCTCTATATCGTCGGCACCGCCCAGCTTCTGGCGCTCGCGGTCGCGCTGCCGGTTGGCACCTTTGCGGCGATGCGGCCCTATTCGATCTTCGACCAGATCGCCAACACCTTTGCCTTTATCGGCTTCTCGCTGCCGACCTTCTTCACCGGGCTGCTGCTCATTCTGATCTTCAGCGTCAATCTGGGCTGGCTGCCTTTTGTCTATCGGGTCGATATCGCGGCAACCGGCTGGCACTGGTACTGGGAAAATATCAAGCAGGCGATCATGCCGATCACCGTGCTCGGCCTGTTCCAGGCCGCGTCCTATACGCGATATGTCCGCTCCGCGGTGCTCGATGTCATCCGGCTCGATTACGTCACTACCGCCCGCTCCAAGGGCCTCGACGAGAGCAAGGTCATCGTCAAGCACGTGGTGCGTAACGCCCTGATCCCCGTCGTGACGCTGGTGGCGCTGCAGATGCCGAGCGTGTTCGGCGGCGCCATCATCACCGAGCAGATCTTCCGCATTCCCGGCATCGGTTCGCTCCTGATCAGCGCCATCCTTGCCAATGATACGCCCGTCATCATGGCGGTGAC
>DATMNV010000028.1:0-22303 GCA_035568535.1 Bradyrhizobium sp.
TACGGCGAGGCGGACAAGGAAAAGACTGCCTCGCAAAAGGCCGCCGACAAGGCCGCGGCGGACGCCTACCAGCGCTCGCTCAGCGCCATCCCGGACAAGGGGACGCAAGATCCCTGGGGCACCGTGCGCAGCGACGCGCCGAAACCGGCCGCCACCAAGACGGCGAAAACCAAGACCAAGACCGGCAGCACTGACGCCAAGCCGCAGTGAGACGGCTGCCACCCGATATTTACGCGATGCGATCGTAGTGACGGCGTCCCCAGGGGATGATCGCCCAGATTCGCTCGTGCAGATAATACCAGGCGATCTTGGTGACGATCTCCATGCCCGCAATCGAGCCGGCAATCTCAACCCTTCCGGTCATGAACCAGCTGATGGCAAAGGTGTCGAGCGTTCCCAGGGTGCGCCAACTCACGGCCTTGAGAACCGACCTCGTATGCGTCTCCGCCCCGCGAAAAAGCGTCACCCGGTGCCTCCCTGCTCGACCACGGTGAATTCTATCACGCGCAAACCGGTGTTCTGGTTCCCGGTGGAGCTTTGTATTTGACGTTCGCTACGGTGGGACGCAGCGCGTTCGTGAGCGAACGTCAAATCCAAAGCCCCACCCCACTGGAATCAAAGTCTTGCGAGTGCTTTCTCCAATTCCAACATGCGCAAACCTGCCCCCTGCGGCGGGATCGAATGTTGGAATTGGTCCATTCGCTGTCACAAATCCGCTTATGGACAGGCGCCACGAATGCATGCATTTTAATCTTGAGAAACTCCGCAAAAGCCGTTGATTTGACTGACCAATCGCAAGATTCGTCGCCGGTGGCCGGAACGCGTCGCATTTCTCCTGCGAAAAGAAGGACCTGAGATGAGATTCCTTGCCGCGTTAGCAGCGCTTTGCGCGCTCAGTGGGGCAGTTCGCGCCGAAACGCAGGACTGCAAGACGCTCACGGACCCCGCGGCGAGACTTACTTGTTATGACAAGATCAATCCGCCGATCGCCACCTATCCGATCCCGTTGCCGAAGCCGTCGCATCCAATTCCCCTGACACGGCCCGACGGCACGCCCGGCTCGGCAGAGACGTCGGACAATACGGAGGACGCGATGCTTCACGCGACGATGAACAACATCTGCCGAGGGTGTTGAGGGCGGTTGAGACTCATTATTTATTCCCTTTCGTGGCGCCCGCCGCGTGCGACGAAAGGTCGTTGGGTACCAGACGTAGCGTGATCCGGAAAATGGGTTATCTGCCATCCAGATGAACCTGCTTGAATCCCTCCCCACCGTGATCGGCACGGCCGCGGTTGCCCCTGCGCTGCTGATCCTTTGGCTCGTGGTGGCGGCAGGCGAACGTCCCGGCCCGCCGCTGAAAATCTGGACCGCGTTTGCGCTGGGTGCGGCCAGCATCCTCCTGCTCGGCGTCATTCGCGCGCCGTTTGCGCAAATCGGCTACACACCTGAAAATCCCTGGGCGGCGCAGGCGCTGCATTCGGTGTTCGGGGTGGCGCTGCCGGAAGAAGCGGTGAAGCTGCTGGCCATCGCCGCGGTGTCGCTGCGAAGGCGCCCCTTCGCCGACCCGATGGACACCGTGGTTTATGGCGCGGCCGCGGGCCTCGGCTTTGCGGCCTACGAAAACCTCGCTTATCTCGTGCAGCACGCGGAGATGTGGCGCTCGCTCGCGGCACTGCGCAGCGTGCTGACCGTCCCCTTCCATGGCTCGCTCGGCGTCATCGCAGGCGCATATCTGGCGATCGCGCGCAGCGGCACCGCGCTCGGCGCCCATCGCTTTCACCGCGATTGGGCAAAGATCTCCAGCTACGTCCTGATGCTGGCGGGACCGGTTGCGCTGCATTCGGGCTTCGATTTTCCGCTGCTGGTGCTGCAGAAAGACCCGGGCCTCGATCCCTCGACGCGGCTCTGGCTCGGATTTGCCAGCATCCTGATCGGCTTCTCCTCGATCGGATTTGCGATGCGGCTGGTGCGGCGCGTCGCCCGCCATCATGCGCCGCGCACCGATGTCGACCGCGAGCGGTTGAGCCAGCTTCGCAAGATGTGGGCTGTGCTGGTCGGCGGCGGCGGTGCGGGATTCATCGGGCTGGTGTTCGTCCTGACTTCGGTGCACCATTGGTTGCTCAATCCCGACCGTAATCTCGCCTTTGTGCTGATCCCGATCGGGCTTGCCTCGATCGGGCTCGGCTGCGCGCTCCTGGTTGTCACAACCGCGATCTATATTGCCGGCCGCAACCGGATGCGGACGGCGACCGAGGGCTTCTCGTCGGCACCGGGTGAAAAGAGTCTTGATTGGGCATGATCTCTCAGGTCAAGCCGAAGGCGTGCTTTCCGGATGTCCGCCCCGCTATCCAAGTGCGGGGCAGGCCTTTTCCGGATCACGATCCAGGATCGGGCGATTATGAAATCATGCCGCGTGGCGCAGTAGTAGGGAGATCTCCCCATGACCCTTCCTGACGATCTCAACAAGCTTCAGTCAAGAATGAGCGCCGCGGTGCGCGAGCATTGGAAGGCCTTCCTGTTCGAAGGCATCCTGCTCGCCGTTCTCGGACTTGCCGCCATGATCGTGCCGCCGCTCGCAAGCCTTGCGGTCACGATCTTCCTGGGCTGGATGTTCCTGGTCACCGGCGTCGCAGGACTGGTGATGACCTATTGGGCGCGCGCCATGCCCGGCTACTGGTGGTCGCTGATCTCGGCGGCGCTGGCGGTGCTGGCCGGCATCATCCTGCTGGCGCGGCCGATGCAGGGCGTGCTGACGCTCACCATCGTGGTCGGCGCCTATTTCCTCGCCGAAGGCATCGCCACCATCATGTATGCGCTGGATCACCGCCGCGAACTGTCCGGGCGCTGGTCGTGGCTGCTGATCGCGGGATTGATGGATATCCTGATTGCGTTCTTCATCATCGCCGGCCTGCCGGGTTCCGCGGAATGGGCGATCGGCCTTCTGGTCGGCATCAATCTGTTGTTCGGCGGCGCGACCCTGATCGGCATGGCGCTGGCCGCGCGCAACGCCCCGACCGGTTAGCCAAAGATTCCGGGGTGACAAGGCCGGAGGCATCGGCTATGAGAGCGCCCATGATCAACCGCGCCACCAGCTATTTTTGGTATTTTAGCTACGACAGCTCGCTGGCGGTAGGAGGATCGCGCGCAATCTAGGGAAAATTGCAGCACAAAGTCCGATCAAGCCGCCAGACCTGGCGGCTTTTTGTTTGGCCGGCAGGTTGATCAAACCAGGAGCCTGCCATGCTGAGCACCACCGACGACCTTCGCATCATCGAACTGAAGGAACTGAGTACGCCCGAAGAGGTGATGGGCGAAATCCCGCGCACGCTGACCGCGACACGCGTGGTGATGGGCGCCCGCAACGCCATCCACGCCATCCTGAACGGGACCGACGATCGCCTGCTCGTCATCGTCGGCCCCTGCTCGATCCATGATCCCGCTGCCGCGGTCGAATATGCCACGCGTCTCGTCTCGTTGCGTGAGCGTCTCGCCGACCGGCTCGAGATCGTGATGCGGGTCTATTTCGAGAAGCCGCGCACCATCGTCGGCTGGAAAGGCCTGATCAACGATCCCGATCTCGACGGCAGCTTCGACATCAACAAGGGCCTGCGGCTCGCGCGCAACGTGCTCTCCGCCGTCAACAATCTCGGACTGCCCGCCGGCGCCGAGTTCCTGGATATGACCACGCCGCAATATCTCGCCGATCTTGTGGCCTGGGCCGCGATCGGCGCGCGCACGACGGAGAGCCAGATCCATCGCGAGCTGGCGTCGGGCCTGTCGTGCCCGGTCGGCTTCAAGAACGGCACCGACGGCGACGTGCGCATTGCCGCGGAAGCCGTGAAATCGGCTTCGCATCCGCACCACTTCATGGCCGTTACCAAGGGCGGACGTTCGGCGATCGCGGCGACCTCGGGCAATGACGATTGCCACATCATCCTGCGCGGTGGCCGCGCGCCGAATTATGACGCAGCAAGCGTCGAGGCGGCGGCCGCCGAGCTTCATCGCGCCGGCGTCGACGCGCGCCTGATGATCGATGCGAGCCATGCCAATAGCGGCAAGAAGCCGGAGAACCAGCCCAAGGTCATCGCCGACATCGCCGGCCAGGTATCCGGCGGCGAAAAGCGCATCATCGGCGTCATGATCGAGAGCCATCTGGTCGCCGGACGGCAGGACGTGGTGCCCGGCGTGGCGCTGACCTACGGCCAGAGCATCACCGATGGCTGCATCGACTGGGAGACGACGGTGCCAGCGCTCGAACTTCTGGCGGACGCTGTCGCCGCAAGGCGGCAGGCGAAACACGAGGCATTCCGCGAAGTCTCGGCGTGAACAGTGCTGCAACGCATCACGAACCCTGGAAGGATGGCGCACGACCAAATCGTGTCGCTTTCCTTTCAAAGTTGGGGCAATGCCCGCCACACTACTCTTGTCATGCCGAAGGCGCGTGACATACTGGCGCGGCGAATGCCCGACAACGTGCAGCGTCCGGAAGCCGCATTTCATGCGGCACCTTGCACCTGACGCGAGTCTCGCCGCCATCAAGGCGGACGGTCATCGCTTTTTTTTTGAAATTTGCAATCGCGGTCCCTGGCTTTGCTTGCCCGGATGTTCCGGGCGACCAAGACGGCCGTCCGCCAACAACAACAACACGTGGAGAATGAATTCGACCTAACACACCCAACGGAGCAACGCATATGACGATGACGGCTGAAATGCCCGGTCAAGTGCCGTGGTGGAAAGAGCCTACCAAGGACCAATGGGTCGCGTGGATCGCGGCCTGGCTCGGATGGACCCTCGATGCGTTCGACTTCACCATCTTCCTGCTGATCATGGTGCCGATCGCGGAATCGTTCCATGTGCCGCTGATCGAAGTGACGGCCGTCTTCACCATCACGCTCTGGCTGCGGCTGGTCGGTGCCGTCGGCTCCGGTTGGCTTGCCGATCGCGTCGGACGCAAGACGCCGTTGATGATCTCGATCCTGTGGTACTCGGTCTGCAATCTTCTCGCCGGCATCGCGCCGAGTTTCGCGTTCCTCTTCCTGTTCCGTGCGCTGCTCGGCATCGGCATGGGGGCGGAGTGGCCCGCCGGCGCCGCGCTTGCCATGGAATCCTGGCCGGCCCGCTCGCGCGGCCTCATGAGCGGCGTGCTGCAGGGCTCCTGGAGCATCGGCTTCCTGTTGTCGAGTCTCGCCTACGGGCTGCTCTACGACAGCATCGGCTGGCGCGGCCTCTTGATCCTCGGCGTTCTGCCGGCTTTGGCAGTCGTGTGGATCCGCATCTACGTCAAGGAACCGAAGGTCTGGGTGGAGAACCGGCGTATTCAGCGCGAACAGAAACAGGAGTTCCGCGCGCCCCTGTTCGACATCTTCCGCCGGCGCATGCTCGGCAACACGATCATGGCGTGCCTGTGGATGGCGAGCGGCTTCGTGATCTACTATTCAGTGTACGGAATGTTCGCCACCCACCTGCAGAAGGACCTGCATCTAAGCCCAGCGCTGGTGGCCATGCCGATCGCGTTGGCGAATCTGGTGGCCTTCCTCGCGAGCGGCTTCTGGGGCTTTGTGGCCGACATCTTCGGCCGCAGATGGGCGATGATCATCCCGGCGGCGATCGGCGCGCTGGTCACGCCGTTCTACCTGTTCTCCGATTCCTATGCGCTGGTGGCCGGCGCCTTCATCCTGCAGGGCGCGTTCCTCGGCGCGATCTACGGGCAGAATCCGGCTTACTTGAGCGAGCGCTTCCCGACCGAGGTGCGGGCGACCGCATCGGGCTTCTGCTACCACCAGGGAGCGATCTGGGCCGGCTTCACCGGGCCAGTACTCACTTTCTTCGCCGCGAGCCAGCCGCTCGGCTTCACCATTCCGATGCTGATCGCAACGACGGGAGCTGCGATCGTGTTCGTGATCACCCTGCTCTACAGCCCGGAAACCAGGGGCAAGGAGCTGGTGCCCGAGCTCACTCTGGTGAAGACACCCGTGGTGGTGGAGGCGCACGCTTGACTATTGCGACCCGCGGCCGTCTTCGGGCGGTCGCGGCCAAAATCTGAGGCACCACGCTCAGCATGGCTGAGCGCGATTTCGTCCTGACTATCAGGCAGTAGCCGCCGAACGGCCTCAAGCCCTTTTCAAGAAGCTTTGTCATCCGCTCAAGATAGGGATTCAGGCTGCCAAGAAAAACTCATTTCGATAGGCGGCCGGTAGCTGCCCACCGAGCGTTGGCCTCAGCAGCCGCGGCAGATGCTCTTGATCTTCTTGTCGAGGGCCGCGTCTTCCTTGTTCGCGGGATTGTTCGGGTCGGAGAGATTTTTCTCGTTCGGAACATCGCCCGCGCGCGGCTGACGGTGGCCGATCGGCGCCTCCGGAATGGTGCCGCTCTTTGTCATTCCGGGCCCTTGCGGGTTGTTGCTCTGCGCCACGGCCACGGGCGTTCCGATCAACACCAGGAGCGCCATCGAGATCATCGCTTTCTTCATTGTTGCTCCTCCCGCCGAAAACCCGCCGCGCTTCATGCCGGCGGGTAAAGATGCACGTCGCCGCAATAATCGGTCACACGATAGCGCGTTTCTTCGCCAACTTCACCAAGGCCTGCAAGAGAATCTTGTGGCGAAAGGTAGTTTGGGCCAACCGGCGACTTCCCGGCGCCGCCGGGGATATCGAGCACGTAATCCGGCTGACACAATCCGGACACCCTGCCCCGCAAGGCCCGCACCAATTCCTGGCCGTGCGCGAGCGTGGTGCGCAGATGCGCCGTGCCCGGCGCCAGATCGCCGTGATGCAGATAATAAGGCTTTATCCGGCATTCGACCAAGGCCCGCATCAGGGCTTCCAGTGCGGCAAAATTGTCGTTGACGCCCTTGAGCAGCACCGACTGGCTCACAACCGGAATACCAGCGTCGATCAGCCGCGCGACCGCAGCGCGAGCCTCGTCTGTCAATTCACGGGCGTGATTGGCATGCAGCGCCACCCAGGTCGTGGCACCCCGCACTTTCAGCGCCGCGACCATCTCGGGGCTGATGCGCGCGGGGTCGGCCACCGGCACGCGGGTGTGAAGGCGGATGATCTTGACGTGATCGATGCCTGCGAGATCGGCCATGATCTCGGCCAGCCGACGCGGCGAGAGCATGAGGGGATCGCCGCCGGTGAGAATCACTTCCCAGATTTCCTTATGCGTGCGGATGTAGTCGAGCGCCGCCGCATAGGCCGGCTCCGACAGCGCGCTGTCCTTGCCGGGTCCGACCATCTCGCGGCGGAAGCAGAAGCGGCAATAGACCGCGCAGACGTGAACCAGCTTGAACAGCACGCGATCGGGATAGCGGTGCACGATGCCGGCGACCGGCGAATGCGCGTCGTCGCCGATCGGGTCGGCGCGCTCGGACGGCTGCGCCACCAGTTCTTGGGTGTCCGGGATGAATTGACGCGCGATGGGATCGTCGGGATCATCGCGGTCGATCAGCTTGGCGATGGCGGGCGTCACCGCGATCGCATAGCGCGCGGCGACCTTCTCGAGATCAGCGAGATCAACAGCGCGCGCAAGGCCATGAGCCACGAGCTCACTGGGCTCGCGCAGCGTCCGCGCCAGATTGGTTCTGTTCATCTCTCTCCTGCCGGCGGCGTCCATACCACCTGATCGATCCTGAGCGCACCGCTCGCCAGCATCACCAGCCGGTCGAAACCGAGTGCGACGCCGCTGGCCTCCGGCATCCGCCCGACCGCGGCCAGAAACTCCTCGTCCAGCGGATAGCGCTCGCCATAGCGCCGCGCCTTCTCTTCCATCGCGGCCGCAAAGCGGCGGCGCTGCTCACCGGCGTCCGTCAGCTCGCCAAAGCCGTTAGCAAGCTCCACGCCGCAAGCATAGACCTCAAAGCGCTCGGCGACGCGCGGATCGGACGCCTTTGCCCGCGCCAAGGCGGCTTCCGGGGCCGGATACTCGAACAAAACGGTCAAACGCCCCTGCCCCAGATGGGGTTCGACATGCTCGATCAGGAGCTTGCTGAAAATATCGGACCAGGTGTCGTCACCCGCTATTCGAACCTTGCCCTGGGCCGCGAGCGCCAGCGCCGCGCGGTCGCCTTCGCCGCCTTCAATTGTGGCGAGCAGGTCGACGCCGGCATGACGCTGGAAGGCCGCCGCCACGGTGATCAATTCCGGCTCGGCGAAGGGATCACAGACGTTGCCGCGGAAGGAAAACTGCCGGATGCCGGTGGCCTGCGCCGCATGGGCCGTCACCACGACGGTGTCGGCCATGATGGCGTCGTAGGCACTGTCCGCCCGATACCATTCCAGCATGGTGAACTCGGGCAGATGCAGGTCGCCGCGCTCGCGATCACGAAACACTTTGGCGAATTCGAAGATCTTGCTCTCGCCGGCGGCCAGGAGCTTCTTGCAGGCGAATTCCGGCGAGGTCCGCAAATAGCGTGTCGTCCGGCTACCGTCGGCGCGGAAAAGCTCGGTTCGCGGCGCATGCAGATGGGTCTCATTGCCAGGCGAAACCTGCAAAATCCCGGTTTCGACCTCGACAAACCCTTCTTTCTCGAACCAGGCCCGCACCGCGCGGGTGATCGCTCCCCTCGCGTTGAGAAATGGCCTGATATCGGCGTGCCGCCCGGCCGACCACCACGGCGAAAGGGCCTCGTCGCCAGACATTAGCAGACCGCCCTAAAGGAGCGCAAAAGGCTGGCGCGGGGAGCCAAAATCAGTATGTTGCGCCCGGAAACCGCCTCTGGCGCCCCCGGACCCCCCCGCACCTCGGGGTGCAGGCCCAAACCATCAGGAAAAACCGCTTTGAGAGTCATCGCCAGTTCTATTCGCAAGGGCAACATTATCGAGCAAGACGGCAAGCTTTACGTCGTTGTCAGTGCCGAGAACATCCATCCCGGCAAGGGAACACCCGTCAGCCAGATCGAAATGCGTCGAATCAGCGACGGGGTAAAGATCGCCGAGCGCTACAAGACCACCGACCAGGTCGAGAAGGCCACGGTGGAAGAGCGCAATTTCAACTATCTCTATGAAGATGGCGACGGCTTCCACTTCATGAACCCCGAGACCTACGACCAGGTCCAGGTGTCCAAGGACATCGTCGGCGAGGCTGCGGCTTATCTGCAGGAAAACATGGTCGTGAAGCTGTCGCTGCACGACATGAACCCGATTGCCGTGGCGCTGCCGCAGCGCGCCACGCTGGAAGTCGTGGAAACCGAGCCGGTGACCAAGGGCCAGACCGCCTCCTCCTCCTACAAGCCCGCAGTGCTCTCCAACGGCGTCCGCACTGCCGTACCGCCGCATGTTGCGGTTGGCACCCGGATCGTGGTGATGACCGAAGATGGGTCTTACGTCGAGCGCGCAAAAGATTAAACTATCCTCCCGGGGGAAGTTTGCGCCGAGGGGACGACGCAGTGACTGGGAGAGTAGTGACTGGGAGAGTATTGGGAATCGTTGCACGCGTGCTGGCGGCGCTTTCGTTCGTCCCGGCGTGCGCGGCCTCGCTTTCGGCGGAAGAGTTCCAGACCCCTTCGGTCTCGGCGGTGCGCGTCGAATGGCGCGCGGTGCTGGATCAGCTTCGTTCGGAGCTTGATGCGGCACCGGTTGCCGCTTCAAACTTCACCTTTGCCGGCCAGCGCCGCGTCGGCGCCTTCGATCCACGATCGATGCCCGCGCTGGTGCAGCTCAACGGCGTGACTTCGCAGATCTTCAATGGCATTGGACGCAGCCCGGTGCCGGTGCTGCTGCCGTTCGACACCGCCTCCTTTCTCGACGCGCGGCTGAACACGGCGACGCCGGAACGCGTGCTGCCGCGCTACCAGGCGGATTTCCGTCCCGTCGACCTCTTCGATGCCGGCCCCGCCGGCTATGACGCGGTGTTCTCGCTCGAGCCGGGGGCAGGCTTTGGCCTGCCGTCGCGAACCTTTGCCAAGCCGGTCGAGGTGCAGATCACCGGATCGCTCCTGACCTACGACGTCGCCGACCCCCAGGGCGGCAAGGGCGAACCGGTGAAGGCGCTGTCGGCGCAATATCCGGATATGCGGCGTTTCATCCGCGAAGGCTATGTGCGTTATGCCTTTACCCGCTTCGGCGTGCCGTATGTGGTATCGATCCAGTGCCTCGACTCGGCGCCGCGGGCGAAACGGCTCGCCTGCCGCGAGGCCTATCCGGTGGCTGAACGCTTCCTGAAGGCGCTGCGGATCGCCGGCGGCCTGCCGGCGCGGCCGCGCTCCGACATCCCGTCGCAAACCGCGGAACGGCCGGCCGGGCGCTCCGCCGATTTCACCTATCGTCCGCCCGGCGACATCATCGCGGGTACCGGCTATCACCGCCAGAGTGGCCGCGCCGATTTCAGCGCCTATTCGCAAATCCGCTTTCCGCTGGAAGCGCCGGCTTTCATTCATTCGCAAAAGCGCCGATCCGGCGACAAGATGGACGCGCCCAATGCCGGCTATCCCTGGCGCGATAATTTCTGCGAGGCGCGCAGCTTTTCCGTCGGCCAATGCGCCAACGGCTATGGCCACCAGGGCGAGGATGTGCGCCCCGGCGGCTGCCTCGCGCGCGTCGAGGGCGGCTGCGATCCCAGGAAGCAGCCGATCTTCGCCGTGCGCGACGGCATCGTGATCCGCTCGCCCAAGCAGCAGGCGGCGACGCTGCAGATCAACACGCGCAACGAGCACATCCGCTTTCGCTACATGCACATGAACCCGTCGGTGATGGATACTGACGGCCTCTTGAGCGGCCGTGCGGTTGCCGAAGGCGAAAAGATCGGCGTGGTTTCGAACTTTCTCGACCATCCCAACGGCACCACGCGCCATCTGCATTTCGACGTGCAGGTGTTCACTCGCGACGGCTGGATCTGGGTCAATCCCTACGTCACCCTGATCTCGGCCTACGAGCGGCTGATCCATGGCCGTGGCCGCGAGATCGGTCCCGAAATGGCTGCTGCGCCCGCAGTCGCGCATGCCTCGCCGGAGGACGCGGTCCATCCCGCCGACATGCAGGAAGGTGCCGAGAACTAAAGCGCGACGAGATTAGGTTGAATCGTCATCGCGCTTTAGCCTTTTGATTGAGCATGATCTCCGCGCAAACGCTACGCGTTTGTCGCGAGGGAAAACCGCTACACACTTTCCGGATCATGCTCTAGCCGCGGGGATTTCGCGCGGGTCTCGCTCGCTAACCATCAGGGACGTTCGGCAGTCACGACCAACGGCGCCCGTGCGCTGTCGTTGGTTGGCCCGTTGCGCGTCGTGGTCACGCGCACGGTATTGCCGGATATCTTCACCTCGCCTTCCCAGCGGTCGCCAAGGATGACGCTGCGAATGTTGGTGAGATTGATGCGCGGGTAGCGCTTGCCGTCGCTGTCGAAGCCGGTCGCCGGCACGATATCGAGAATGTGCAGCGTGTGGAAAGTGCCGGAGCCGCCGCCATTGTAGCTTGCCACCACCACGATCAAGCCGTTGGCGGTCGATCCCTTGAACGCATAGGCCGTCTCCTCCGACGTGTCGGTTTTCGACCTCTGCTTCTTCTCAATCTTCCATTCGCCGAACTCGCGAACCGGATCGTAATAGAGATTGCTGCCGACGGCGGCCGCAAGATCGACCGTCACCCAGATGCCGTCGCCATCGGCGAGGTTGCCGTCGCCAAAATCCCGAAATATCCCGGGCGGAATGATCCTGCCGTCAAGGGTAAAGCTGCGCCGCACTTCGGCGACGCGCGCGGCGGCACCCTTGCCTTCTGCAGTTGCGCTTGCTGGAAAGAGGCCAGACACCACGCACAGGAAAGCGAGGGTGATGACCGACCGGCGCAATGACATCGTTTGCGGACCCTGTTGTGCGGGGCCGTCATCGGCCGCCTTCCCTTCTCGGTCGCTTTGGGACACCGCGAGGTTCAGTGGCCGCCTCGCTCAGGAGGCCGCAGCGTTAACGGCCTTCTGCCGCGTTGGCGGGGTCCAGCGATAGGCGACGCCATAGCGATTCCAGACATTGATGACGGCGACCGCCGAGGTGAGATAGGCCAGTTCCGTCTCGGAAAACTCGGCGCTCGCCTCCACGTAGACCTCGTCGCTGACGCCGCCGCCAAGCTCGGTCAGCGCCTCCGTCCAGGCCAGCGCCGCGCGCTCGCGGCTGGAGAATTGCGGCACCTCGCGCCAGACCACGACGAGATTGAGCTTGTCGACGGAAACGCCGAGCCTTTCCGCCTCGAGGATGTGGTATTGAACGCAAAAGGCGCAGCCATTGATCTGGGAAGCGCGTATCTTGACAAGCTCGAGCAGCCGTTTGTCGAGACCGGCCTTGCCGGCGAGTTGGCTCAGCGCCAGCACGGCATTGTAGATATCGGGTGCGATCCGCCTGAGCTGACCGTTTTCCTGGCGGGCATGCGACATGTCGATATTCCCTTCGTTATAAGAACCCTGATTTATTATCAGAGCCCTTATATGACGCGCAAGATTTCGAAACCGATCACATCGCGGCGATCCGTCAAGGCCGCGAAAAACACGAAACGGCAAAAACCCGCTTCCGCGACAGGATCGCCGCGCGATGCCATCCGCCCGCCCCCGCCGGGCGAAGGCAAACGCGGCGAGCAGGGCTATTTCGGCTATCTGTTGCGACAGGCCGCCGCCGCCTCGCGGCTGACGCTGGAGCGGGCGCTGGCCGAGCTCGGAGCGACGCCGCCGCAATTCGTCGTGCTGACCATGCTCAAGGCCTATCCGGGGCTATCGGGCGCCGACCTTGCCCGTGTCGCGCTGCTCACCCCGCAGACCGTCGGCGTGATCATCCGGAACCTGGAGCGCGACGGCGCCATCCGCATGACCCCGCATCCCGTGCACGGCCGCGCCCTGCAATGGACATTGACCCGGCGAGGAGAGAAGCTGCTGGAAAGATGCCGAAGGCACGCGATGGCGCTGGAACGGCGGCTCGGGGCCGGGTTGCCCCCCCAGGCGCAGGCCACGGTCAGGCGCTGGCTTGCCAAAATTGCCGCAGATTTGCAGCAATGAAGCGGCATCAGGCCGCAAGTGCGGTTCAAGTGTGTTTTGGCCCTGTCGCGTCAGCGACGCTAGATTGCCGCCATGAGACCATCTGATTCCCTGGAAGTTCCCAGCCGCCGCGCGGTGCTGCGCGCCGGCCTTGGCGCAACCGTCCTTGGCGCGACCGCGTGGCTCGCGCAACCGCTCGCCGCGCGCGCCGCGACACCTGCGGGCTTCGACCAATGGCGCGACAGTTTGCGCTCACGCGCGCTCGCCAAGGGCATCTCGGAGGTCACCTGGAACCGCGCCATGGGCCGCGTCGAGCCCGACATGACCGTGTTCAAGGAGATCCGCAACCAGCCCGAGTTCACCGAAGAGACCTGGCAATACATCAATCGCCGCGTCTCCGACTGGCGCATCATCAACGGCAAGATCGCGCTGAAGCACAACGAGGCGCTGTTTGCGCGCATCGAAAAGGATTTTGGCGTCGAGCGTGGCACCCTGCTCGCGCTGTGGGGCGTCGAGTCCGCCTTCGGCGATCCGCTGGTGCAGCAGAACCACATGCGCCCGGTGTTTCCCTCGCTCGCCGCGCTCGCCTGGAACGAGCCGCGCCGCAAGGCCTATTGGGAGGCCGAGCTCATCAATGCGCTGCGCATTGTCGACAAGGGCTGGAGCACGCCGGACGAGATGCGCGGCTCCTGGGCCGGCGCGATGGGTCACACCCAATGGATGCCCGAGGTCTGGCTCAATGTCGGCATCGATTACGACGGCGACGGAAAGATTTCGCCGTTCGGCAAGCCCGACGATGCGCTCGGGTCGACCGCGAAATACCTGGTCGACCGCGGCAAATATCACCGCGGCGAGCGTTGGGGCTACGAGGTGCGCGCGGGCGGCGGTGGCAGCGGCAGCCGCACCTATGCGGCCTGGGCCAGCGCCGGCGTCACCCGCGCCGATGGGCAACCGTTTGCGCAGCCGAACGCGTCGGCGCAATTGTGGACGCCGGTGCCGGGTGGACCGTCGTTCCTGTTGGGGCCGAACTTCCATTCGGTGAAAAGCTACAATCCCTCGATGAACTATGCGCTGGCAATCGTTCATCTCGGCGACCGCATTCTCGGCGGCCCGCCGTTCATTCAGCCCTTCCCCGGCTCGGAGCGCGCACTCACGCTCGCCGAAGTGCAGGAGATGCAGACGCGCCTCACAAGAGCGGGCTTTGACACCGGCGGCACCGACGGCCGGGTCGGCAACGACACCATGAAGGCGATCAAGGATTTTCAGGTCAAGGCGGGGCTACAGCCCGCCGACGGTTATGGCGGCCTGAAAGTGCTGGCGCGATTGCGACAGGGTGGTTAGGCCGTCACTTCGCTCGCAACGACGGCAAGAACGCTCACGCCCGCCGCGGCACGCCGCCCGCGTTCATGCCGCCATCGATCACGAGCTCCGTCCCGGTCACGTAGCGCGACGCGTCGGAAGCGAGATACAGCACACCGCTCGCGATCTCCGCGGCCTGTCCGGCGCGACCGAGCGGGGTTGCGAGCTTCGCTCGCTCGTCGGGATCGATCGGCGCGTTGGCCTGATTGCCCGCGGCTCCCGCCGGGATCTTGCCCCAGATCGGGGTATCGATGATGCCGGGATGCACCGAGTTGACGCGGATGCCGTCGCCCGCGGCCGCACATTCCATCGCAACCGCCTTGGCAAACAGGCGAACGCCGCCCTTGGTGGCGGAGTAACCCGCCAATCCCGCAGCACCCCGAAGGCCGGCAAGCGACGACATCATGATGATGGAGCCGCCGCCCTGCTTGCGCATCAGCGGCAGGCAATACTTCACCGACAGGAACACGCCGTCGAGATTGATCGCGGTCTGCTTGCGCCAGTCCGAGAGCGTCATGTCGACAATGGACGGCACGGCAATGCCGATGCCGGCGTTGGATACCATGATGTCGAGCCGGCCGAAGCGCCGTTCGATTTCGGCGACAGCGTCCGCCCAGCGGTCTTCGCTGGTCACATCCTGCTCCAGGAAAACCGCCTTGCCGCCAGCCTTGGTGATGCGCGCGACGACCTCCGGTCCCCGGAGCTCGTCGATATCGGTCGCCACGACGGTCGCACCCTCTTGTGCCAGCAGTTCGGCGACGGCCTCGCCAATCCCGGACGCCCCGCCGGTGACAAGTGCCACCTTGCCTTCAACCTGCCCTGTCATTTCCACTCCCAACTCGTTTTGTGTTGTTATCTGATCAACGCCGGCCCCTGATCGGGCACCGCGATATCGAGCACGCGCAGCTGCACGCGCTCGGCGCCCTGGTAGCGGTCGACCGCGAGCGATCCCGCAACATGCAGGACCTGCCCGCGATGGGCAACCAGGGCATTGCCGAGCTTCTGGCCGATCGAACGGAAAGCGATGCCGTTGACGATGGCGCCATCACCGGATTTGAAGCGCAGACGCAGATGCGACTGCCCTACTTCGTCGGCGAACACCAGCTCATGCGACGGCAGCGCGATGACAGGTTCCGGATTGCCGGCCCCGAACGGCCCGGCGCGATTGAGGGTTGCCACTAGCTCCGGCGTCGCGCCGCGCGCGGTGATGGCGCCGTCGATGAAGAGCTCGTTGACATGGCGCGATTGCGCGACGTCGTGGGCGAGCGCGCTCTCCAGGTAGGCGCGTAATTCCGCGAGCTTCTCCTTGCGCAGGGTCACGCCAGCGGCCATGGCGTGGCCTCCGCCTTTCATCAGGATGCCGTCGGCAACCGCCTGCCGCACCGCCTTGCCGAGATCGACGCCGCTGATCGAACGGCCCGAGCCGGTGCCGATACCGCCGGGCTCGAGCGCGATCGCAAAGGCCGGCCGTGCGAATTTCTCCTTCAGCCGCGCCGCGACCAAACCGACCACGCCGGGATGCCAGCCTTCGGACGCCGTGACGATCACGCTGCCCTTGTCCTCCAGCCCGAGCGAGGCCAGCGCCTCGGCTTCGGCCTGCGCCTCGGCGGCCTGCTCGATGACGCGGCGCTCATTGTTGAGTCGGTCGAGCTCGGCTGCGATCCGCGCGGCCTCGGAGACATCGCCTTCGAGCAGCAGCCGCACGCCGAGATCGGCGCGGCCGATGCGGCCGCCGGCATTGATGCGCGGCCCCAGCATGAATCCGAGATGCCAGGCTTCCGGCGGGCCGTTCAGCCGCGACACATCCATCAGCGCGGTGAGGCCGACATGATCGCGCCGGCGCATCGCGATCAGGCCCTTCGCGACGAAGGCGCGGTTCAGCATTATCAGCGGCGCGACGTCGGCGACCGTGCCGAGCGCCACCCCGTGCAGCATGCCGAGCAGATCGGGCTCCGGCATTTCCGCGCTCCAGAAGCCGCGGCCGCGCAATTCGCGATTGACCGCGACCAGCGTCACCAGCGTGAGACCAACCGCCGCTAGATAGCCGAGGCCGGAGAGATCATCGGCACGGTTCGGATTCACCAGCGCGTCGACGATCGGCAGTTCGTCGCCGGCCTGATGATGATCGATGACGACGACCGACATGCCGAGCCGCTTCGCTTCGGCGAGCGGCTCGAGGCTGGTGGTGCCGCAATCGACGGTGACGAGCAGCGTAGCGCCCTTCGCCGCCAGCGCGCGGACGGCTTCGGTGTTGGGGCCATAGCCCTCGAACAGGCGATCGGGAATGTGGATCAGCGGATCGAGGCCGCAGTGCCGCAGATGCCAGGCGAGCAGCGCCGCCGAGGTCGCGCCGTCGACGTCATAGTCACCGAAGATCGCAACCTTCTCGCCGCGCGTGGCGGCATCGGCGATGCGCTTCGCCGCCACCTCCATGTCGGTCACGGTGTAGGGATCCGGCATCAATTTGCGGATTGTCGGATCGAGGAAGTCCGGCACGGCGTCGATCTCGACATCGCGGCCCGCGAGCACGCGCGCCAGCATCTCCGGCAATTGATGGCGCTGGGCGATCGCGAGCGCCCGCGCCGCTGCGCGCGCATCGAGCCGGTCGCGCCAGAGCTTGCCGGTCAGCGACTGCCGCACGCCCAGAAAGGCGGGCGGCGATTCGATCGGGAGTGCGGAGGCGGCAAGCGACATGGATGAAGGTGTCTGCCGATCAGGGGAACCACGCGCAAGACGGGAACACAGCAAGGTCGCTGAAAAAAGCAGCTGATTGCCGAAACAAGATGCAGCCTCAACCCCGTAATTACGCGTTCCGCCCCGGAAATTAAACCAGACGTTAGCTCTATTCCACAAATATGCTGCAACGCAATTGGGGGCCCTGCAACAACGCTACGTGGGCTCTGGGGGTAAGGGGAATTACGGAATGTCCGTCGCGCTTGATCTTCATCGAGCAAGACCGACCGCAAATACGGCAGCCCAGTCTGCCGAAGACGAATCGGACATCTCCGCGCTGATCGGCCGCCTCACCGCGGAGGTCAACCAGATCGCGTGCGAGAAGACCAGGTCGATCCAGCAGATCACCAACCAGATGAAGATGCTGGCGCTGAACGCGCTGATCGAAAGCTCGCGCGCCGGCGTGCAGGGAGCAGGTTTCGCCGTAGTGGCGCAGGAGGTGCGCGCCGTCGGCCAGCAGGTCGAGACGATCGCGCGCGAGCTGGAAGGCCAGCTGACCAGCCGCACCGGCAACCTCATGAGTTCGATCGAGCGCATGAGCGAGAAGTCGCGCGGCGAGCGCATGGTGGATCTCTCGCTCAACGCCATCGAATTGATCGACCGCAATCTCTATGAGCGCACCTGCGACGTGCGCTGGTGGGCGACCGACTCCGCCATGGTCGATTGCGCGGCCGCGCCGAGCCCGGCAACGGCGAGCTACGCCTCGGAACGGCTTGCCGTGATCCTCGGCGCCTATACCGTCTATCTCGATCTCTGGCTCTGCGATCTCGACGGCAAGGTGATCGCCAATGGCCGCGCGGATCGTTTTCGCGTGGTCGGGCAGGATGTCAGCGCGACCAAATGGTTTCGCGAGGCGCGCGCCTTGCGCTCGGGCGACGACTATGTCGCCAGCGACATCGAATGCCAGCCGCTGCTCGGAGGCGCCCAGGTCGCGACCTATTGCGCCAGCGTGCGCGCCGAGGGCAAGGCCAACGGCCGGCCGATCGGCGTGCTCGCGATCCATTTTGACTGGGAGCCGCAGGCCCGCGCCATCGTGCAGGGCGTGCGCGTCGGCGACCATGACAAGGCGCGCGTGCTGCTGGTCGATTCCAATTTCCGCGTGATCGCGGCTTCCGACGGAAAGGGCCTGCTCACCGAGCGCGCGCAGATCTCGATGAAGGGCGCGCGCAGCGGTTTCTACCAGGACCATGCCGGCGGCCTCGTCGCCTATCATGCGACGCCCGGCTACGAGACCTACAAGGGGCTCGGCTGGTTCGGCGTCATCGTCAGCGCCGCGGCGTGACTTCGACGCGCTAGACGACTCTATCCCCTCATCCTGTGAGAAGCGCGCTCTTTAGCGCGCGTCTCACAGCCACCCGGGCTCACGGTTAGAGACGGCGCATTCGCGCCCCCTCACCATGAGGATTTTGGGACTAGCACCCCATCTTGTCGGCGATGCCGCCAAAATCCTTGGCGATGATGTCCCAGTCGCCCTTGGCCTCGAAATCGTATTTTTGCAGCGGGCCGTATTCGGTCGGTCGCGCGACGAAAGCGGTTTTCAATCCCTGCTTCTGCGCCGCCTTCAGGTCATGGTTGTGCGCGGCCACCATCATCACTTCGCTCGGCTGCAGGCAGAGCAGTTTGGCCGCGCCGAGATAGGTCTCGGGATCGGGCTTGTAGTGCTCGAACAATTCCGCCGACATGATCAGGTCCCACGGCAGGCCCGCGAACTTCGCCATGTTGGTCAGCAGCGCGACATTGCCGTTGGAGAGCGGCGAGATGATGTATTTTGTCTTGAGCCGCGTCAGGCCCGCGACGCTGTCGGGCCAGGCGTGCAACCGATGCCAGCCCATGGTGAGATGGTGCAGATCGGCATCGCTCAGGCCCTTGATTCCGAGTTGCTCGACCAGCTTTTCCAGTGACTGGCGATGCAGCACGTCGAGGATGACGTAGCCGTTCTGCGGGTTCTTGCGCACGACATCCATCGAGGCGGCATAGACTGCGCGCCAGCCATCGACCAGTGCGGTCCAGTCCGCCTTTTTGCCATTGGCATCGCCCCATTTGGTGAAGTCGTTGATCAGGCTGGTGCGCCAGTCGACCACGGTGCCGAAGACGTCGAACACCAGCGCCTTCACTCCGGAAATATCAGACATGTTCACTCCCCTTTTTTATTGTTTTGTCAGACGAGGCTTTCGCCTCGCTCCGGAATGACAGCATTTGTCAGTCTAGATGGAACTTGTCCAACTGCCGGTGCTCGGCCTTGATATAGCGCACCGTGCCGGTGACCGAGCGCATCACCACCGTCTCGGTCTCGATCACATCCTTCTTGAATTTCACGCCCGAGAGCAGCGAACCGGTGGTGACGCCGGTCGCCGCGAACAGGCAGTCGCCCCGCACCATGTCCTCGATGCCGTAGATCTTCTTGGGATCGGTGGCACCCATCTTGTGGGCACGCTCGCGCTTCTCCTCGGTGTCGAGGATCAGGCGGCACTGCATCTGCCCGCCGATGCAGCGCAGCGCCGCCGCGGCCAGCACGCCCTCCGGCGCGCCGCCGGTGCCGATATACATGTCGACGCCGGTCTCCTCAGGGGTCGCGCAATGGATCACGCCGGCGACGTCGCCATCGGTGATCAACCGCACCGCCGCGCCCGTGGAGCGTACGCCCTGGATGATCTCGGCATGGCGCGGACGGTCCAGCACCAGCACGGTGATCGCCGAGGCCTCTACGCCCTTCGCCTTCGCGAGGCGCAGGACATTGTCCGCGGGCGACGCATCGAGCTCGACCACGCCTTTCTTGTAGCCGGGGCCGACCGCGATCTTCTGCATGTAGACGTCGGGGGCGTGCAACAGCGTGCCGCCATCGGCCATCGCCATGGTCGCAATCGCGCCCGGCATGTTTTTCGCGCACAGCGTGGTGCCTTCGAGTGGATCGACGGCGATATCGACCAGCGGTCCCGCTTTCAGCCCGACCTGCTCGCCGATGAACAGCATCGGCGCCTCGTCGCGCTCGCCCTCGCCGATCACGACGGTGCCCTGGATCGGCAGCTTGTTGAGCTCGCGCCGCATGGCGTCGACCGCGGCCTGGTCGGCCGCCTTTTCGTTGCCATGGCCGCGCAGCCGAGCCGCCGACACCGCGGCACGCTCGGTCACCCGGACGATTTCAAGCGTAAGAATGCGCTCGAGCAACAGTTGCGGCGGAACGGAAATATGGGTCGACATCGGCGCACTCCCTCAAAATCCCTCAACAATTCCCCGATGCGCCAACGGTTCGGCTGCCGCATCAATTCTTTTCGATCCTGATCACCTGCGGCCGGCCGCTGATCACCTTGTCCTTCTGCACGGCGGCAAGCGCGCGATGCACCGCATCCTCATGGGTGGCATAGGTGATCAGGAGCACGGGCACCTGCGACCCCTTCCCCGTCGACTTCGCCGCGTCACCGCCATTGCTGTGACGCTGTACGATGGATTCGATGGAAATCTTCTGTTCCGCAAGGCGCGTCGCGATGGTCGCCGCCGTGCCGGCGAGATCGCGCGCCATCAGGCGGATGTAATAGCCGCCTTCGTGGCGCTCCATCGGCGCCTTCTCGGTCGCGCGCAGGCGCTCGACCGGACGGCCGAACGGATTGACGCGGACGCCGCGCGCGACATCGGCGATATCGGCGAGAACCGCGGAGGCTGTCGCCGCACCACCCGCGCCGGGGCCGACCAGCGTGATCGGCGGAATGCCCTCGCCGTCGATGGTGACCGCATTGGTCACGCCCATCACCTGCGCGATGGAAGAGGATTTCGGCACCATGGTCGGATGCACGCGCTGCTCGATGCCCTTTGCCGTCTTGACGGCGACACCGAGCAGTTTCACGCGATACCCAAGATCCGACGCCGCGCGCAGATCTTCCGGCGCGATCGAGGAGATGCCTTCGACGTAGACCGCGCTCTGCGCCACCTTGGTGCCGAAGGCGAGGCTCGCAAGGATCGCGAGTTTCTGCGCGGTGTCGTGGCCGTCGACGTCGAAGGACGGATCGGCCTCGGCATAGCCGAGCCGCTGCGCATCCTTCAGACACTCGGCGAAAGACAGGCCCTCCTGCTCCATCCTGGTCAGGATGTAATTGCAGGTGCCGTTGAGTATGCCATAGACGCGGTTGATGCCGGTTGCCGCCAGGCCTTCGCGCAAGGTCTTGATAACCGGGATCGCCGCGCCCACCGCGGCTTCGAAATTGAGCGCGCCGCCACCCTTCTCGGCAGCCTGCGCCAGCCGCATGCCGTGCTTGGCGATCAGCGCCTTGTTGGCGGTGACGACCGACTTGCCGGCCTTCAAGGCCGTTTCGACCGCCGACAGCGCGGGTTCGCCGGCGCCGCCGATCAGCTCGACGAAGCAATCGATGTCGGCGCTGGCAGCGAGCGTCAAGGGATCCTTGGCCCAGCTGATGCCGTCCAAATCGAGCCCGCGCTTCTTCGCCTTCGAGCGTGCGGTCACCGCGACCACGCGCACGGTGCGACCGCAGCGCGCGGACAATGCCTTGCCCTCGTTCTCGATGAGGCGGACGACTTCGGCACCGACAGTGCCGAGCCCCGCAATACCCACCTTCAGGGGTGCGACCATCCCAAAAAAACCTGCGGAAGAATTAGCGCCGATTGGCGAGAGGAACCACGTTGTGCAACGTTTCGATGCCGCTTTCAAGGAAGCGACGCACGCCGCGGGCGGCCTGGCGGATACGTTGTTCGTTTTCCACCATGGCAATGCGCACGAACCCCTCGCCGTGCTCGCCGAAGGCGACGCCGGGCGAGACCACGACGCCGGATTTCTCCACCATCAAGGTTGCGAATTCCATGCTGCCGAGCCCCTCGAACGCCTTCGGCAGCGGCGCCCAGGCGAACATCGAGGCCTCCGGCGGCGGAATGTCCCAGCCGGCGCGGCCGAAGGATTCCACCAGCGCGTCACGGCGCTTGCGATAGGTCTCGCGCATCTCGCGGATGCAATCTTCCGGGCCGTTCAACGCGGCGGTGGCCGCGACCTGCACCGGCGTGAAGGCGCCGTAATCGAGATAGGATTTCACCCGCGCCAGTGCGGCGATGATGCGCTCATTGCCCACGGCAAAGCCCATGCGCCAGCCCGCCATCGAGAACGTCTTCGACATCGAGGTGAATTCGACGGTGACGTCGATCGCGCCGGGAACCTGCAGCACCGAGGGCGGCGGATTATTGTCGTCGAAATAGACTTCCGCATAAGCGAGGTCGGACAGAATGAAGATCTCGTGCTTCTTCGCGAACGCCACCAGATCCCGG
>DATMNV010000029.1:0-7418 GCA_035568535.1 Bradyrhizobium sp.
GGCGCCGATGACGCCGCGATCCAGGGTGATATCCTCGCCACCCTCGGCCGCGATACCAAAATGGTATCTGCCGCGCTCGACCACATCGCGCGCCTCGCGGGAAAACCGCTCGCCACGCTCGACGACGCCAAACGCGAGGCAGTGGTGCAGGAATTCCGTGCCAGCGGCGGCGCGCCGGCGGCGACGCTCGCCCGCGTCATCCTGCAATGCTACTACCGCGACGACCGCGTGCTGCGCTCGCTGGGGCTGGAGCCGCGCGCGCCATTCCCGAAGGGCCACGTTCTGGAGGATGGCGACTGGTCGCTGCTCGATCCCGTCAAGGCGCGGCCCGCCAGGCTGCGAGAGGCGCGCTGAATTCCGCAATTCCTGGGGCAATGCGGCTGCGCCAGCTGTGCGCAAAGGGTGGTCGGCACGGGCGATTAGTGGGCGGCGGCCCCTTGCCTGGTTGAGACAAGCACGCATTCCCTCTTTAATTGCAAAACAACAAATATTCACTTTGAAATTGGATGGCAAATGCCGCATGATTTGAGGACGGGCCTTGCGGTCCGGGCAGCTTTTTAATCGCAATTCATTTTCATGGAGAACTGGCATGATCGATGACGCCCTTCCGAATTCGCCAGTCAAGGTCGCGCAGGATGCGGCAACTTTTCAGTGGGGTGAGGGCACAGCCCAACCGGGCATCGGGATCGCGCTGTCCGGTGGCGGGTTCAGGGCGATGCTGTTTCACGCCGGTGCGTTGGCACGCATGAACGAACTGGGCCTGGTGTCGAAAGCCAAACGCATTGCGAGCGTCTCCGGTGGATCGATCACATCGGGCTATCTCGCGGTGAAATGGGCTGACCTGGGCAAGGCCGACGCGAATGGCGCGTTTGCGAATTTCAAGACCGTCGTGGTCGAGCCGATCCTTGGTTTTTCCCGTCAAAAGATCGACGTCGTCGATGCCCTGACCGGCCTGTTGCCGTGGGAGTCGGCCTCGGGAGAAGTCGCGAAGAGCTACGATGGCAATCTCTACCGCGGCAAGACGCTGCAGGATTTGCCGGATTCCCCAAACTTCGTGTTCTGTGCGACCAATCTGCAAACCGGCGTGCTTTGGCGGTTCACAAAATCCTATGCCGGAGACTACGTCATCGGCTATCTCGACAAGCCGTCGATACGGATCGCCGAGGCAGTCGCCGCGTCGTCGGCGTTTCCCCCCGTGCTCTCGCCATTCATCCTGAAGCCGCATGCGGGGAGTTTCAAGGATTGGCCGGATGGACCGCACGTTGCTCCGGGCGATCTGCCCGCTTACCGTGAACAGGTCGTCCTTTGCGACGGCGGCGTCTATGACAATCACGGCATCGAGCCGATCGTCAAAAGCTATCTGACCGATTTTGTCAGCGATGGCGGCGCGCCGTTCCAGCGGAAGGGAACACTGCATACCGACTGGATCAGCCAGTTGAAACGGATAGTCGACGTCACCGACAATCAGGTGAGGGCGTTGCGGCGGCGCGATCTCATCGATCGCTTTGTCGAAGGCAAGAAGATTGGCAACGAGAGCGGGCTCACGGCGAACGGTCACGCGCGCTTGGGGGCCTATTGGGGCATCGACACCGATCCCCGCAAGGTGGACGCCGCAGGCGCGATCCCCTGCAATCCCGACGTGACCCACAAGCTGGCTCAGCTCGGCACGCGATTGAGCGATCTCGGCGACACCGTTTCCAAACAGGCGATCAACTGGGGTTATGCGGCGTGCGATCGCAGCCTTCGCGTCAATTACGCCGGTCCGCTGTACAACGCGCCGCCGACACTTCCCTATCCGGGGGCGCCGCTGACGTGACCGGCTGCAGCTCTTTCAAGGGCTTGCAGCCGCGCCGGTCGCGCACCATCTGACAGGGCCAGAGGAATCTCGCCATGTTGGACTTTACATCAGATATCGCCGCCGACGGCCTGTCGGCCGCAAATGAGCACGCCCCCGTCGACGACCAGCCGCTGCTGGACGCCTATTCCAACGCCGTGATCGACGTTACCGAACGCGTCGGTCCCGCCGTTGTGCGCGTGGAGACCGGCCCGAAGGTGCGCCATCCGCGCGAGCGCGGCGGCCTCGGCTCGGGCATTGTGATCTCGCCCGATGGGCTGGTGCTGACCAACAGCCACGTCGTCGGCTCGTCCAAGGAAATTCGCCTGCGCGACATCGAGGGCTTTGTCACCGAGGCGCATGTGCTCGGCGTCGATCCCGATACGGATCTGGCGCTGCTGCGCGCCGACGGCGCACGCGAGCTGCGCTATGCGGCGCTCGGCAATTCCAAGCGGCTGCGCCGCGGCCAGCTCGTGGTCGCGATCGGCAATCCACTGGGCTTTGAATCGACGGTCACCGCCGGCGTGGTGTCGGCGCTCGGCCGCTCGATCCGCTCCGTCTCGGGCCGTACCATCGAGGATGTGATCCAGACCGATGCCGCGCTCAACCCCGGCAATTCCGGCGGCGCGCTGGTGGCGTCGAACGCCGAGGTGATCGGCATCAACACCGCGATCATCAACGGTGCGCAGGGCATCTGTTTTGCGGTCGCCAGCAACACCGCCCAATTCGTGCTGTCGGAGATCATCCGCCACGGCTATGTCCGCCGCGCCTATATCGGCGTCTCCGGCCAGACCGCGCCGGTGCCGCGGCGCCATGCGGTGGTGGCCGGCGTCGAGAACAAGATGGGTGCGTTGTTGATGAACATCGAGCCTGATGGACCGGCGGCGCAGGCGGGCCTGTTGCCGGGCGATGTCGTGATCCGGCTCGACGGCGCCGACATCAACGGCGTCGATGACCTGATACGCGTGCTCGACCGCGACCGCATCGAGCGCACGCTGCAGATGGACGTGCTGCGGCTCGGGAGGCTGCGCGGGATCGAGATTCATCCGATCGAGCGGAAGCCGGCGAAGGCTGTAGGTTAGGCTATCGCGGCAAAAGAGGTGCACCTCTCCCCTTTTTGGGCGAGGTCGGATCGCATTGAAAGATGCGATCCGGGTGAGGGGTATCTCTGCGCGCATGAAACTGCCTCGCGCGCCTGCGGATGCAGACCCCTCATCCGGCGCGGACTTTGTCCGCGCCACCTTCTCCCACAAGGGGAGAAGGGAAGGCCGCCGTCACTTACTCCGCCGCCGCGGCAAAACGGCTGTTTTCGATCTCGGCTTCCAGCCGCGCCCTTTCCGCGGCGGCCTTCTTGATGTTGTCTTCCTTGATGTGGCCGTAGCCGCGGATCATTTCCGGCAGCCGGGCGAGTTTTGCAAGCAGCGGAATCTGCTCCGGCTTCAGCGCCGTCATGCGTTGATCGATCATGGCGAAATAATCCTCGACCAGTTGGCGCTCCATTTTGCGCTCGGTGGTGCGGCCGAACGGATCGAAGGACGTGCCGCGCAGGAATTTCAATTTCGCGAGCCAGCCGAAGGCGCCGAGCATCCAGCCGCCGAATTCCTTCTTCATCAGCCGGCCGCTCTTGTCGCGTTTCGCAAAGATCGGCGGCGCCAGATGGAATTTGAGCTTGAAGTCGCCGTCGAATTTGTCCGAGAGCTTCTTGCCGAACGACCCATCGGTATAGAGACGGGCGACCTCGTATTCATCCTTGTAGGCCATCAGCTTGAACAGATTTTTTGCGACCGCTTCGGCCAGCTCGGTGGACGTGGGCGCGGCGGCGGTTTCCGCCTTGCGAAGCCTGGCGACGGCGGCGCGATAGCGCTCGGCATAGGCCTTGTCCTGGTAGTCGGCGAGGTACTCGGCGCGCAGCGCGATCTGCTCGTCGAGCGACTTCGCCGGCGCGCTGGCGCGGGTGCGGAACTGGATCACGCTTCTGACGCGCGACATGTCGTGTGCAGCGAGCCGGCCCCAGGTGAAGGCCTGCTTGTTCATCTCGACCGCGGCGCCGTTGATCTCGATGGCGCGGAGCAGCGCTTCCAGCGACAACGGGATCGTGCCCTTCTGGAACGCGAAGCCGAGCATGAAGGGATTGGTCGCGATGCTGTCGCCCATCAGGGTCGAGGCGATGCCGGTGGCGTCGATGATGTCGAGATTGCGCTCGCCGATGGCGTCGCGCAGCGCGGTCTGCATCGCGCCCAGCTCGAAATCGATGTCGGGGTTTTGCACGAAGCTCGCGGTCGGCTGCAGGTCGGCGTTGACGAAGGCGCGGGTCGCGCCGCGGTCGACGCGGGACAGCGCCGTGGTGCCGGCCGACACCACCATGTCGCAGCCGAGGATGAGATCGGCGCCGCCATTGGTGATGCGGACGGTGGCAAGCTCCTCGGGCTTGGCGGCAATGCGGACATGGCTCATGACCGCGCCGTTCTTCTGCGACAGCCCGGTGAAGTCGAGCGCCGAGCAGCCCTTGCCGTCGACATGCGCGGCCATGCCGAGCAGGGCGCCGACCGTGATGACGCCGGTGCCGCCGATGCCGGTGACCAGGATGTTGTAGGGCTTGTCGAGCGTGGGCGCCGCCGGCAAGGGCAGGTCGGCGAACAGCTGGTCGGAATCGACCGCCGAGTTCTTCAGCCGCTTCAGCGAGCCGCCGTGCACGGTGACAAAGCTCGGGCAAAAACCGTCGACGCAGGAATAGTCCTTGTTGCAGTTCGACTGGTCGATCTGGCGCTTGCGGCCGAATTCGGTGTCGAGCGGCTGCACCGAGACGCAGTTCGAGGTCTGCGAACAGTCGCCGCAGCCTTCGCAGACAAGGTCGTTGATGAAGACGCGCTTGGGCGGATCGGGGTAGAGCCCGCGCTTGCGGCGGCGGCGCTTTTCGGCGGCGCAGGTCTGGTCGTAGATCAGGACCGTCAGGCCTTTGACCTCGCGCAATTCCCGCTGGAGCGCGTCCATGTCGCGACGGTGATGCACCGTCGCGCCCGACGGGAAATAGTTGGCAGGGTACTTGTCGGGATCGTCGGAGACGATGACGAGGCGCTTGGTGCCTTCGGCCCAGACCTGATGCGCGATTTGCGCCACCGTAAAACTGCCTTCGGCCGGCTGGCCGCCGGTCATGGCGACCGCGTCGTTGTAGAGGATCTTGTAGGTGATGTTGACGCCGGACGCCCCCGCGGCGCGGAGCGCCAGCAGGCCGGAATGGGTATAGGTGCCGTCGCCGAGATTCTGGAAGACGTGCTGCTCACTGGTGAAGGGCGCCTGTCCGATCCAGTTCGCGCCTTCGCCGCCCATATGGGTGATGGTCGTGGTGCGGCGCGCGGGGATATACAGCGCCATGCCGTGGCAGCCGATGCCGGCCATGGCGCGGCTGCCCTCGGGAAGCTTGGTGGAAGTGTTGTGCGGGCAGCCGGAGCAGAAATATGGCGTCCGCTGCAGGGAGATCGGCGCGTGGCCGGTGGCCGGCTGGTCGAAGGCGATCAGCCGCGCCAGCCGCTGTTCCAGCACCGGGCTCTGATGGCCGAGCCGGCGCAGCCGCGCCATCAGGGCGGAGGCGACGACGGTCGGATTCAGCTCGCCTTCGCTCGGCAAGAGCGGCGCGCCGGTCTCATCGCGCTTGCCGACAATGGTCGGGCGCTTGCCGGCGTCGACATTATAGAGAATGCGCATCAGCTGGTCTTCGATGAAGCCGCGCTTCTCCTCGACCACCAGCACGTCCTGCAGCCCCTCGGCAAAGCGCCGGGCGCCGACTTCTTCGAGCGGCCAGGTCAGTGCGACCTTGTAGATGCGTAACCCCAGCGCCTCGGCGTCGCGGTCGCTGATCCCCAAATCGGCGAGCGCCTGGCGGAGATCGAGATAGGCCTTGCCGGTCGCGATGATGCCGAGCCGCGCCGGCTTGCCATCGAGCACGATCTTGTCGAACTGGTTGGCGCGGACGAAGGCTTTTACGGCTTCCATCTTCGCCCCGAACAGCCGCTTCTCGGCCTCCAGCGGCGGATCGGGCCAGCGGATGTTGAGCCCGCCCGGCGGCATCTCGAAATCACTGGGGATCACCACCTGCACCCTCGACGGGTCGGAGTAGATCGAAGCCGAACTCTCCACCGTCTCGCCGATCGCCTTGAAACCGACCCAGCAGCCGGAATAGCGCGACAGCGCAAAGCCGAGGAGGCCGAGGTCGAGATATTCCTGCAGGGTCGACGGGTTGATGATCGGCATCAACGCCGCCGCGAACACCTGCTCGCTCTGATGGGCCAGCGTCGAGGACTGGCAGCCGTGATCGTCGCCGGCCAGCGCCAGCACGCCGCCGTTCTTGGACGATCCGGCGGAGTTGGCATGCTTCAACACGTCGACCGAGCGATCGACGCCCGGGCCCTTGCCGTACCAGATGCCGAACACGCCATCGACCTTGGCGCCAGGGAACAGCCCGACCTGCTGGCTGCCCCAGACCGCGGTCGCGGCGAGGTCCTCGTTCAGGCCGGGAACGAAGGCGATATCCTGCGATTGCAGGAAGGATTTGGCGCGCCACAGCGTGTGGTCGTACATGCCGAGCGGCGAGCCGCGGTAACCGGAGATGAAGCCCGCGGTGTTGAGGCCCGCGGCGCGGTCGCGTTCGCGCTGCAGCATGGGCAACCGCACCAGCGCCTGTACGCCGGAAAGGTAGATTCGCTTGGCATCCAGGCGGTATTTGTCGTCCAGCCCAACCTGCATCAGCGTCATTTGATTGCTCCCGTAAGTCTTCTTGGCGGACGGCTTCTCGGCAGGCGTTTCGCTCGAAGCGGCGCGCAAGTGGAGAAGGATGGGCCGCCAATGTCAATATCGCTGGCCCAAACCCGGCTGCATGGCAGGGCAATTCCTGAGGAATTTCATGGTCTCGGCCGCGTTTCGTGCAGCGGCTTTGAAAGCTCTTGGTGCTGGTGGCGAGGTTTTCGCCATGCCGGAAACGCGTGCTTCGGCCGCTTGAGAAAGAGGGCGAGCGCGCCGCTCATTCTCGCGGCTGATGGCGGCACGTGTATGCAACGCGCGCCCAGCAAATGAGCATGCCGTCGTCCGCACAGAGAATAAGCAGATGCAAGTACGCCAGCGAAGCGGCTGAAAACACGCGAGATTCCGGAGCGCGGTGTCGGAGCTTTGCGTTGTACACAATGGCATGGCGCTTGCAGAACTCACATTGGAGAGTTCGATCGCCGGGGGGCGTTGTGTCATGATGAACTCAAGCTACGCAACAAGTGGAACTGTGGCCGCCGAGCCCGAGCCGATCGCGCTCGATTGGTCGACGACTGCGCTTGTGATCATCGACATGCAGCGCGACTTCATGGAGCCCGGCGGCTTCGGCGAGACGCTCGGCAATGACGTGAGTCAGCTCGCGCGCGCGGTGCAGCCGATCGGATCGCTGCTGGCTGCGGCGCGCGACATGGGCATGCTGGTGATCCACACCCGCGAGGGCCATCTGCCCGACCTCTCGGACGCGCCGCCGGCCAAGGTCGAGCGCGGCGCGCCGAGCCTTCGCATCGGCGATCCCGGTCCGATGGGCCGGATCCTGATCCGCGGCGAG
>DATMNV010000030.1:0-18305 GCA_035568535.1 Bradyrhizobium sp.
GTGATCTTGTTGTTCATTAGCCGCGCGAGGGTCATAGCTTCTGCCAAGGTGGTGCCTTCTTCAAGCTGAAGCCCCAATAGACCATTTAGTCCCTTCAGCACGTCGCCGGCCGGCTCTGCCGCAAGGAAGAAGGTTCCTCGATCGGTTTCCTTGACGGTGAAGCGATAGGAGCCTCGTTCGGTTGCGGTCATTTCACTGCTCCGCCGCCAGCCTACCCGAACGTAGGCGCGCGAGCGCAGTTGCGCGAGAGATTATCCACAACCTTGTTGGCCTTGATCTTCCTCCGCGGCAAGAGTCTGATCGCGGCCATGGGGACCAATCTCGACATTGATGAGCTGCGCCGGCTGCAGCGGTTGTGTCTGGAGCAGGCCGAGGAAGCTGGCACGCCGGAAGGCCCTGCGGCAGCTGGCTGCGAACTATCGGGCGGCGGGCGAGAAAATTGCTGACGAAGCGCTGACGAGCAATCGGCGACTTCAAATATTCGGTCTAAGTCATTGGATTTATTGGAGGCCACGACCAGAATTGAACTGGTGTAAACGGTTTTGCAGACCGCTGCGTAACCACTCCGCCACGTGGCCCCACCGGCGCGCTTCTTATACGGCCTGTCCGGGATAGGCAACTGAAGCGGTTTTGGCCGGCTTCAGCTTTGAAAGTCTGGCTTTTTCCCGCCCAGGCCGCCTGCTTGTCGACGCGTCCGGGGCGCACGAGCGTGCGGTATTTCCGCAACACATCAGCCCCGCTTTCGCCGCCGGAAATCGCGCTTCGGCCGCGGCACAGGCCGCGGCGCGATTTCGGGATTGGTCGCCTGCACCTGACTGAAGCGCGCCAGCATCCGCTCAAAACTGGCATTGAGCGTCTCCGCAATGTCGGGGCGCTTCTCCAGCGCGGCGAGCAACATGCCCGCCGCCTCGATGGTCGAGAGCCCATCGCGGCGCGGCTCACGTCGCAGCTCGCCATAGCGCGACGGCCGCTTGGGTCCGAGAATCACGCGCTGGCACTTCAGCATCCAGGGATTGCGCCACCACAGCGCCTTGGCCTGGCTCCAGGTGCCATCGAGCAGCACGACGCCCTCGATATGGCTGAGGGTGCCGCGCTGGTCGGGCTCGATCGCGCCCTTGCGGTCGATCGCGACGATGTCGGCCTTGGTGTCTAGATCGGCGACCTTGGCGGAGCCAAGATACAGCACCGCCCAGCGCGACGGATCGGCAATCGGCCGGCCCAGCGCCTTGGCGAGACTCGGCCAGGACAGACCGACCTTCAACACGGCTTTCGCAAAATGCTGCGCGGTCAGCCGCGCGGTGCCGAGCGCCCTATCCTGCTCCTGCGGATGCTGCAGGATCAACAGCGCGATGCGGTTGTCGATCGGCTTGACGCTGTCACAGATGCAGAGCGGCAGCGGCTTCTGGCAGTGCGGGCACTCCGCGACCGCGACCTCTGCCTCTTCGGATGGGTTCGACATCAGGCGGCTATACGCCCCGCCGCCCGCAGCATCAACAACACTATTCAGCCGGCGCCGCGATTGCTCTTGGCGCCGGGCGCTGCCGCAGCCGGTCGACCAGCAGATAGATCACCGGCGTGGTGTAGAGCGTGAGGATTTGCGAGACCAGAAGCCCACCGACGATGGTGATGCCAAGGGGCCGCCGCAGTTCGGTGCCGGGGCCGGTCGCGATGATCAGGGGAATGCCGGCGAACAGCGCCGCCAGGGTCGTCATCAGGATCGGCCGGAAGCGCGCGCTGCAGACCTCGAAGATCGCCTCCGCCGATGACAGACCGCGCTGGCGCTCAGCCTCCAGCGCGAAGTCCACCATCATGATGCCGTTCTGCTTGACGATGCCGATCAAAAGGATGATCCCGACAAAGGCGATGATGGTCAGCGGCGTATTGGTGATCTGCAGCGCAAGAAGTGCGCCGAGGCCGGCCGACGGCAACGTCGAGATGTGGTGAGCGGATGAGCGAGGCTCTCGTAGAGCACGCCCAAGACGATATACATCGCCACCAGCGCGCCGAGGATGAGCAGTGGCTGCCGGCCGCTGGTTTTGTTGAAGTCGCCGGCATTGCCGTCAAAGCTGCCGCGGATGTTTTCGGGCATGTGCAGCTCGTCGACCGCACGCTGGATGTTCGAGGTCGCGACCTCCAGCGGGACATCGGGCAGCAGGTTGAAGGAGACCGTGGTCGAGGGAAACGACTGCGAATGGAAGACCGCAAGCGGCGATAGTTCTCGCCTGGTGTGGACCACGGCCGACAGCGGCACCTGAGTGCCGCCGGCTCCCGCTACGTAGATGTGCTCGAGATTGGAGGGGTCGGTCTGGAATTTCGGATCGGTCCCTTCGTGGAAATGGCGATGCGTTACCATTTCCGCCTGACCCCGCCCGGCGAGCAGGTCAGGCTGCGCATCCTGGAGACCGACCAGGAGGGCCCCCTGCTCGCTGCAACCTTTAGCGGGCGGCGGGCGGCGCTCACCACTTCCGCCCTGCTGCGGTCGTTCGTGGCGCTGCCGCTGGTCACCTTCAAGATAATGGCCGCCATCCACTGGGAGGCGCTGCGGCTCTGGCTCAAGGGGGCCAGGCTCCAGCCGCGTCCGCATGCCGCAGCTGCGAAAGCCGATAATACCTCCTTGGCGAGCGGAAAAAACCGCGCTTATATTACCTGAGCGCTAACCGACCGCGGGGGGCGCGCTCTGGTCCGCTGATGGCCGATGGGCCCGGCCATTCACGCGAGAGGAAGGCGGACACAGAGCCACAGCGGTTGATGGACTGCGATGGGTGACGTGATCCAGGTGACGCCCGAGAATGCAAGGACGATGCTTGGCGAGCTGCCACGCATGGTGCAGCTGGCACTCGGCTTTGCGGCAAAACTCAAACGCGGCACGCTCGACGTGACCCTGCTCGACGGCCGCGTGATGCGGTTCGGCGGCGTCGAGCCGGGACCCGCGGCGGCGATGACGCTGCACAGCTACGGCTTCGCCTCGCGGCTCATCAAAAACGGCGACATCGGAATTGCCGAAGCCTACCTCCGGGGCGACTGGGATACGCCCGACCTCACCCAGTTCCTGTATCTGTTCTGCGTGAACCACGAGCTGATCCAGACGATGCTGAGCGACAGGCCGCTGGTCCGCTTCGTCCAGACCGTGCGGCACTGGTTCAACCGCAACACCAAGCGCCAGGCCCGCCGCAACATCTATGCGCATTACGACATCGGCAACGCTTTCTATTCCGCCTGGCTCGATCCGAGCATGACCTATTCTTCGGCGCTGTATGAGGAAGACACGCCCGATCTCACCGCCGCGCAAAACAACAAGTACCGCCGCCTTGCGGAAGCGATCGACCTGCAACCGGGCCAGAAGCTCCTGGAGATCGGCTGCGGCTGGGGCGGCTTTGCCGAATACGCGGCGAAGACCTTCAATGCCAAGGTCGTTGGTCTCACCATCAGCAGGGAGCAGCGCGACTTCGCGCAGAAGCGCATCCACGATGCCGGCCTCAACGACAAGGTGGAGATCAGGCTGCAGGACTATCGCGACGAACGCGACCGCTACGACCGCATCGCCTCGATCGAGATGATCGAGGCGGTCGGCGAGGAGTTCTGGCCGAAATATTTTTCGCAATTGCGTGATCGGCTGCTGCCCGGGGGGCTTGCCGGCATCCAGGCCATCACCATCCAGGACAGCATGTTCCAGAGCTACCGGCGCGAAGTGGACTTCATCCAACGGTACGTGTTTCCAGGAGGCATGCTGCCCTCGCCTCAGGTATTGAAGAACCTCGGCGAGCGCTTCGGCGTGCCCGTTATCCGCGAGCGCATTTTCGGGCAAGATTATGCCAAGACGCTCGCGACCTGGCGAAATAACTTCCGCACCGCATGGCCCAACCTCACGCCGCTCGGCTTCGACGAGCGCTTCCGGCGGCTCTGGGAATATTATCTCGCCTATTGCGAGGCCGGATTCCTGTCCGGAAATATCGACGTGCGCCAGGTGGTGTTTGCAAAACCGCGCTGAAACCACGCGGTTTCCTCGGCTTGTGCTACCCGCCTCCGTTGACTAGGTTCGCTGGAAACTCCTTTAAGGAAACGTCCGGCGGATTCCCAATATGACTTTCAATAAAGACGTCGTCGAAGCCATCGGCAATACGCCGCTGATCAAGCTGAAGCGGGCTTCGGAAGCGACCGGCTGCACCATTCTCGGCAAGGCCGAATTCATGAATCCCGGCCAGTCCGTGAAGGACCGTGCCGGCAAATGGATGATCCTGGAAGCCGAGAAGCGCGGCGATCTCAAGCCTGGCGGGCTCGTGGTGGAATCCACCGCCGGCAATACCGGCATTGGCCTTGCGGTGGTCGCGAGCGCGCGCGGCTACCGCACGCTGATCCTGATTCCGGAAACCCAAAGCCAGGAAAAGAAGGACATGCTCCGACTATGCGGCGCCGAGCTCGTGGAGGTGCCGGCACTGCCCTACGCCAATCCGAACAACTACCAGCACGTCGGCAAGCGCCTCGCCGCACAGCTTCGGAAAAAAGAGCCGAACGGCGTGCTGTTCGCCGATCAGTGGAACAACCTCGATAATGCCAAGGCGCACTATGATTCCACGGGCCCCGAGATCTGGGAGCAGACCAACGGCAAGATCGACGGCTTCATCTGCTCGGTCGGCACCGGCGGCACGCTTGCCGGCACCAGCCGCGCACTCAAGGAAAAGAACAAGGACATCTTCATTGCCTGCGCCGATCCGCATGGCTTTGCGATGTATGAGTTGTTCAAGAACGGCAAGGCCAAGTCGACGCCGGGCGACTCGATCACCGAGGGCATCGGGCTCGGGCGCGTCACGCCCGTGATCGAAACCGCTGTTGTCGACGACGCCTTCCTGATCTCGGATGAGGAAGCGGTTAATGTGATCTATGACCTGCTCGAGCACGAAGGCCTGTGCCTGGGCGGCTCGAGCGGCATCAATGTTGCCGGCGCGATCCGGCTTGCAAAGCAGCTCGGCCCCGGCAAGACCATCGTCACAATCCTGGCCGATTCCGGCAACCGCTATCAATCAAAGCTGTTCAATCCGGCGTTCATGCGGAGCAAGAAGCTGCCGGTGCCGGAGTGGTTGGAGAAGCGCATCGAGCTCGATGTGCCGTTCGAGAAGGTGTGAGGTCGGACCGTAAGGGTGGGTTGGCGAAGCGTCGCCCACCATCTGTTTCGCCGGCGCGGACAAGGTGGGTTAGCTTCGCTGACCCACCCTACGACTACGCCATCACCGCAAAATCTGGCTCAAAAACAGCTTCGTCCGCGCGTGCTGCGGATGGGCAAAGAACTCCTGCGGCGTGTTCGACTCGATGATCTGCCCTGCGTCCATGAACACGACGCGGTTGGCGACCTCGCGGGCAAAACCCATTTCGTGAGTAACGACCAGCATGGTCATGCCCTCTTTCGCGAGGTCGACCATGGTGTCGAGCACTTCCTTGACCATTTCGGGGTCGAGCGCCGAGGTCGGCTCGTCGAACAGCATCACCTTGGGATTCATGGTGAGCGCGCGCGCGATCGCGACGCGCTGCTGCTGGCCGCCCGACATCTGCCCCGGGTATTTGTTGGCCTGATGCGGGATCTTGACCCGCTCTAGATATTTCATCGCGGCCGCTTCCGCTTCCTTCTGCGGGATGTTGCGCACCCAGATCGGGGCCAGCGTGCAGTTCTCCAGCACCGTCAGATGCGGGAACAGGTTGAAACTCTGGAACACCATGCCGACTTCCCGACGGACTTCGTCGACGCGGCGCAGATTCGGACCGAGGTCGATGCCGTCGACGACGATCTCGCCTTCCTGGAATTCCTCCAGCGCGTTGATGCAGCGGATCAGGGTGGACTTGCCGGAGCCCGAGGGACCGCAGATCACGATGCGCTCGCCCTTGCCGACCGCGAGGTCGATATCGCGCAGCACGTGGAAGTCGCCATACCATTTGTTGAGGTGGGCAATGCTGACAATCGACTTTTCCACCATGCGCTTCCCCCTCAGTTGCGCCGATGCGCGTTCAGCCTGTTCTCGACAAACAGCGAGTAACGCGACATGCCAAAACAGAACGTGAAATAGATCATCCCGGTGAAGGCGAAGCCGGTGAACAGCGTCGTCGGCGTCGCCCAGTTCGGATCGGAGAAGGAGGCGCGGAGTGATCCTAGGAGATCAAAAAGCGCGACGATCGAGACCAGCGAGGTGTCCTTGAACAGCGCGATGAAGCTATTGACGAGGCCGGGAATGACATGACGCAGCGCCTGCGGCAGCACGATCAGGAATGTCGTCTTCCACCAGGACAGACCGAGCGCGCTCGCCGCCTCACCCTGCCCGCGCGGGATCGCCTGCAGGCCGCCGCGAACCACTTCGGCCTGATAGGCGCCGGCGAACAAAGCGGTGCCGATCAGCGCACGCACCAGGCCATCCACGGTGAAATTGCCGGGCAAGAACAGCGGCAGCATGTAGGTGGCGAAGAACAGCACGGTGATCAGCGGCACGCCGCGCCAGAACTCGATGAAGATGATGGAGAAGAAGCGGATCAGCGGAATGGTCGAGCGCCGTCCGAGCGCCAGCGCAATGCCGATCGGCATCGAGGCGACGATGCCAACGACCGAGATCACCAGCGTCACCAGAAGTCCGCCCCACAGCCGTGTATCGACCAATGGCAGCCCGCCGCGGTCGAGCCGCATGATGGCGATGACGAGCGCGATGCCGGCAAAGGTGATGAGGCATGCGATCAGCGGCCTTAGGCCGCGCCGGAGGCCACCTGCGAGGAAGAGGACGAGCGCCGAGATGACGACGGCAGTGACCGCGAAATCCGCCCAGACCGGCTGGCCGGAGGCCTGCATCTGGTCGCGCAACCAGGTGAGCGGCCAGATCACCAGCGAAATCGCCGAGCCGATCAGGACGAAGAGCTCGCCCAACAGCCACAACAGCGGACCAACGACCGCCGTCGCCGCACCGGCCCGGATCAGCGCGTTGCCGGCGCTGGCAAAACTATCGGCAAATCCCGACAGCAGGATTGCCGACCAGCTCACGCCAAAGCCGCCGAGCCCGCCGCCATGGAGCAGAAAGAACGCCACCACGGGAAAAGCGAGGAAGAACAGGGAGGCGTTGAGGCTCTTGGCCGGCAGGCGCGGGATCAGGAGCGGCAACAGCAGGATCGCGCCCAGCAGGAAGGTCAGATTGACCCGCCAGCGCTCCGGCTCTGGATAGAAGCCATAGATGAGCTGGTCGAATTTTGCGGCGATATAGGGCCAGCAGGCGCCGACGGGATGGCCGGCGTTCTGCTCCAGGCAGGCGTTGCGGTCGGCTCCGTGCCAGACCGCGTCGACAAAAAGGAATCTCAGCGACGGCACGACCGTGAACCAGATCAACAGCGCGCCCACGATCGTGAGCAGGATGTTGGTCGGCGAGTTGAGCAGCCGCGTGCGCACGAAGCCGACAAAGCCCGTGGTCTTGACCGGCGCCGCCCGCTCCGCGACGAGGTCCTTGCGCACGAAATTCGGCAACGCGACGTCGCTCATGTCCCCAAGCTCCGGCTCAGCCGCCAATTATAGAAACTCATGATCGCGCTGGTGAAGAGCGAGAGCGCGAGATAAACGCCCATGGTGATGACGATGATCTCGATCGCCTGGCCGGTCTGGCTCAGCGTCGTTCCCGCAAACACAGAGACCAGATCGGGATAGCCGATCGCGACCGCGAGCGAGGAGTTCTTGGTCAGATTGAGATACTGGTTGGTCAGTGGCGGCAGGATCACGCGCATCGCCTGCGGGACCACGATCAGCCGCAGCACCGTGCCGCGGCTAAGCCCCAGCGACAGCCCCGCCTCCATCTGCCCCGTGTGCACCGACAGGATGCCGGCGCGGACGATCTCGGCGATGAAAGCTGCGGTGTAAGTCGAGAGCGCGACGACGAGCGCGACGAATTCGGGGATGACGCGCATGCCGCCGGCGAAGTTGAAGCCCTTCAGTTCGGGCAATTCGACCTTGAACGGCACACCGAAGATGAGCGTGGCCAGCAGCGGCAGACCAATCAGGAGGCCGAGCACGTAAGGCCAGATCCGCATGGCCTTGCCGTGCTGGAACAATTGCCGGCGCGCGTAATAATGGAGGATCACCCAGGCAACGATCGCGACCAGAATGGCGATTAGAAATGCATCGAGACCGCGCTCGCCGATCGGGCGTGGAATGATCAGGCCGCGATTATTGAGATAGGAAACGCCAAACAGCGAAATGCTCTGCCGCGGTCCCGGCAGTGCGGCCAGTACCGCGAGATACCAGAACAGCATTTGGAACAGGACCGGTAGGTTGCGGATCAGCTCGACATAGCCGCCGGCGACGCGCGAGATCAGCCAGTTCGGCGACAACCGCCCGAGCGCCACGATGAAGCCGATCAGGGTGGCAAAGAAGATGCCGATGACCGCGACCAGAATCGTGTTGACCAGCCCGACCAGGAAGACGCGCGTGTAGGTATCGGAGCCGGAATAGGGAATCAGGCTCTGGCTGACGTCAAAGCCTGCGGTGTTGTTGAGGAACCCAAAGCCGGAAGCGATCCGCTGGTTTTCCAGATTGGCCTTGGCATTGACGAAGATCTCGTAGCCGATCCAAACCAGGACCAGCGCGAACAAGACTTGCAGGAAAAAACCGCTCCACCCGGCCCGGCCGCCGAGCGCGCGCTTCAGCCGAAACGCGAACTGAGGCGGTGGGGACCTGGCTTCAATGCTCATAATGCGGCCAGCCGCGAGAGGGCGCGGCGATCAACGGATCGGCGGCGCGTATTGGATTCCGCCCTTGTTCCAGAGGTTGTTCAGCCCACGTGAAATCTGCAGCTTGGAGCCCGAGCCGACATTGCGGTCATAGGATTCACCGTAATTGCCGACCGCCTTGATAATGCGGCCGAACCAGTCCTTGGTGAGGCCAAGCTGCTCGCCGAGATTGCCGTCGGTGCCGAAGGCACGTTTCAGATCGGGTTTGTCGGATTTCGCCATCTCGTCGGTGTTCTTCTGGGTGACGCCGAGCTCTTCCGCGTCGACCATGGCAAACAGCACCCATTTCACGATGTCGAACCACTGGTCGTCACCGTGGCGGACCATCGGTCCGAGCGGTTCCTTGGAGATCACCTCGGGCAGCACGACGTGATCGGCCGGGTTCGCCAGCTTCAACCGCTCGGCATAGAGCTGCGAGACGTCGGAGGTGAACACGTCGCAGCGGCCGGCCTCATAGGCCTTGACGGTCTCGTCCGCCGAGGTGAACGCGATCACCTCATATTTCATGTTGTTGCCCTTGAAGTAGTCAGCGAGGTTCTGCTCGGTGGTAGTTCCGGTCTGCACGCAGACCGAGGCGCTCGAGAGTTCCAGCGCCGAGTTCACCTTGAGCGATTTCTTCACCAGGAAACCCTGCCCGTCGTAATAGGTTACGCCGGTGAAGTTGGCGCCGAGCGCGGTGTCGCGCGACAGCGTCCAGGTGGTGTTGCGCGACAGCACGTCGATCTCGCCCGACTGCAGCGCCGTAAAGCGGTCCTTGGCCGAGAGCGGCACGAACTTGATCTTGGTCGGATCGTCGAAGATGGCGGCGGCGATGGCGCGGCAGATGTCGACGTCGATGCCGGTCCAGTTGCCCTTGTCGTCGGGCGAGGAGAAGCCCGGCAGGCCCTGGCTCACTCCGCAGGACAGTTGGCCGCGGTCCTTGACCGCCTTCAGCGTTTGGGCGCTCGCGGATTGGGCTGCGAAACCGGCGGCGAGTGCAAGGGTGAGTACCAGGGATACGCGTTTCATGGGCTGGGCCTTTCGAGGAGTGCTTCGGAGATCGGCGCTGAAGGTCGGCTCTAAAGTCGTCTTTTAACTCGTCGTGACAACGTTCGCCTTTCGTCGCGCAACGTCTGACGGGCCCACCCCTGATGATCCACGAATGCAAGCGCCAAATCCTTAAAAGGTCTCGCCTCAAAAGGTAGCGCCGTCAGGCCAAACGTGGATCGAAGGTCGCGGCAAGCCCCTCAACGTGCGGCGACAGAATAGCTGGCGGACATCACAGAACGACTGGCGATCCGGGTCAAGGGGTTGACGGCCCTCTTCCATATCCTGTTATTAACGGTCCCCGGCCCAAATCAGCCGGCGGCAACAAAATCAGAGCAATAGCGGCTGAGGGCATGGACTCTTCGCAACCGCCGGGCGCACAAAACCCGCACAAAGCAGAAACCCGGCTGGTGACGGCCGGCCGCGACACCAAGGCGCAAAAGGGCTTTGTCAATCCGCCGGTTTTCCACGGTTCCACCGTGCTCTATCCGACCGCCGGGGATTTGCACGCCCACCGGAGCGAGTTCCAGTACGGCCGCCACGGCACCCCGACCACCCGAGCGCTGCAGGATGTGCTGATGGCCCTGGAGGGCTCGCAATGCGCCGGGGTGGGGCTGGCGCCGTCGGGTCTGGCCGCGATCTCCACCACGTTACTGGCGGTGGCCAAGGCGGGCGACCACCTCCTGGTTTGTGACAACGCCTACCGGCCGACGCGCAATTTCTGCAACGGCATACTCGCCCGCTATGGCGTCGAGACCACCTATTTCGATCCCCTGGTCGGCTCCGGCATCGAAGAGCTGTTCAAGCCGAACACCCGCGCGGTGCTGGTCGAGGCGCCGGGCTCGCAGACCTTCGAAATGCCCGACATTCCCGCCATCGCGGCCGTGGCGCATGCGCGCGGCGCGCTGGTCATCGACGACAACACCTGGGCGACACCGCTGTTTCATCGTTCGCTCGAGCTTGGCGTCGATATCAGCATGCAGGCCGGCACCAAATATATCGGCGGCCATTCCGACATCATGTTCGGCACCATCTCGGCCAACGCCAAAGCCTGGCCGACCATCGCGGAAAACATCCGCCTGCTCGGCGTCTGCGCCGGCCCTGATGACGTCTATCTCGCGCTGCGTGGCATGCGCACGCTGTCGGTGCGGCTGGCGCAGCATTATCGCTCCGGCCTCGAGATGGCGCGCTGGCTTGAGCAGCGCCCCGAAGTGCAGCGGGTGCTGCATCCGGCGCTGGAGAGCGATCCCGGCCATGTGATCTGGAAGCGCGATTTCACTGGCGCGTCCGGCCTGTTCAGCATCGTGCTGCAGCCGAAGCCGCAAAAGGCCGTCGACGCCATGCTGGACAGCCTGAAGCTGTTCGGCATGGGCTTTTCCTGGGGCGGCTTCGAAAGCCTCGCGATCCCCTTCGACTGCAGCGCCTATCGCACCGCCACCAAATGGGCGCCGGGCGGGCCAGCGCTGCGACTGCATATCGGGCTGGAGAACACCGACGACCTGAAGGCCGATCTCGACCGCGGCTTTACGGTGTTCAACGCGGCCTGATCTTTTCGTATCGTCGATGGAACTCGCGCCGAGATCGTCTATGACGACATGGGCCACCAGTCGCTGAAAAACATCTCCGAGCCGATGCGGGCCTGGCGCGCCCGTCCGGCCGCCAATGCCACGGCGGCCGCGATCGTGGTGGATCGGCCGGCCCCAACACTGGCTCTACCCGACAAGCCCTCGATCGCCGTGCCGCCCTTCACCAACATGAGCGGCGATCCCGAACAGGAATATTTCGCCGATGGCGTGGTGGAGGATATCATCACCGCACTGTCGCGCATGACCTGGCTGTTCGTGATCGCGCGCAATTCGAGCTTCACCTACAAGGGCAAGGCCGTCGACATCAAACAAGTCGGCCGCGAACTCGCCGTGCGCTACGTGCTGGAAGGCAGCGTGCGCAAGGCCGGCAACCGGGTGCGCATCACCGGCCACAGGATTTGATTGCCTTCGACAAGGGTCTCCGCCTTACCGGCTTGCCCGAGTGAGGACGCCTGATCACCGATCAAGCGTCTGCGATCCGCTGGCGCGGTTCTTCCAGATCAGCATGATGTTGCGGACATAGATGATATTCGACAGCAACTGGCCGATGATGATGACGGGCTCGCGTTTGACGAGGCCGTAGACCAGCGTCATCGTGCCGCCGGCCACCGAGAAAAACCAGAACGCCATCGGCACGACGCTTTTTCCCGCGCGTTCGCTGGCGATCCACTGCACCAGGAAGCGTGCGGCAAAGGCAAGCTGCGCGGCGAGGCCGAATGCCAGCCAGAAATCGAACTTGGCGACGAAAATGTCGTAAAGGTAACTGCTCAGCGCCTGACCGTACTGGATCAACATCACTTCACCTCGGTCGCAACGGGCGTCGGCCTCTTGCGGCGGATCAGCCACCACACGCCGAACAGGTCCAGGATCCCGATCCACAGCCGGTCGAAGAAACCGTAATTGGACACGCCGGAACGGCGCGGCCGGTCGATGACGTCGACATAGGCGATCTCATAACCTTCGCGGCGCATCAGCGCCGGCAGGAAACGATGCAGCCCGTCGAAATAGGGCATCATCAGGAACACCTCGCGGCGGAACGCTTTCAGCCCGCAGCCGGTGTCGCGGGTGCCGTCTTTGAGAATGCCGTTGCGCACGGCATTGGCGATCCGCGACTGCAATTTCTTGAAGCCGGTATCCTTGCGCCCGACGCGCTGGCCGGCGACCAGACCAACGCGCTCGCCGCCGTTCTCGACCGCTGAAATCAGAGCCGGCAGGAACGCCGGGTTGTTCTGCCCGTCGCCGTCGAGGGTTGCCACGATCATGCCGCGCGCGGCACGCACGCCGCTGCGCACCGCCGCCGATTGCCCGGCGGTTTTTTCGTGGCGGATCTGGCGCAGATTGGCGCGCTCCCTCATCGCCGCCGCCAGCCGCTCAGCGGTCGCATCCGTCGAGCCGTCATTGACATAGATGATCTCATAGATGAAGCGGCCGTCGAGTGCGGCCGCGATCTCCGTGATCAGCGGAATGATATTTTCCGCCTCGTTCCGGACGGGAACGACGATGGAGACCGCGACATCGGTGTCGGAGGGAGACAAGTTAACGCTTCTAGCCCGTCGAGAGAGTTGAGGTCGGCGCGATGAAGTACCTTCGCCCGCGCGCTTATCGCGTCCGGACGGCCGTCGCAACCCTTTTGATCGTTAATTGGCCGGCGGAAAACCGAAGATTTCGGCGGGATTTTTGACCAGAATCTTCCTTCGTACCGCCTCGCCTGCGATGCGCGGCAACAGTTCGAACAGGTCGGTGTCGTCGGGTGGCAATTGTTCGTGGAAGGTGTGCGGCCAGTCGATCGCCCACAACATGCGATTGGGTGCGGCCTCGATAAAGGCCCGCGCCACCGGGACTACGTCCTCCCAGGGAAAGCCGGCCTTCGAAATCTTGTAGCCGTTCGACATCAACAACCAAAAATTCCCGCGCTTCAAGAGCTCGATCACCTTGATGACGGTCGGATCGCGGGCGCCCTTGGTGACGTCGGCCCGCGCCAGATGATCGATGATCACCGGCTGGTCGAGATTCTGGAACAGCTCCAGGCTTTCCATCGGCTCGTGATAATCCGGCTGCACCTTGCAATACCAGCCGAGCTCGCGGGCGCGATCGATGCAGCGTTTCAGATCATCCGGCGATGGCATGCGGTTGAGCATCTTCAGGAGATTGAAGCGGACGCCGCGCACGCCGGCATCGTGCAGCGTCTGGATGTAGCTGTCGGGCTTTTCGAGCAGCACGGAGTTGAGCGCACAGGCGCGATAGTTCGACCCCGCCTTTTTCAGCGCGTCTAGTACGACCGCATGGTTGGGGCCGTTAACCGTGGTGGCGACGATCACACCGCGGCTGAAGCCGAGCTTCTGGTGCATCGCCATCGCGGCCTCGATGGTAGCCTCGGGCATGTCGTGCTCGATGCCCGGCAGCAGCGGATAGGTTTCGCGCTCACCAAAGACATGGAAATGCGTGTCGCAGGCGCCCTTCGGCACCGCAAAGGAAGGCGGCCGGATGATGGGGCGGAACGAGGAATAGCGGCGCACGAAAGCTACCTGAGCGGCGAGAAGGAGGCGGGACGGCAGATCGCCGTCTCCTGCTTGACGAATAATTTTGAAAGCGCGCTCGCCTCGACATGCAGATTGGCGTCGTATTTCTGCAGTGCCGCCGTGCGCGCTTCCAGGCTGGCAAAGCCCCAGATGTGAATCCACTGGTTCATCGGCCCGAGATCGGTATTCCACGCGCCGACCAAGCAGCCGGGCACGCCGCCGTCGAACATTTTGCTCCAGAGCTTTGTTATCTGACCGAGCTGCCCAGGCTGATAGGTGTCGGTCCGGACCTCATAGATAGGACCGATCGCGCGCGGCGCGAGCGGCGGCGAGAACGGCGCCGGATGCATGGTCTTGGTCTCGGAAGTTTCCGTCCATTCGCCGGTGCGCGCCGGCCAGTTCTTCAATTCCTTGAAACGCGCCCTCACCTGCTCGCGCTCGGCAAGCCCCGCGTAGGGCCAGATATGGATGATCTGATGCAGCCGGCCGAACTCGGTCTGCCAGAGACCGCCGAGCGGCGAGAGTTTTGTGCGCTCATCCAGACCCTTCGCGATCCGCTCCAGCGCCAGCGGTACCGTTCCCGGATGCAGGCTATAGGTTCTCATCTCGACGATCATAACGCCGGCTTCCGCACTGCGACTTCGGCCTGGTCGAAATCGTTGATCTTGTCGACCAGTTTTGGATCGAAATAGCGCTCCGGCGGCAGCGCGGTGTCGAGCTCGCCGAACTGCTTCAGCACGTCGCGAATGGCGATCACGGATTCCGCCTTCTCGTAACCGAATTTCTTCTGGTCGATCCAGGCATGGTTCTTCAGCGCGCTCTTGATGATGACGACGTCATTGGCGAGCGCCTGCTCGTCGCTCACGCCTTGCGGTTTTGCGAGCGGATAGACCTTCCAGTGCATCCGCACGGCATCCTCGGGATGCGCCTTGGCATAGACGATGCCTTTCGCGATGCCGCGCAGGACGCGCACGAGCACATCGGGATCGTTGCTGAAGGTGTCGAGCCGCACCACCATGCCGAGGGTGAAGGCGAGCGAGTTGAAGTCCGGGTCATGGTCGAAGCGGCGCAGCTTCGTGCCACTCAACTCGATCTGATCATAGGCGGCCTCGAACAGCTGCAAAACATCGATCCGCCCGGAGGTCAGCGCCTGCAGCGCCGCGGGGCCAGAGCCGACGCTGACCAGCGTGATGTCCTTTTCGGGATCAAGCCCGTGCTTCTGCAGCATCGACTTGATCCAGTACACGTTGGAGGAAGCCGCAGAGACGATACCGACCTTGGCGCCCTTCATGTCGGCGATGGTCTTGATCGCCGACGTCTCCAGCACGACGGGGTAATAGACATTGCGCGAGTTGATGCTGGCGGCGGTGATGATCGGCGCGCCCTTGTTGATCAGCGTCATCGCCGGCGGCACGCCGCCGACCGAGCCGGCCACCTGGCCTGCAATCAGCTGCTGCATGGCTGTGCCCGAGCCGTTCGCGAGCTGCACCTGAACGTCGAGGCCTTCTTCCTTCCAGAACCCCATCGCCTGCGGCACCGAGAACACCGGGCCGTTGCCGACAGGCACATAGGTCAGGCCGAAATTGATCGCGACCTTGCGCAGATCGGCCGCTGAGCCCGGCGCGGGAACGATCGATGCCAGGAGACCCAGCACTGCAAGGATTTTCCGCATCGTCAGCCTCCCCCAACGGCGCCCTCAGATTGTCAACAATGTGTTTTTGACGGATTGCCTTTGTCAACATTCGACGGTAACTTTGCAAGGCCCTAATTGGTCGAAAGCAGGTTCCCAAAACGCATGCCCGCGAGCGAGAAAACCGCATCCGAGACGCTGGCGGACCGCGCCTACAATGCGATTGCGGACGCCATTGTCTGCGGCGAGCTGGCCGCAGGCGCCCGCATCAGCGAGGCGCTCCTGGCCAAACGCTTCCAGATCGGCCGCGGTCCCTTGCGCGAGGCGCTGCGGCGGTTGGAGGGGCGAAGGCTGGTAATGGTCAAGCCCAATGCCGGCGCGCGCGTGGTGTCGCTATCGACCCGCGACGTGATCGAATTGTTCGAGATTCGGGAAATCCTTGAGAGTCGCGCCTGCCAGCTCGCGACCGAACGGATGCTGGACAGCGAGATCGATGCGCTCGAAGCCCTGCTCGACACCCACGACAACGACCATGAATCCGGACGCGCCACCTCGCGCACGGCGAAGGCGCCGGATTTCCACACCGCGATCGTCCGCGGCAGCAAGAGCAACCAGTTGATCAGCCTGCTCTGCAGCGAGCTCTGGGATCTGCTTCGCATCTATCGCGTCAAATCGTCCGGAGAAGTCGGGCGCACCGAAGCCGCTTTCCGCGAGCACCGCGAGATCGTGCAGGCGATGCGCGAGCGCGACGCCGAGCGCGCGGCTTTCCTGATGGGCCGCCATATCCGGAAAGCCCGCAGCAACCTGTTGCGGCTCGAAGGCATCACCTCGCTGATCATGAGCGAAGCGGAAATGGAAGATCAGGCGAAGACCGAACCGCGCGCCCGCAAGAAGGCGCCGCGCCCGAGCTGAAAGGAAACGCAGGGATGGTGTTAGCTGTGCCGAGCCGGAAGGATGACGCGTCGGCGGGCGAGCCGGGCTCACGACGGCCCGTGCTGGCGAAGGTCACGCAACTGCACAAGCACTACGCCAGCCGCGACGGCGGGGAGATCGTCGCGCTCTCCGATGTCTCGCTCAACATCTATGACGGCGAATTTCTCTCGGTCGTCGGTCCCAGCGGCTGCGGCAAGAGCACGCTGTTGCACATCATGGCGGGCGTGCTGGAACGCTCTTCCGGAGAGCTTCTCCTGCGCGGCCAGCCGATCGACGGGCCGCGGCGCGAGATCGGCGTCGTGTTCCAGGAGCCGCTGCTCTTGCCCTGGCGCACCGTGCTCGACAATGTGCTGCTGCTGATCGAGGTGCACAAATTGCCGATTCCGCACTTCAGGCCGCGCGCGCTGGAACTGCTCGAACTGACCGGGCTTTCGGCCTTCGCCAACAAATATCCGCAGGAACTATCGGGCGGCATGCAGCAACGTGTCTCGATCGCGCGCGCGTTGGTTAATGACCCGACCATCCTCTTGATGGACGAGCCGTTCGGCGCGCTGGACGCGATGACCCGCGAGCAGATGAACCTCGATCTCATGAGAATCTGGGCGGGCTCCGGCAAGACCATTCTGCTGATCACCCATTCGATCTCGGAAGCCGTGCTGCTCGGCGACCGCGTCGTGGTGATGTCGCCGCGGCCGGGGCGCATTTCCGAAGTCATCGCCGTCGACCTGCCCCGTCCGCGCGGCCTGAACATCACCGCGACGCCTGCCTTCGGCGCCTATGCCGAGCGGGTCCGCAATCTGTTGTTCTCGCGCACTTCGGATTGACCTGGAGGTTTTCATGGCCAGCGAACTCGCCACGCCCATCGCCGGGCAGCGCAGCCGACGCCGCCGCCCGGCTGGGCAGCGGACCGATACGGCGCTGCTGCTGCTTTCGTTCGTCGTGGTGCTCGCGCTCTGGGAAATCGTCGTCCGCGTGTTCAATGTGCCGATCTTTGTCGTGCCCGCGCCCTCCAGCGTGGTGGCTTCGCTTTGGACGATGGCATCAAGTGGCCTGCTGTTCACGCAGTTCCTGGTCACCTTCACGGAAGCAGCAGCCGGCTTTGCGATTGCGCTGGTGGTCGCTGCCGTGTTCGCCGTGGTCATGACCGAGTGGCAGCGCGCGGAAAGACTGCTCTATCCCTATTTCACCGCGCTGCAGTCGATGCCGAAAGTCGCGATCGCACCCCTGATCGTGATCTGGTTCGGCTATGGCCTGCCGTCGAAGATCGTGGTCGCGGCATTGCTGTCGTTCTTCCCGATGCTGGTGAGCTTCACCGAAGGGCTGAAAGCCACCGACGAGGGACGGCTGAAGCTGATGCGCGCGATGAGCGCGAGCCGCTGGCAGACGTTGCGCTATGTGCGCATCCCCTACGCCCTGCCCTTTGTGTTCGCCGGCGTCGAGCTCGGCGGCCTCTATGCCATGCTCGGCGCGATCGTCGCGGAGTTCGTCGGTGCGTCCGCCGGCATCGGCAACTGGCTGATCGCGATGAACGTCAACCTCGACACGTCGAGCACGTTTGCCTTGCTGGTGGTGCTCGCCCTCTATGGCATCGTGTTTCAGAAGATCATCGCGATGGCGCGCTCCCGCGCGCTGTTCTGGGCCCGGCCCGGTTCGGTGAGCACGCCTGCCAACAAGCCCTAGGTGGTGTGGACTCTAGGGATTCCCTTTTGGGAGCAAATCAGATTCAAGACCGCTTTTGGGGAGGCAGTCTTGGGTGTGATGGACCGTTTGGTTTTGAGCGATGGGGCGTGGGAACGGATGGCGCCTCTGATTATAGGTCGGCCTGACCAGAAAGGCTCGACCGGGCGTGACAACCGGATGTTCGTAGAGGGC
>DATMNV010000031.1:0-14388 GCA_035568535.1 Bradyrhizobium sp.
GGCGATCGACCTTGCCCAGCTCGCCAAGCTCGACGGCGAGTCCGCGCGCGAGGAAATCCGCGACATCGTCAACGAGATCATCGCGATCAAGAACATCGTGATGTCGATCGCCGAGCAGGAAGAGCTGCTCGACGACATCTGTAACGACGTGCTCGGCTACGGTCCGCTCGAGCCGCTGCTCGCGCGCGACGACATCGCCGACATCATGGTGAACGGGGCGGGCACCGTCTTTATCGAAGTCGCCGGCAAGATCCAGCGCACCGGCATCCGCTTCCGCGATAACCAGCAGCTGCTCAACATCTGCCAGCGCATCGTGAGCCAGGTCGGCCGGCGCGTCGACGAATCCTCGCCGATCTGCGACGCCCGCCTTGCCGACGGCTCCCGCGTCAACGCCATCGTGCCGCCGCTGGCGATTGACGGCCCCGCGCTCACCATCCGCAAATTCAAGAAGGACAAGCTGACGCTCGATCAGTTGGTCAAATTCGGCGCAATCTCGCCGGAGGGCGCGGAAATCCTGCAGGTCATCGGCCGCGTCCGCTGCAACGTGCTGATCTCCGGCGGTACCGGCTCGGGCAAGACCACGCTGCTCAACTGCCTCACCAACTATATCGAGCACGACGAGCGCGTGATCACCTGCGAGGACGCCGCCGAATTGCAACTGCAGCAGCCGCATGTGGTGCGTCTGGAAACCCGGCCCCCCAACATCGAGGGCGAAGGCCAGGTCACCATGCGCGAATTGGTCCGCAACTGCCTGCGTATGCGCCCGGAGCGGATCATCGTCGGCGAGGTCCGCGGACCCGAGGCGTTCGACCTGCTGCAGGCCATGAACACCGGCCATGACGGCTCGATGGGCACGCTGCACGCCAACAATCCCCGCGAAGCGCTGTCGCGCTGTGAATCCATGATCACCATGGGCGGCTTTTCGCTTCCGTCACGTACGATTCGCGAGATGATCTGCGCCTCGATCGACGTCATCATCCAGGCCGCGCGCCTGCGCGACGGCTCGCGCCGCATTACCCACATCACCGAAGTGATGGGCATGGAAGGCGACACCATCATCACCCAGGACGTCTTCCTCTACGACCTGGTCGGTGAGGACGCCAACGGCAAGATCATCGGCCGGCACCGTTCCACCGGGATCGGCCGCCCGCGCTTCTGGGAGCGCGCCCGCTATTACGGCGAAGAGAAGCGGCTTGCCGCGGCGCTCGATGCCGCCGAAGTCGCCCCGCCGACATAAGGATCCGCCATGAACATGCAACTTTTGGCTCTGGGCTTCCTCGCCGCCACCGCGATCGGCGGCGTGGCGTGGGTGTTCATCTATCCCCTTATTTCGGGGGAGAAACAGGCCGAGAGCCGCCGCGCCTCCGTCGCCAAGCCGGAGCCTGCGGCCAAGCGGCAAACCGAAAAGACGCAGCGCTCGCGCCGCGAGCAGGTCGAGGGCTCGCTGAAGGAGCTGGAGGCCCGCCGCGAGAAGCAGAGCAAGGTCCCGCTCAGCGTCCGCCTGAGCCAGGCCGGCCTCAACTGGTCAACCCGGAAATTCTTTGCCATTTCGGCGATACTCGGCGCGGTGTTCTTCGCCGGAGCCTCGATCGCGGGCGGCGGTCTGCTCGGCGCCGCCGGGCTCGGCTTTGCCGGCGGGTTGGGCCTGCCGCGCTGGGCCCTGAGCTTTCTGAAGACGCGCCGGGAGAAGGCGTTCCTGAAAGCGCTGCCGGATGCCGTCGACGTCATCGTGCGCGGCATCAAGGCCGGCCTGCCGCTGTTCGAATCGATCAAGGTCGTCGCCGCCGACGCGCCGGATCCGCTGCGCAGCGAATTCCTGGCGATCATCGAGACGCAGGCGATCGGTATCCCCCTGGGCGAAGCCTGCCAGCGGCTCTATGAGCGGATGCCGGTGCCGGAAGCGAACTTCTTCGGCATCGTGGTGGCGATCCAGCAGAAAAGCGGCGGCAACCTGTCGGAAGCGCTCGGCAACCTGTCCAAGGTGCTGCGCGATCGCAAGAAGATGGCCGAGAAGATTCAGGCGATGTCGATGGAAGCCAAGGCTTCCGCCGGCATCATCGGCTCGCTGCCGCCGATCGTGATGATCCTGGTCTACATGACCACCCCCGGCTACATCTCACTGCTGTGGACGGACAACACCGGCCAGCTCATGCTGGTCGGCTGCTTGGTGTGGATGTCGATCGGCATCATGGTGATGAAGAAAATGATCAACTTCGACTTCTGATGGTGCGGCATGATTGATTTCCTTATCCAGTTTATCCACAACCCGCGCTTCGTCACCATGCTGCTCGCAGCGATCGCGGCGAGCGCCACGGCCTACACCCTGGTCATGCCGCTGCTTGCGGGCGACAACCTCAACAAGCGCCTGAAGGCGGTGGCGAGCGAGCGCGAACGCATCCGTGCGCGCGAGCGCGAACGGATGAACAAGAACGAGAAGGTCGCGCTGCGCCAGACGCCGAAGCAATTCATCTCCAGGATCGTTGAAGACTTCAACCTGACCAAATACCTGGCACAGGACTCGGCGCGCGCGAAGCTGACGCTTGCCGGCTATCGCGGACAGGCGCCCTACGTCACCTTCCTGTTCTTCCGCATGGTGGCGCCGATCCTGATGCTTGTCGCTTCGGTGCTCTACGTCTTCGTGATCTCCAACATGGAGAAGTCGCTGCCGGTCAAGATCGGCATCTGCGTCGGTTGTGCCTATCTCGGCCTGCAGGCGCCGATGCTGTTCCTGAAGAACCGCATCACCAAGCGCCAGCTGCAGATCAAGCGCGCCTTCCCCGATGCGCTCGATCTGCTGCTGATCTGCATCGAGTCCGGCATGTCGATCGAAGCCGCCTTCCGCAAAGTTTCCAGCGAGATCGTGACCCAGTCGATCGCGCTGTCGGAGGAGTTCACGCTGACCACGGCCGAATTGTCCTATCTGCAGGACCGCAAGGTCGCCTATGAAAACCTCGCCAAGCGCACCGGCCTCGAAGGCGTGAAATCGGTCTGCCTCGCGCTGCAGCAGTCGGAACGCTACGGCACGCCGCTCGGCCAGAGCCTGCGCGTGATGGCGCAGGAAAACCGCGACATGCGCATGACCGAAGCCGAGAAGAAGGCCGCAGCACTGCCGCCGAAACTGACGGTGCCGATGATCCTGTTCTTCCTGCCGGTGCTGTTCGTCGTGATTCTCGGGCCGACCTACATCAAGATCTCGCAAATGCATTGAGCCCTCGGGCGAAGGCCCGCGGCGTCCAGGCCGGTCCTGCTTGCGTCACAAGCGGCGCCAGCCCTTATCCCGATGAGCTGGCGCGAGCAAAGCGTCCCGAAGGTTGAGGCTGCTGTGGGACCTCATGGGTCTCCCGGCGACGCCAACGGCGTCCGCGCGAAGCACGGCCCGATGACAGGCTCCGCATGGTCCGGACAAGGCGCGCTACCTGTAGCGCCACTTGCGACGGCCTCGCTTTCGCTCGGCCTGCTCGGGCGCCCGCGTCTCCTCACCATCAGGATTTTGACGCAGTGGGGCTGAGCAGGCTCTGTGTTCAATCCGGCCGGTTGAGCTCGGCCATGGGGATGCTGTTGTTGCCGCGGCTGGAGGGACGGGAATTGTCCTTGTCGTTGCCCTTCAGCATCGCTTTCAGATAGGCGACATTGGCGGCCGCCTCGTCCGGCGGCAGGTCGGCCTTCACGATCTGCTCGGCCTCGGCAAAGCGGCCCTGCAGGCCGATCACGAGGCCGAGGTTCTGCCGCACCCGCGCGTCCGCCTTGGGGCTGGCATAGGCCTGGCGCAGCGCCTCCTCCGCCTTCGGCAACTCCCGCGTCAGCATGTAGGACAGGCCGAGGTTGGAGAGCACCGACGGCTCGCCCGGCACGATCTTGAGCGCGCTCACATAGTAGCGGCGCGCCTCGTCATGGCGGCCGAGCTGGTCGAGCGTGGTGCCCTGCACCGACAGGATGCGCCAGTCGGGATTGTCGGGCGAATGCGCCCGTGACAGCACGTCGAAGGCCTGCTGGAAATTGCCGTTGTCGGCGAGCGCCCGGCCCCAGCCGGCGAGCAGCGCCTTGTTGCCGGGACTGCTGATGCAGGCCTGCTCGAACACGGCGGCGGCCTGGGCCCGCTGGCCGTTGGCGCGCAGCGCCTGGCCGTAGGCGAGCGCGGCGTCGGCATCCTTGGGGTTGGCGCGATAGCGGTCGCCATAATATTCGGTGGCGCGCTGCGGGTCGGCCTCTCTGCTCGGGGAATCGGCGCTGGACGTCAGCGCGCCCGCGACGTCGCCCATGGTCTGGCAGCCGCCAAGGCTTGCGGCCAACATCGCCGTTATCGCCGCGGTCGCAAGGAACCGGGCCAAACCTGACTGCCTCTGCACTTTGACTCTCGCGCTGGACCGAGCCGAACGCGCCAGCAATAAAACGTTAACCCTAACGGCCGGTTAATTTGGCGGCCGTCCCGGGAGTGCGAGGTCCGTCAGTATTCCAGCGCGAGCCGCTTCCTGATCTCCTGGATCTGCTTTTCGAGGTCGTCGAACCTCGCATGCACGGCGCGGTCATGCAGGTAGAAGATGTAGCCGGCGACCAGGAACCCGAAAATCCAGTGGTGGGTCTCGACATAAGCCAGCACCGCTTCGATCGCGTGGCCTGTGAAAACAAGGATGCCCCAAACAACGTCCATCTGATTTCCCCGGCATTACGGCAGCGGACCGAAACCTATCACGGCCGGCCGAGCCTCGTGTAGCGGCCATGACGATTGCAGCTCGCCAAAAACTCTGCGAAGTCTGATCACATATCTGAGACGCACATCACGGAACACGAGCCAAGCATGCCATCCGCGTTCGAGAGCGCCCCCGCCACGCCGGCCATCCCCATCACCTTCGTGACCAAATCGAGCTGGGAGGCGGTCCGCGGCTCGCTGCCGCCGCAGGCGGCGCAGTTTGCGCTCGCGAACGGCTTTGCCGCAAAGCCCGGCGCGTGCCTGGTGCTGCCCAGGGCCGACGGACAGATCGATCAGGTGCTGTTCGGCCTGGAGGACGACGGCGCCAAATCCCGCGATCTGTTCAGGCCGGGCGCCCTGCCCGGCCTGCTGCCGCCAGGCGTCTATCGCTTCGCCAATGCGCCGCATAATGCGCGCCTCGCCGCGCTCGCCTTCGCGCTCGGCTCCTACCGCTTCGGCCGCTACCGCAAGGCGGAGATGCCCGACGTGAAGCTGGTGCCGCCCGACGGGGTCGACGCCGCCGATATCGCGCGCATGGCCGACGCGGCGATGCTGGCGCGCGACCTCGTCAACACACCCTCGAACGATATGGGGCCGGCCGAGCTGGAGCTCGCTGCGCGGCGCCTCGCCGAACGGTTCGGTGCGAGTTTCAATTGCATCACAGGCGATGAGCTCGTGAGACAGAATTTCCCACTGATCCATGCGGTCGGCATGGCCTCGACGCGCGCGCCGCGGCTAATCGACTTTTCGTGGGGCGATCCAGCGCATCCCAAGGTAACGCTGGTCGGCAAGGGCGTCTGCTTCGATACCGGCGGGCTCGACCTGAAACCATCGAGCGGCATGCTGATCATGAAGAAGGACATGGGCGGCGCCGCCAACGTCCTGGCGCTGGCACAGATGGTGATGGATGCGAAACTGAAGGTGCGGCTGCGCGTCCTGATCCCCGCGGTCGAAAACGCGGTGGCCGGCAACGCCTTCCGTCCGCTCGACATCTTCACGTCGCGCAAGGGCATCACCGTCGAGATCGGCAATACCGATGCGGAGGGCCGGCTGGTCCTTGCCGACGCGTTGGCGCTGGCGGACGAAGAGAGGCCGGACCTTCTAATCGACATGGGCACGCTGACCGGCGCGGCGCGGGTCGCATTGGGGCCGGATTTACCGCCCTTTTACACCAATGATGAGACGCTGGCGCTCGAAATTGCCCGCCATGCCAAAGAAGAGAACGATCCGTTGTGGCGCATGCCGCTGTGGCCGCCCTATGATAGCTGGCTCGACTCCAAGGTCGCCACCATCACCAACGCGCCGTCCGGCACGTTTGCGGGCTCGATCACCTGCGCGCTGTTCCTGCAGCGTTTTGTCGAGCACGCCAAAAGCTGGCTGCACCTCGATATCTACGCCTGGACGCCCTCCGCCAAACCGGGGCGGCCCGAGGGCGGCGAATGCCAGGCCGCGCGCGCAATCTACAAGCTGCTGGGCGAACGCTATGCATGACCCGCGCCTGACAGCCGCCCGCGGCGATATCGCCGCGAAATATCTCGAAGGCAAGGTCGAGGCGGCGCACTTTGTCGAGGGCGAGGTATTTGAGATCGTCGACGCTGTCGCCCCGCTGCGGCGCTCGCCGGGCTCCGATGCCGAGTTGATGACGCAGGCGCTGCGGGGTGAGCGGGTTACGATTTACGACCGCAACGCAGAGGGGTGGGCCTGGGGCCAGCTCGACAGCGACGGCTATGTCGGCTGGCTTCCCGATGCGGCGCTCGCAAAGCCGGGCGCGGCGCCGACCCATCGCATCACCGCGATCAGGACATTCGCCTTTGGCGGACCATCGATCAAGCTGCCGCCTGTCGAGACGCTGGTGATGGGATCGGCGGTGACGGTGACCCGAGAGGATGGCGCCTTCGCCGTCACCGGCGAGGGCTGGCATCTGCCGAAGTCACATCTCGCTGTGATTGGCCACCGTGAAACCGACTTCGTCGCGGTTGCCGAGCGTTTTGTCGGCACGCCCTATCTCTGGGGCGGCAAGAGCAGCCTCGGCATCGACTGCTCGGGCCTCGTGCAAATCTCCCTCAATGCCGCCGGCATCGGCTGCCCGCGCGACAGCGACATGCAGCAGGTTTCGCTGGGCCAGCCGCTTGATCCCGCGAAAGCAAGCAACCTGCAACGCGGCGACCTCCTGTTCTGGAACGGCCACGTCGCGATCGCGCGCGATGCCGAGACCGTCGTGCATGCCAACGCGCATCACATGGCGACCGTGATCGAGAATACGCTAGCCGCGATCGCGCGCATCAAGGCGGCGGCCGGCGAACTGGTCGCAATCAAGCGAATTTAGTGCATGATCCGGAAAAGTGGATACCGGTTTTCCGACAAGATCATGCGCAAAACAATAATCTAAAGCGCGATGACTTTCGTCATCACGCTTTAGGTCGCAACTGCATCATCGCCTGCGGCTTCGTTGCGGAAGGCGGCAGCGAACAGCGCACGGGTGTAATCGGTCTTTGGCGCCTTGAACAGTTCCGAGGCAGGCCCTTCCTCCACTACCTTGCCCTCGCGCATCACGATCAGATGGCTCGCGAGCGAGGCGACCACGCGCAGATCGTGCGAAATGAACATGTAGGTCAGGTCGCGCTTGCGCTGCAAATCGCGCAGGAGGTCGACCATCTGCGCCTGCAACAGCATGTCGAGCGCGCTGGTCGGCTCGTCCAGCACCACGAAATTCGGCTCCAGCACCGCGGCGCGCGCAATCGCGATCCGCTGGCGTTGGCCGCCGGAAAATTCATGCGGGTAGCGGGAACGCCATTCCGGGTTGAGGCCGACATCCTCCATCGCCTTGACCACTCGCGCATCGCGCTCCTCGGGCGACAGGTGTTTCTGATGCACGGAGAAGCCCTCGGCGATGATATCGCCGACCGACATGCGCGGACTCAAAGAGCCGAACGGATCCTGGAACACGATCTGCATGTCGCGGCGGAACGGCCGCATCTCCTTGAACTTCAGTCCCTGGATATTTTTACCCAGGAACACAATGGGTCCGTCGGACGAGATCAGCCGCAACAGTGCCAGCCCAAGCGTGGTTTTGCCCGAGCCTGACTCGCCGACCACGCCCAGAGTTTCGCCCTTGCGCACCGCGAAGCTGACGCCATCGACCGCCTTGATGTGCCCGACCGTCGAGCGCAGGAGCCCGCGCTTGATCGGAAACCAGACCTTCAGATTATCGGCCGACATCACCACCGGCTGCTCGGGGCGCGGCGGCGCGGGGTCGGGTCTCGGTTCGGCGGCGAGAAGGTCACGGGTATAGGGATGCTTCGGTGCGTTGAAGACCTGCTCGACCGGCCCCTGCTCCACGATCTCGCCATTGTTCATGACGCAGACGCGATCGGCAATGCGGCGCACAATGCCGAGATCATGGGTAATGAACAACAGGCTCATGCCGAGCCGCGCGCGGATTTCCGCGAGCAGCGTCAGAATCTGCGCCTGCACGGTGACGTCGAGCGCCGTGGTCGGCTCGTCCGCGATCAACAGATCGGGTTCGTTGGCGAGCGCCATCGCGATCATCACGCGCTGCCGCTGCCCGCCGGATAATTGATGCGGGTAACTCTTGAGCCGTGTCTCCGGTTCGGGAATGCCGACCTGCCGCAACAATTCGAGCACGCGTGCCCGCCCCACGGAGCTGCTGACGGGATTGTGGAGCTGGATGATTTCGGTGATCTGGGACTCAATCGTGTGCAACGGATTGAGGGACGTCATCGGCTCCTGGAAAATGATCGAGATGTCGTTGCCGCGGATACCGCGGATTGCGCTCTCCGACAACGACAGCAATTCCCGTCCCTTGAAGCGGATGCTGCCTGTCGGGTGCGACGCCGCCGGATAGGGCAACAGCTTCAGGACCGACAATGCGCTGACCGATTTGCCCGAGCCGGATTCGCCGACCAGCGCCACGCATTCGCCGCGCTTGATCTCGAACGAGATGCGGTCGACCGCGATCGAAATCTTGCCCTGCTGGCGGAAGGCCACCGAGAGATCGCGAACGCTGAGCAGGGGCTGATTGATGGCGTCCATGCGATCCTCACGTAAACGTCTTGCGCGGATCGAAGGCGTCGCGCACCGCTTCGCCGATGAAGATCAGGAGCGAGAGCATGATCGCGACGGAGAAGAAGCCGGCAAAGCCAAGCCACGGCGCCTGGATATTGGCCTTGGCCTGCGACAGCAATTCGCCGAGCGACGGCGAGCCGGGCGGCAGGCCGAAGCCGAGGAAGTCCAGCGCGGTCAGCGTCATCACCGACGACGACACGATGAAGGGCAGGAAGGTCATGGTCGCCACCATCGCGTTCGGCAACAGATGACGGAACATGATGACCGCGTTGGACACGCCGAGCGCGCGCGCGGCCTGGATGTATTCGAAATTGCGACCGCGCAAAAATTCCGCGCGCACCAGGCCCACCAGCGACACCCAGGAGAACAGCGCCATGATGCCGAGCAGCACAAAGAAGCCCGGCGGCAGCACTGCCGAGATGATCAGGAGTAAATAGAGATAGGGAATCGAATTCCATATCTCGATGAAGCGCTGGAAGCCGAGATCGATCCAGCCGCCGAAATAGCCCTGCACGCCGCCGGCGATGACGCCGATGACGGAGGAGATGATCGTCAGGCTGAGGCCGAACAGCACCGAGATGCGGAAGCCGTAGATCAGCCGCGCCACCACGTCGCGGCCATTGGCGTCGGTGCCGAGCCAATTCGTCTCTAGATCGCTACAGCTCTTCAGCCCCTTCTGCTGCACCATATCCTTGCACTGCGCTTCAGTCAGCATCCAGGTCGGCGGCGATGGCGCCGGCGTAGGCGTGTCGCGATTGATGGTGCTGTAGGAGTAGCGGATCGGCGGCCAGATGATGCTGCCGCCCTTGGCCGCGATCTGCTTCTGGATGTAGGGATCGCGATAATCGGCCGCGGTCTCGAAATCGCCGCCAAAGGTGGTTTCGGCATAACTGAAGAGTACCGGCCAATAGAGATGGCCGTCGTATTTGATCATCAGCGGCTTGTCGTTGGCGATCACATCGGCCAGCAGCGACGTCACGAACAGGACCATGAAGATCCAGAACGACCAGTAGCCGCGCTTGTTTGCCTTGAAATTCTCCCAGCGCCGGCGGTTGAGCGGCGACGGAACGAAGGGGTGGCGGGTGATCGGCACGGCCTCGCCGAGCGGCGAGGCGGTGGTGGTTTCGACCGGCTGGGGGGCGGTGAGCGTCATCAGACCTCCCGCGCCTCGAAATCGATCCGCGGATCGATCCACATATAGGTGAGATCGGAGACCAGATTGACCACAAGACCCAGCAGTCCAAAAATGTAGAGCGTCCCGAACACCACGGGATAGTCGCGGTTGAGCACGCTCTCAAACGAAAGCAGACCGAGGCCGTCGAGCGAGAAGATGGTCTCGATCAACAGCGAGCCGGAGAAAAAAGCGTGAATGAAGGCGCCGGGAAAGCCCGCGACGACGATCAGCATGGCGTTGCGGAAGATGTGGTTATAGAGCACCTGCCGCTCACTGCAGCCCTTGGCGCGCGCCGTCATCACATATTGCTTGCGGATCTCGTCGAGAAACGAGTTCTTGGTCAAAAGCGTCATGGTCGCAAACGCCGAGATCCCCATCGCGATCAGCGGCAGCGTGAGATGCCAGAAATAGTCGATGATCTTCCAGTACCAAGGAAACTGCGACCAGCCGTCCGAGGTCAATCCGCGCAATGGAAACCAGTTGAAGAACGAGCCTCCCGCAAACAGGATGATCAACAGGATGGCGAACAGGAACCCCGGGATCGCGAAGCCGACAATGATGACCCCCGAGGTCCAGGTGTCGAACGGCGTTCCGTCCTTGACCGCCTTGCGGATGCCGAGCGGGATCGAGATCAGATAGCTCAAGAGCGTCATCCAGATCCCGAGCGACATCGAGACCGGCAGCTTCTCCTTGATCAGATCCACCACGTTGATGTCGCGGAAATAGCTCCTGCCGAAATCGAAGCGCGCGTAGTTCCACACCATCAGCGCAAAACGCTCCGGTGCCGGCTTGTCGAAGCCGAATTGCTTCTCGAGCTTCTTGATGAATTCGGGATCGAGCCCCTGCGCACCGCGATATTTCGAATTGACGGCATCCCCTGCCGCGGCGTTGGCGGGGCCGCGCGCCGCGAAATCGCCGCCACCGCCGGACACGCGCGACAGGCCGCCGGTATCCGCGCCGGAGAGTTGCGCGATGACGCGATCGACCGGCCCGCCGGGCGCGAACTGCACGACCAGGAAGGACACGAAAAGGATGCCGAGCAATGTCGGCAGCATCAGCAGGATACGGCGGGCGATATAGGCGCTCATGAATTATTTCGCCTGATCGAGCTTGGCGGCCTTGTCGGCATCAAACCACCAGTTTTCCGGCGCCCCTACCCCTTGCGCATATTTGGCCGGCTTCGCCGGATGACTGAATTGATCCCAATAGGCGATCGGGTGAGTGGATCGATACCATTGCGGCACCCAATAGCGACCGGCGCGAAACACCCGGTCGAGCGCCCTGCATGCAATGGTCAAGTCGTGTCGCGTTTCGGCTGCGATTGCTTTTTCAATAAGTGCATCGATGGCCGGGCTCGTGATGCCAGACAGGTTGTAAGAGCCCTTTGTGGCAGCAGACTGCGACGAAAAATACGGGCGCAGGCTGTCGCCCGGCGTCGGCGAGAAATTCATTCGCTGGATCGTCACGTCGAAGTCAAAGGCCTCGACCCGGGCGCGGTACTGCACGGCGTCGATGAGACGAATCTGGGCTTCAACACCGACAAGAGCGAGATTTTTGATGAAGGTCCCATGATGCGGCTGAAAGGAAGGCTCATCGATCAGAAACTCGATTTTCAGGACGTCGCCGCTCGGCAGAACGCGCTTGCCATCCTTGACCTGCAAACCGGCTTCCTGGAGCAATTGCTGCGATTTGCGCAGCAAGGCCCGGTCTTGCCCCGATCCGTCCGAGACTGGAGGAACGTAGGGGTTGCCGAACACTTCGTCCGGCACCTGGCCGCGGAACGGTTCGAGCAGCTTCAATTCTTCCGGCGACGGCGCACCTTCCGCCACCATGTCGGAGTTCTGGAACGGAGACACAGCGCGCGCATAGGCGCCATACATCACGTTCCGATTGGTCCACTCAAAATCGAAGGCATTGATCAGCGCCTCGCGCACCTGCGGGTCCTTGAACTGCTCACGGCGGGTATTGATCATCCAGCCCTGCCCGCCTGACGGCGTCTCGTCCGGCAAGGTTTCCAGCTTGACGCGTCCATCCTTGGCCGCAGGAAAGTCGTAACGGGTCGCCCATATGCGCGAGGTGAATTCCTCGCGAAACAGATAGCTCTTCGCAGTAAAGCCCTCGAAGGCAACGTCGCGGTCTCGATAGAACTCGTAACGTACCGTATCGAAATTGTAGCTGCCGCGATTGATCGGCAGATCGGCTGCCCACCAATCCTTCAACCGGTTATATTCAATGAAGCGGTTGATCTCGTAATTGCCAACCTTGTACGGCCCCGAGCCCAACGGAGCATCAAGCGTGGTTTCTTCGAACGAGCGGTTGGCATAATAAGCCTGCGAGAAGATCGGCAGACCTGCGACGTAGAGCGGCACATCCCGCGCGCGCTTTGGCGCAAAGGTCACAACGACAGTGGCGTCGTCGGGCGCTTGCGCCTTCACGAAGTCGCGGAGCTGGACCACAATCAGCGGGTGGCCTTTTTCCTTCAACGTGTTCAGCGAAAAAACGACATCCTGCGCCGTGATTTTCGAACCATCGTGAAAGCGCGCTTCAGGGCGCATGGTAAAGCGATAGACGAGTTTGTCCGGCGAAATCTGCACCGATTTCGCGGCGTAGCCGTAGACCGCGTCCGGCTCGTCGCTCGCACGCGCCATAAGTGTCGCAAAGGTCATATCCATGCCCTGCGCGCCCTCGCCCTTGAGGACATAGGCATTAAGCGAATTGAAGGTGAAAAACGACTGGTTGTAGGCGCGGACCGACGGGATCAGCGAAAAGAAACCACCCTTGGGGGCGTTCGGGTTGACATAGTCGAAGTGGTGGAAGTCGGCCGGATATTTCAGGTCACCAAAGGACGACATCCCGTGATTTTCTGCAGTGGCGCCGCCATCCGAATCTGTGGCCAGGGCCGGCCGCAGCCAGGGCGTCGACAGCGCACCGATCCCGAGGCCGAGCGCATGCCGGCGCGACAGGAGAAACGGACGGGAGGGCCGGCTCAAGATCGTTTGCCCGACTTGGCCGCCTTCTCGGCATCCCACCACCACAACGTGGGGAAGCCGGAAACGCCATAGGTGGGCAGCGGCTCGGGATGACTGAAGCGATCCCAATAGGCGTCGCGATCAAAATCGTAATTGAAGTGCGGCACCACATAGCAATTCCAGAGCAGCACGCGGTCGAGCGCCTTGCAGGCGGCCACCAGTCCCGCACGGTCCTTGGCGAAGATGACGCGGTCGATCAGGGTGTCAACCGCAGGATTCTTGATGCCGGGGCGATTGCGGCTGCCGGGACGGTCGGCCGCGGAAGAGCCGAAGAATTCGCGCTGCTCGTTACCCGGTGAGATCGATTGCGACCACGAGGTGGTGACGAGGTCGAAATCGAAACTGCGCAGGCGATTCTGATATTGCACGTCGTCGACGGTGCGTACGCTGGTAGTGACGCCAAGCCGCTCCAGGGAGGGTTTGTAAAACAGCGCGATGCGTTCGTCGGCTGGGTCCCTGCAGAGGATTTCGACACTGATCGGCTGGCCTTTGGAATCGACCAGCTTGCGGTCCTTGTTCTCGAAACCTGCTTCCTTCAGGAGGCGCGCGGCCTCGCGCAGATTGTTGCGCACATTTTCCGGATTGCCGTTAACGGGATCCTTGTACGGTGTCGTGAAGACCTCGGGCGGCACCTTGTCGCGCACGGTCTCGAGTATCTCCAGCTCCTTGCCTTCCGGCAGGCCGGAGGACATCAGCTCGGGAATACCGTCAAAATAGCTGGAATCGCGGTGATACACGCCGGTCGACAGCACCCGGTCCTCCTCCTCCCAATCGAAGGCGAGATTGAAGGCGCGCCGCAGTCTGAGGTCCTGAAACAGCGGCTTGCGCAGATTGAAGGCCCACCCCTGCATCCGCCCGAGATTGCGGGTTGGAAACAGCTGTTTGATGACGCGCTTTTCCTGGACCGCGGGAAAATCGTAGGAGACCGCCCATTCCTTGGCGCTCCGCTCGCTCATCCAGTCAATCGCATCAGCCTTGAAAGCCTCGCGGGCCGGCAGGTCATCGCGGAAGTACTCCCAGCGCAGCTCGTCGAAATTGTTCTGGCCGATATAGACCGGCAGATCCTTGCCCCAATGGTCCTTGACGCGCTCGAGCACGAGCGTACGGCCAGCCACGAATTCCTTGACCCGATAAGGTCCCGAGCCCAGCGGAATCTCCAGCGTGGTCGCCGTGATGTCGCGCTTCTTGCCCTGCGCATCGCTGCCTTCCCACCAATGTTTCGGCATCACCGTGACCTGGCCTGCGATGGTCGGAAGCTCGCGGTTACCCGGACCGTCAAAGGTGAACTTGACGTCGCGCTCGCCGACCTGCTCGCACTTGACGATATGCCGGTAATACGCGCTGTACATCGGGCTGTTCTTCTTCAGCGCATCAAAGGAGAAGATGACGTCGTCCGGCGTGACCGGCTTGCC
>DATMNV010000032.1:0-30726 GCA_035568535.1 Bradyrhizobium sp.
ACCGCAGCCAACCTCTTGAAGCTCGCGTCCGACGTCTCCGCATGATGCACGGTCCGCTGGGGGATCGTGAAAACCTGTCGGAGGCGGCCGCGACCAAGCCGCTCGTAGCCGCCTTCGAACGTACGCTATCCTTGATTAACACTATCATCGTGGTATTCGCCGCGCTCGCCCTGATCGCGGCCTGCGTAGTGCTGAGCTACAGCGTGCTCGGACGCGCGCTATTTCATGCCGCCAACTACTGGCAGGACGAAGCGGCGGTGTTCCTGCTGGTCGGCGCCACCTTCATGACGGCGGCCTACGTGCAGAGCCAGCGCGGGCATATCGGCATAGAGGCCTTTGTCGGGCTGCTCTCGCCGATGGCGAACCGCATCCGGCTCTGGCTGGTCGATGTCGCGAGCCTCTTGTTCTGCGCCTTCTTCACCTGGAAATCCTGGACGCTGGCGCATGAGGCCTATGTCGACGGCCAGGTTTCCAATTCGATGTGGTCGCCGCCGCTGGCAATCCCCTATGGCCTGATGGCCTGCGGCATGACCCTGCTCTGCTTCCAGATCTTGCTGCAGCTCGTCATCCCCTTGAGCGGAGCGACGCGACGATGAGTGTGTTTGGAATTGGTGTCTCCTACGGGCTGGCGACGCTGTTTGCGATGTTCTCGGGAATGCCCATTGCCTTTGCGTTGGGCGCTGTCGCAGTCGTCTTCATGGGCATCTACATGCCCGCCGCCTCGCTCGATACGGTGACGCAGAACGTCTACGAGGAGATGGCCTCCATCACTCTGCTGTCGATCCCGCTGTTCATCCTCAAGGGCGCGGCAATCGGCAAGTCGCGCGCCGGCCAGGACCTCTATTCGGCGCTGCATGCCTGGCTGCATCGCGTGCCCGGCGGGCTCGGTGTCGCCAACGTCTTTGCCTGCGCGCTGTTTGCGGCGATGGCCGGCTCCTCGCCCGCCACCTGTTCGGCGATCGGCTCGGCAGGCATCCCCGAAATGCGCAAGCGCGGCTATTCCGGCGGCTTTGCGGCCGGCATCATCGCCGCCGGCGGCACGCTCGGCATTCTATTGCCGCCCTCGATCACCATGATCCTGTTCGCAGTGGCCGCCGAAAAATCGCTGGGACGGCTGTTTCTCGCCGGAATCGGTCCGGGCATCTTGCTGGTGTCGCTGTTCGGCATTTACGCCGTGATGCGCTTCCGCAAAGAGTATGCGGCCGCACAGCTCGCCTACGAGAAAAGCGGCACCGCCGCGGCGATCCTGACCAGGGACGAATTCACGCTGAGTGAGCGCTTCAGCATGTTGCCGCGCGTCATCCCGTTCGTGCTGTTGCTGACCGGCGTGATGATTGCGCTTTATGGCGGCTACGCCACGCCGTCGGAGACCGCGGGCCTCGGCGGGCTGCTCGCGCTCGGTCTGATCGCGCTGATCTACAGCGTGTGGCGGCCGAGCGACCTCGCGCCGATCCTGACCTCCACCATCCGCGAATCCACCATGCTGATGATGATCATCGGCATGTCGCTGCTCTATTCCTACGTGATGAGCTATCTGCACATCTCGCAGTCGGCAGCCGAGTCGATCGTCGCGATGCATCTTCCGCGCTGGGAATTGCTGGCATCGATCCTGGTCATGGTGGTTGTGCTCGGCTTCTTCCTGCCGCCGGTATCGATCATCCTGATGACCGCGCCGATCATCCTGCCGCCGCTGCGCGCGGCGAATTTCGACATCATCTGGTTCGGCATCATCATGACCATCGTCATGGAGATGGGGCTGATTCATCCGCCGGTGGGCCTCAACATCTTCGTCATCCGCAATGTCGCGCCCGACATTCCCTTGAGCGAAGTAATCTGGGGCACGCTGCCCTTCGTGCTGTTGATGATGTTGGCCGTGCTCGTGCTCTGCTTCGTGCCGGAGATTTCGACCTTGCTGCCCGACCTCATTATGGGATCGGACGGCAGCCGATAACCGCTATTTCGCCGCGCGCTTCGCCTTCGCGTTCAGCGCGCTCGCGACGCGGCTCGCCGGCGAACGGCCGATCAGGGCGGTGATCTCGTTGGTCGCCGCCAGAAGCTTGGGCATATCGACGCCGGTTTTGATCCCCATGCCCTCGAGCATGTAGACGACATCCTCAGTCGCGACATTGCCGGTCGCACCGGGCGCGAACGGGCAGCCGCCGAGGCCACCGGCCGCGGAGTCGATCACGGAGACGCCCTCTTCCATGCCGGCATAAAGGTTCGCCAGCGCCTGGCCGTAGGTGTCGTGGAAATGCATCGCCAGCTTTTCCATCGGCACGTGCTCGCCCACAGCACGCAGCATCGCTTTGGCTTTCGTCGGCGTGCCGACACCGATGGTGTCGCCGAGCGAGATTTCGTAGCAGCCCAAGTGCCACAGCGTCTTCGCGACATCCGCCACCGCCTTCGGCTTGATCTCGCCGTCGAAGGGGCAGCCCAGCACGGTGGAGATATAGCCGCGCACCTTGACGCCGTCGGCCTTGGCGCGCGCCATCACCGGCTTGAAACGCTCGATCGACTCGGCAATCGAGCAATTGATGTTGGCGCGCGAGAAGCCTTCCGAGGCGGCTGCAAACACCGAGACCACCTTGGCGCCGCAGGCGCGGGCGGCCTCGTAGCCCTTCTCATTCGGCACCAGCACATGGAATTCGCCGGGAAGAGGATTGACGGCGCGCAGCACCTCGTCCGAGCCGACCATTTGCGGGATCGCCTTCGGCGAGACGAAGGCGCCGACCTCGATCGTATGCAGGCCCGCTTCAAGCAGCTTCCTGATGAAGGCGATCCGGTCCTCGACGCTGACGGGCGTCTTCTCGTTCTGCAGCCCGTCGCGCGCGCCCATCTCGACAATGCGTACGGTGTCGCTCATGGCTCACCTCACGACGCGGGCTCGACTTCGGCGAGCTCAACGCCTTCCTGCACGATATCGCCGACCCTGCATTTGATTTTCTTCAGAACGCCCGCGAACGGCGCACGCAGCGTCTGCTCCATTTTCATCACTTCGAGGGTGAGAATCGGCGCGCCCTTCTCCAGCGTCGCGCCCTCCTCCGCCAGCAACGCCACGACGGTGCCCGGCAGCGGTGCCACGATCTTGTCCTCGCCGCTTTGCTCCTCATCTTCGCCGCCGAAGGGATCGACCCAATGCAGCTCGAAGCGGCCGTTGCGGGTGCGCAGATAAAGCTCCTGGCCCTCGATCACGGCGACGATATGGGATTTGACGCCGTCGAGCGTCACATCGTAGCCACCGAGCCCCGACGCTCTCGATGCGAACGCGATCTCGCGGTTGTCTATCGTCAGCGTCGAAGGCTCATTGCCGTAGTGCAGCGCGACCTTTTTCTCGACTCCCTGCCCCGCGCGGAACAGAAACAGCCGTTCGCGCCGGCCGACCGGCATCCAGCCAAAGGTATGCCAGGGCGAACGCACATCGCGCTGTGCGGCATCGGCTTCCTCACCGAGGATCGCCGCAACTGCCGCGGCGAGCTCGAGATCGCCGGGCGCCGCTGCGGCAGGCGTCAGCGCCTTCAGTTCGCGTTCGATGAAGCCGGTATCGATCTTGTTGGCGCGAACCTTTGGATGCGTGACCAACGCCGACAGGAACGGAATATTGGTGACGATACCGCGGACATCGGTCTCTTCCAGCCCGCGGTTGAGCCGGTCGATCGCCGCCTCACGCGTGGGCGCAAAGGCGATTACCTTGGCGAGCATCGCGTCGTAATAGGGCGAGACCGCATCCCCCTCGCGATAGCCGGCATCAATGCGCAGTCCATCCGTTTGCGGCGGCAGGCGCCAGCTCCGGATCCTGCCGACCGAGGGCATGAAATTCTTGTTTGGGTTCTCGGCATAGACCCGCGCCTCGATGGCGTGGCCGTTCATCCTGATCTGGTCCTGCTTCAACGGCAGGCTTTCGCCGAAGGCGACGCGCAACTGCCATTCGACGAGATCGACGCCGGTGATCAGTTCGGTGACGGGGTGTTCGACCTGCAGGCGCGTGTTCATTTCGATGAAGAACACGTCCTTGCCGTCGGACACGAATTCGATGGTGCCGGCGCCGACATAATTCACCGCGCCGGCCGCCTTGCGTGCAGCCTCGCAAATCGCCTCGCGCTGCTTCGCATCGAGCGTGGGCGACGGCGCCTCCTCGATCACCTTCTGATGCCGCCGTTGCAAGGTGCATTCGCGCTCGAACAGCGACACGAGATTGCCGTGGCTGTCGCCGATCACCTGCACTTCGATGTGGCGGGGATTGTCGACATATTTCTCGATCAGCATACGATCGTCGCCGAATGCCGCCTTGGCCTCGCGCTTGGCGCTGACGATGGCGGGGCCGAGCTCGGCGGCCGAGCGAACCACGCGCATGCCGCGGCCGCCGCCGCCGGCGGACGCTTTCACCAGCACCGGAAAGCCTATTCTGTCGGCGGCTTTCGAAAGTATCGCGTCGTCCTGGTCTTCGCCGTGATAGCCGGGCACCAGCGGTACGCCGGCTTTCTCCATCAGCGCTTTCGAGCCGGATTTCGAGCCCATCGCGATCATCATCTCGGCCGTTGGGCCGACGAAGACGAGGCCGGCTTTCGCGCAGGCCTGCGCGAACTCGGCATTTTCGGAGAGGAAGCCGTAGCCGGGATGGACGGCTTCGGCGCCGGTCTGGCGCGCGGCCTCGATCACCCGCTCGATATTGAGATAGCTGTCGCGCGCACGCGCCGGCCCGAGCAGCACGGCTTCATCGGCCATCGCCACATGCATCGCGCCGCTATCGGCTTCGGAATGCACCGCTACCGTGCGGAGCCCCATGGCGCGCGCGGTGCGGATCACGCGGCATGCGATCTCGCCGCGATTGGCGATCAGGAGCGTGCGAAAGCGCCGATACATTCTTGCGCGATCCATCGTCACATCCTGAACAGGCCGAATTTGGTCGGCTCGATCGGCGCGTTCGACGCCGCCGACAGCCCGAGCCCGAGCACGAGCCGCGTGTCGGCGGGGTCGATCACGCCGTCGTCCCAGAGCCGGGCGGTCGCGTAATAGGGATTGCCCTGGCTTTCATATTGCGCGCGAATGGGCGCGCGGAATTTCTCCTCCTCTTCCGCCGGCCAGCTTTCGCCCTTGGCTTCGATGTTGTCGCGGCGGACCTGGCCCAGCACCATCGAGGCCTGCTCGCCGCCCATCACCGAGATGCGGGCATTCGGCCACATCCAGAGGAAGCGCGGGCCATAGGCGCGCCCGCACATGCCGTAATTGCCGGCGCCGTAGGAGCCGCCGATCACCACGGTGAATTTCGGCACGCTCGCGGTCGCAACTGCGGTCACGAGTTTCGCGCCGTCGCGCGCAATGCCGCCGGCCTCGTATTTCTTGCCGACCATGAAACCGGTGATGTTCTGCAGGAATACCAGCGGTATCTGGCGCTGACAGCATAGCTCGATGAAGTGCGCTCCCTTGAGCGAGCTTTCGCTGAAGAGGATGCCGTTATTGGCGATGATGCCGACCGGGTAACCCCAGATGTGGGCGAAGCCGCAGACCAGCGTCTGGCCATAGAGCTTCTTGAACTCGTCGAACTCGGACCCATCGACCAGCCGCGCGATGATATCGCGCACGTCGAAAGGCTTGCGGCCGTCCACCGGCACCACGCCATAGATTTCCTGCGCCCCATAGAGCGGCTCACGCACCTCGCACATGTTGAGCGTGGCGCGCGCGCCGGGCGGCTTCAGCGTCGCGACGATGCGACGCGCGATGCCGATCGCGTGTGCATCGTTCTGCGCGTAGTGATCGGTGACGCCGGACTGGCGCGAATGCACGTCGGCGCCGCCGAGCTCCTCTGCGGTGACGACTTCGCCGGTCGCCGCCTTCACCAGCGGCGGTCCGCCCAGAAAGATCGTGCCCTGATTGCGCACGATGATGCTCTCGTCCGACATCGCCGGCACGTAGGCGCCGCCGGCCGTGCAGGAGCCCATCACGATCGCTATCTGGGGGATGCCTTGCGCCGACATCTGCGCCTGGTTGAAGAAGATGCGGCCGAAGTGACGTTCGTCCGGAAAAATCTCGTCCTGCATCGGCAGGAACGCGCCGCCGGAATCCACCATGTAGACGCAGGGCAGATTGTTCTGGCGCGCAATGTCCTGCGCGCGCAGATGCTTTTTCACCGTCATCGGGTAGTAGGTGCCGCCCTTGATCGTGGCGTCATTGGCGACGACGACGCACTCGCGGCCCGCGATCCGTCCGACCCCGGTAATGATGCTCGCCGAATGCACGTCACCGCCATAAAGGCCGTGGGCGGCAAGCGGCGACAGCTCGAGAAACGCCGTGCCGGGATCGAGCAGGAGATCGACGCGCTGGCGCGCCAGCATCTTGCCGCGCGAGGTGTGCCGCGCCCGCGACGCCTTGCCGCCGCCGCCTGCGATCAGCGCGAGCTTTTCGCGCAGCTCGGCGACGAGGCCGCGCATGGCCTCGGCGTTGCGCGCAAAATCAGATGAGGCGGGATCGAGAGCAGAGTGGAGCGGCATGGTTTTCAGCGATTTATGGTGCGCCGCGGTCGTTGCGACAGCGGCATGGTGTCACCGCAATGCCGCCTTAGGCAACCCCTCGTTCAGTTCCTGGCCGGGGATGCGCGTCTCAGTGCGTCCAGGGTTCGCCGCGTCTGAACGCAAAATTGTCGGCATAGGCGATCTGGCGGTGGGCGGATTGCCTCGGCTCGATCACCTGACAGGGGATGCCCTTGCGCTCGCAATAGGCCACTGCCTCTTCCTTGCTGTCGAAATGCAGCGTGAGCTGTTGCTTCATGTCGCGGGAAGAGGTCCAGCCCATCAGCGGCTCGATCACGCGCGGCTGCTCCGGTTCGTATTCGAGCCGCCATTCCTTGGTCTGGGCTCGGCCCGATTGCATCGCGTTCTTGGCAGGCTTAAAAATGCGAGCGGTCATGGATGGCGGGGTCCCCTGAGAAATGCGATATTGAAGCCCGTGGTGGAAACGTCCAAGATGGGATTCAAGACTTGAGCGTTGATTCCTGTCATGAATGTTACCCGTTGCCGACCGGTATAGTCACTATGCTGCGCTGTGACAATGTCATTGCTGCGATGTGACAATCCGGGCGGGATGACCCGAAAGCCTCTCGATCCACGCGAAAGCATACCCTCGAAACGGCGCCCATGAAAATCAACGCAGTGCTCCCCGAAAAAGGACGTGATCTCCGGCTCGACCTGTTTCGCGGAATCGCGAACTGGGCGATTTTCCTGGATCACATCCCCGACAACATCGTGAACTGGGTCACGACCCGGAACTACGGTTTTTCCGACGCCGCCGACCTCTTCGTTTTCATTTCGGGCTACACCGCCTCCTTCGTCTATGCGCGGATGATGATCGAGCGCGGCTTCATCGTCGGCGCCACCCGCCTGTTCAAGCGCGTCTGGCAGCTCTACGTCGCCCACATCATCCTGTTCGTGATCTACATCGTCTCGATCAGCTTCCTCGCCCAGCGCTTTGGCGATTCCGAGATCATCAACGAGTTCAACGTGGCCGGTCTGGTCGATCATGCGACCCAGACGCTCGGCCAGGGGCTCCTGCTCAAATTCAAACCCGTCAACCTGGACGTGTTGCCGCTCTACATCGTGCTGATGGGCTTCTTCCCGCCGGTGCTCTGGCTGATGCTGCGCCAGCCCGACCTCACCATGCTGGCCTCGATCATCCTGTGGCTGCTCGCGCGGTATTTCGGCTGGAATTTCACCGCCTATCCCGCGGGCAACTGGTATTTCGATCCCTATTGCTGGCAAGTGATTTTCATCTTCGGTTCGTGGTGCGCGCTGGGCGGCGCGAAAAGGGCCGGCTGGATCATCAACTCCCGGGCCACGCTCTATCTCGGCGTGGCCTATTTGATCTTCGCGCTGCTCATGACCTTTGCCGGCAAGTTCCCGGATTTTGCCGCCCTGTTCCCGCACTGGCTGGTTTCGACCTTCAATCCGAACGACAAGACCTTCATGGCGCCCTATCGCTTCATCCATTTCATCGTGGTCGCGATGCTGGTGGTGCGCTTCATCCCCAAGACCTGGCCGGCGCTGGAGTGGAAGGGCTTTGATCCCGCCATCGTCTGCGGCCAGCAATCGCTTGCCGTATTCTGCGTCGGCGTCTTCCTGTCCTTTGTCGCGCATTTTACGCTGACCCTGAGCTCCGGCTCGGTGCTCGCGCAGATCCTGGTCAGCCTTGCCGGCATCATGATCATGACGGTTGTCGCCTACTACATCTCCTGGTCGAAAAGACAGGACAAGCCGGCGTCGAAAGTGCCGAAGCCCGCGGCCCCTGCCCCGGCCACACCGGCTACTTGATCTCCCGCTTGGGCGCCGTGCGGTCGGCACCTTTGGGTTTAGCCACCACCCTGCCGCGCGAGGCGAAACCGCCCCATTCGGTGGCCCAGTCGAGTTCCCTGGTCGAAGCCGGCGCGATGCCGGTCTGGCTGGTCTTGCCCTGCAGCGAGAACATCGCGCCCTGCGGATCGATGCAGCGGGCGATCCAGCTTCCGCCCAACAGCTCCATCGGCCCCTGCACCACGCGGCCGCCGCCTTCCTTCACCCGCGCCACGGCGAGCGCAATGTCGGGGACCTCGACATAGTACAACCAGAACGGAACGGGTGCCCGCGGCAGCTTGGGGAATATGCCGCCGAAGGTGCGGCCGCCCTGCGCGATCAACTGGTAGGATTCCAGCAGATCGTTTTCCCGTTCAGCGAGCTGCCAGCCGAACAGCTCGCTATAAAACGCAAAGGCCTTTTTTCCGTCTGCCGCAAACAACTCGCGCCAGCCGACCTGCCCAGGCTTCTCCGGCTGCTCCAACGGTCCGCCGCACTTCAGTCCGCCGAGCAAACCAAACGTTGCCGTCTGAGGATCGGCGACGATCGACACGCGGCCGATATTGCTGTCGGTCGGCGGCACAAACACCGATCCGCCCAGGCGCTTGAGCCGCTCCACAGTGCCGTCGATGTCGTCAACCTCGACATACCCGACCCAGCGCGGCATCGCACCCATCCGCCGCGCTTCCGGCGGCAGCTCCATCAGGCCGCCGACCTCGGCATGATCGGCAGTGAGAATGGTGTAGGGAAACGCCGCGGAGCCATCCTTCGCGTCCCATCCGACCACGCGGCCGTAAAAAACCTTCGCCGCCGCCATGTCGGTGGTCAACAGTTCGTACCAGGCGAAGCGTCCGTGACGATCGCTCAACGACTTCTCCTCATCATCAGGCCAAAACTGCGCCGCAGCATGTTTCGGCGCGTGCCAAAGTTGTCACGAGATCATGCCCATTTGATTGCACGAGCGACACAATCGCATTCATCAATATGAATAGAAACTGAATGTACAACAACACGTTAGTGAGATCGACGGTCTTGCGCGGTGAGGTTCTTTCAGCGTAGGATCGTATTGGGTTGGATGAATCGAAGTTATCTTACAGGTATGGAGGAGATGCGACTATGTCGAAGCAAGCTTCTAAGCGGAAGCGTGTCACCAAAGCCGCGGTGCCGGCATTGGGCGCAGCCGGGCTGACCTTTTCGCTCGCAGGGGGCGCTTCAGCATCGGCTCTGCCGAATGCGGACACGCCGCAGGCACTGAATTTCTCGCCGGCCCAGTCCGTGGTGCTTAGCGAAGAAGAAATCGCTGACGTCAGTCTGAGCACCTTCCACCTGTTCGACAAGGAAAGCGGTGGCACCGGCTTCCAGCAGATGGCCTGGGGCTGCCGTTGCGGCGGCTGCCGTGGTTGTGGCGGTTGCCGTGGTTGCCGCGGTTGCGGTTGTGGCGGCTGCGGTGGCTGCGCCCGCTGCTGCGCGTCGTGGGGCTTCTGCCGTCTCTGCTGAGGCGGCGCGTCCTGATTGCGCATTCCAATCGACGATTCTTTGGCCGGGCTCGTCCATCGACCCGGCCAATTCATGTGTGCGCTTGCGACCCTCGCCATCCTCATCGAGGCAGCAATTGACAGGCGCATGTTTCCACCCACATCGAAAAATGCTAGCGCGCGAGCCGGTGATGATGTGCCGGCAGGCGATGAGTTCGCCATGCGCGGGCGATTTCCAGAAAATCAGCGTGCTGACCCGATGAAAGCCAAACGCAAGACCCGCGCGCCGCGGCAGGCGGCCCAAAAATCGGCGAAGGAGATCGTGCAGTTCGCACCGAATTTCACCGCCTACGTACTGCCGCCCGTCACGATCTGCCTTTACTCCGAACATCGAAAATTCTTCCTCCACGGCGAGCTTTATGTCGCAATCGCCGAGGCGCTCGGAAAGAACGGCAAGGACACGCAGGTCCTCATCCGTGAGCTCTCGCGCAAATTCCCCGTCGATCAGATCCAGGAAACTCTGAAGCGACTGTATGAACGGCGCTATGTGACGATCGCTTCGCCTGTCACCACCGGCCCTGTCGCCGGCTTCTGGGCGAGCCTCGGCCTGCCGCCCGACGTCGCCGAGAACAGTCTTGCAAACTGCCGCGTGCGCCTCGAAGCGATCGACGTGAAAGGCGCGAAGGAGCTGACAGCCGCATTGATCCATCTCGGCGTCCGCGTCGTCACCCGCTCTCCCGATCTCACGGTCATTCTGGTCAACGACTATCTCGACCGCCGATTGGCCGAACTGAACAAGCAGCACGTCGACGACAAGACTCCTTGGCTGCTGGTGCAGCCATCCGGCGCGTTTCCGCTGGTGGGGCCCGTATTCAAGCCGGGCGAAACCGCCTGCTGGACCTGCCTCTCCGACCGCATGCTCCGCAACCGCGAAATCAAGGGTTTTCTCGATCGCTCCGAGGCGCACATCGTCGCGGAATCGCCGCTGGTCCAAAGTGCTTTGGGGCAAGGCGCGATCCAGTTCGCAGCGGTGGAAATCGCCAAGGCGATCGCGTCCGGCTACCGCACGGATCTGCGCGATCACATCGCAAGTTTTGACCTGATGGGCGCGACCATCACCAAACATTTTGTGGCGCACCGCCCGCAATGCCCGATCTGCGGCAACAAGAAGCTGCAGAACCCGAAGCGGGCGCCGCAGCCGGTCGAGGTCCACGCTGGCACACGATTGATTATGACCAGCGGCGGCTATCGTTCGGTGTCGTCGCGCCAGACCGTGGCGCGCTATCGCAAGCATGTCAGCCCGCTGACTGGTGTGGTGACCAAGCTCGAGAAAATGGACGGCGATCTGCCGCTTAACACCAACTTCTTCGCTCATCATAATTTTTCCGCACCGGCCATGAGCGTCGATCAGCTGCGATCGGGATTGAACGGCGGCAGCTCCGGCAAGGGCTCGACCGCCGAGCAGGCTGAGGCGAGCGCGCTGATGGAGGCAATCGAGCGATACTCCGGAATCTTTCAGGGCGACGAGATCCGGACCGCGCGGCGCCGCTTCGCGGATTTTCCCGAAGGCGAGGCCATCCTCTCCAACGACGTGCAGTACTTCAGCGAAACGCAATTTGCGCGCAGGAATGAGCCGGAGCCCGATGGGTCGCACCCCGTGCCCGATCCCATCGATCCCACGGCGAAGATCGAGTGGTCGCCGGCCTGGTCGTTGCGTGACAAGCGTTTTGTCTATCTGCCGACCGGCTTGCTCTATTTCTTCTACGAGGACTTCCACACCGACTCCAACGGTTGCGCCGCCGGTAATACCCGCGAGGAAGCGATCGTCCAGGGTTTTCTGGAACTGGTTGAGCGCGATGCCTACGCAATCTGGTGGTACAACCGTCTGCGACGCGCCGAAGTCGACCTCGGCGAATTCGATGACGCCTATATCCGCGATATCAAGAGCCAGTTCGCCGACCACGGACGCAGGATCTGGGTGCTCGACATCACCAGCGATCTCGGCGTCCCCACCTATGTCGCCATCATGCACTGGATGAATGACGGCAGGGAGAACATCGAGTTCGGCTCCGGCGCTCATTTCGATCGCCGCATTGCGCTGTTGCGTTCGCTGACCGAGCTCAGCCAGTTCCTGTCGATCGGCGAAGGTGGCCTGCGCGGCGACAGATCGACGCTCGATGGTGTCACGCCGCTGAAGCTGGAGAATTATCCGTTCCTGCAGCCAGCCAGCAATTCCATTGCGGCGGCGCCGCTCGGCCTGAACGTCCCCTTGGACAACGTGAAAGAGCAGGTCGAGGCCTGCGTCGAGGTCGCCCGGCGCGCCGGCTACGACTTCCTCGTGCTCGACCAGACCAGGCCCGATGTCGAGGTGCCCGTCGTCCGCGTGATCGTTCCGGGCCTGCGGCATTTCTACAAGCGCTTTGGGCCTGGCCGGCTGTACGATGTGCCGGTAAAGATGGGTCTGCTCGACCAGCCGCTCCGCGAAGACGAACTCACGCCGTTCCTGCCGCACACCTGAGGCACCATGCCGGGCTCGCGCAAGTCGAAGAAGAAGCGGGGGCAAGAGGCCGCTCCGCCCGTGCTTGTTGCGCGCGTCAACGAGCAGGTTGCGCTTGAGGTCTATGCCAACGGCAAGGTCGGCACTTACGTCGACGGCTATGCCTTTGAGATCGGCATGATCAGCCCTGGCTCGGTGAAACGTGCGCAGGGACTGAGTGAGGGATTGCCGGTTGGCTCGTTCTCGCCAGCACGCAAACCCGTTGACCGCGAAATCGAGGCATTGGCCCGCCATCTCGCCCGCAGGGGTCTCTTGGAATATGGCCTTGCGCCGCCCGGCGGCGACACCGTGGTGGCGATCGAACCACAGATTCCCGATTACTGGCCGCAGATCGCAAAGCTCGGCAATGCCGACATCGTTGTGTTGTCGCGTTTTGCCTATCTGCGACGGCGTGGCAGCGACCTCGTGCTGGAATCGCCGCGGTCGCCCGCGCTGTTCCGCATCGCCGATCCCAGGATCGCCGCGGCGCTTGCCGCACTCACCGCGCCGCAAAAGGTCAGCAAGCTTCGCCAAGAAAAGGATTTTGTTGGGCTCGCGCTGCTTGGCCTGCTCGTCGATTGCGAAATCCTGTTCAAGGCCAAACCGAAAAGCGACGGCCTGCGGCCGGACGAGGGCGATGAAAATCTCGTGGTCTGGGACTTTCACGATCTCCTGTTCCACACCCGCTCGACCGAGGGCCGTCAGGCCAATCTGCTGGGCGGGCGCTTTCCCTATGTCGGCAAGATCGCGCCACCGCCGGCAGTGCGCGCGCCCTGGGGCGGTACGGCGATCGACCTGCAGGGATTTGCGGGCGGGGCCGCCTCGCCGCTCGCCGCGCTGCTGCGCGCGCGGCGCTCGGTGCGCGATTTCGACGAGGCGAAACCGATCACGCTTGCCGAGCTCGCGCGGTTTCTCGACGCCGCCGCACGCGTGCAGTCGAAATGGACCACCCCGTTCGATTTCGGTGACGGCACCGTCGGCCCCGATCTCAATTACACCTCGCGCCCTTATCCGTCTGCCGGGAGCGCCTATGAGCTCGAGCTTTATCTCACAGTGAACGCCTGCGAGGGGCTTGCGCGCGGCCTCTATCATTACGACGCAGACCGGCATGCGCTGGTGCCGATCGAGGCGCGCGCGCCGGAGCTCGAGGCGCAGCTTGCAGCCGCGAGTTTCGCCATGGATACGCCTGGCCTGCCGCAAATCCTCATCACCATTGCCGCCCGCTTCAACCGCATCGCCTGGAAGTACAGCGCCCTCGCCTATTCGCTGGTTCTGAAAGACGTCGGCGTGCTCCTGCAGACGCTTTATCTCGCTGCGACCGACGTGGGGCTCGGTGGCTGCGCCATTGGCACCAGCAATATCGACCTGTTCGCAAAGATGACCGGACAGCCCTTCCATGTCGAAGGCCCCGTCGGCCAGTTCGCGCTCGGCCGCGGCGCGCCGGAAGGCCTTGGCGAACTCCCCGCAGGCCATCGTTAGTCGAGCGCGACATAGGCAGCGAGCGCGGCCATGATCAGCACCAGCGAGACCGCGATCTCGGTGCGAATATTCTGCACCGAATGCGTCTCCTGATCGTCGATCAGCTTGCTGGTGCGGACGAAGCGGACGGCCGCGAGCGCAATCAGCGCAATGCCGATCAGGATCAGTGCGGTGCCGTCATATTCGCCGAGCAGCCCCGAAAGCTTCCCCAACACGCGGTGCTCGCGCGGCGTGAGCTGGTTGGCCTTTTCCATGGTCAATATGAACAGGTTGAATTTCTCGATCACGAAGCCGAACGCGATGGTGGCGATGCCGGTGTGGACCCAGGCCAGGAAGGTCCGCTCGTTGGCGGCGTGATCGGTATATCTGGGGATCACAGAAACCTCGCTTGCTCTCCATTCAGTGGATGGCAGCGTACATGATCTTTTCCTCGGTCGCTTCCAGCGCGGAAAACTCCTCCACCACCTTGCCCTGCCGGCTGACCAGGATCCGGTCCGACAGCGCCAGTATTTCCGGCAAATAGGACGAAATCACAACCACCGCCTTGCCTTCGTCGGCGAGCCGGTTGATCAACTCGTGGATTTCGACGATGGCCCCGACGTCCACGCCCCGCGTGGGTTCGTCGAAAATAATCAGCTCGGGCTCCTGCGCGAGCGATTTTGCGATCACCACCTTCTGCTGGTTGCCCCCTGACAGCTCAACGACTTTTGCCTTGGTGCCGATGGCGCGCACTTTCAGCCGCGATATCCAGGTATCGCCGGCCTGTTGCGACTCGCGGTTGGACAGGAAGAAGCGGCCGTGCGGAAACTTGGCGAGGATGCCGAGATAGATGTTGCGCGCGACCGACATGGTTTCGAAGAAGCCCTCGACCTTGCGATCCTCGGTCACATAGGCAATGCCGGCGCGCACGGCCGGCGCGGGCACCCGGTAGCGGACCGGCTTGCCGCGCAACAAAATCTTGCCGCCGTGGAAAAAGTCCCGCTTCAAGACTCCCGCCACGATCTTGAAGGTCTCGGTGCGGCCGGCGCCGACCAGTCCGAACACGCCGGTGATTTGGCCGGCAAAAACCGAGAGCGAATTGTTCTTCACCATCGGCGCCATCTTCAGGTTCTGCACCGTCAATACCCGCTCGCCTGCGGCGCGCGCCTCGGTCTTGCGCTTGCCATAGAGGGTGTTGGAGAGGTCGCGCCCGACCATGGCCTGCACAATCCGCGCGCGATCGAATTTTGCGGCGTCATCGGTCACGACATGCTTGCCGTCGCGCAGCACGGTGATGCGGTCGGCGAGCAGCAATGCCTCTTCCAGCGCATGGGAGATGAAGACGATCGAGACCCCGCGCCTCTTCAGCGATCGCACCAGATCGAAGAAGTAATTCTTCTCTTCCGGGGTGAGCGAAGCGGTCGGCTCGTCGAAGATGATGACCTGGGCCTGGTGCAGAACCGCTCGCGCAATTTCCACCATCTGCTTCTTGGCCGCCCCCAATAGTCCAACCGTCGTGGTCGGGGTGACGTCGAAATTCAGCGACTGCAGGAATTGCTGGGCGGCGATGTAGATGCCGCGCAAGCGGTTGTAGAATTTCTCCTGGCCCAGGAACAGGTTTTGGGCGACGGTCATGGTCGGCACTAGGCTGTTTTCCTGGAACACCATGGCGATGCCGAGATGGCGCGCTTCCAGCGGAGTCTGTGGCGAGGCCTCGACGCCGTTCACGAACATCGAGCCTGAGGTCAGCGTGACCACGCCGGCCATTGCCTTGGTCAGCGTCGATTTGCCGGCACCGTTCTCGCCAACCAGCGCGTGGATTTCGCCGCGGCGGAGCTCGAAATCGACGTCCTGGATCGCCGGCACGCCGGCGTACAGCTTGGTCGCCTTGCGAAATTCGACGACATTCTCGGTCATGCGGCGAGCGCCTCTTTCGCTTGCGATATCGACAGCCGCAAGAGCCGCCTCGGCCCCTTGGCCAGCACATAGAGCGCGCCGTCGAGTTCCGCCGCAGCTACCACGCCATGGTTTTCGCCATCGACGCGGCTGTGGAACGAGAATATCGGCGATAAATCCGGTGACAACCGGATCACGAGGCCATAGGACCGCGGCGGCGCCCACGGCTTGACCACGCCCATGGTCTTGAGGTGCGCGCCCTGCATCGGCTCGCGAAACGAGCCACCGGAACGAAGCCGTGGCACGACCCAGAACTCGGGCGGCACCTCGCGCATCATGCGCTTGCGATAGCCGCTTTCGCGGAGGATGAATTCGATCAGTTGCGTCCGCGCTGTAAAGGCCGTGAGCCAGAAGCCGCCGTCGGACGCCGGCGCGATGCGGGATGGATAGACCGGCAGCTGGTCGAATACGGGACGCACCGCGCCGTTCGCGGCGACCGTCACCAGGCGGTGCCGCCAGCTTTCGCTGACCAGCACGTCTTGTCCCACCGCGGCGACGCCGAAGGCGTAATAGAGGCCGGACGTCCTCACCTTGATCTCGGCCGTGTCGGGGTTGATCGCCAGCAACCGCCCGCTCCGGCCGCGATTGAGCAGATCGCGCGCCCATTCCTGATAGGGCTCGCTTGCCGACCCGTCCGTGGCGAGCAGCGTGCCGTCCGGACCGACCGCCAGCGCGTTGAGGGCGCCCATGCCGCCGCCTGCAATCACCTTGCCGGCGTCGGTCCCTTCAGCCGCGGAGAAGATGCGGATCTCTGTGCCTCCGAGCGCGACCGCCAGCCGGCCACTGGCAAGCCCGACGAGTGCCGTGACCGGGCGCTCGAAACGGCGGACTTCCCGCGACGAACTCCCCTCAACACGACGGAGCGCCGATCCATCGGCGAGATACAGCGCGCCATCAACGACCGCCAGATCTTCCGGCTCTGCGAACTCGCCCACGACTTCCGCATGCTCGAGCAGCTGGTTCGGCTTCAGCGAGCCGTCGAACGGCGGCACGGTGATCGCGGCATCGCCGCGCCCGAGAAAGCGATCGAAAAAATCCTCCAGCGCCGGGATCACGCGGATTTTCCCCATCGCTTGTCGTACTGGACGAAATTCAGGTCCGCGTTCTCCAGCTTGTATTTTCCGATCCGGTTGTTGGCGATGCCGCCGAGATAGAGATGACCACGGTGCTCGCGCATCGAGGTGATCATGGGATGGTTGATGCTCTTGATGTCCCAGTAGGACTCCAGCACCTCGCCCTTTTCATTGAACTTCACCACGCAACCGGTGTTGATGTTGGGAAACAGCCACTCGTCGACGGGAAGCCGCTTGCCCATGCGACGGCGGAAGCCCGGCATCCGCCAGGCGAGATCGAGCGCGGGCGAACGCATGCCGACGATGGCGAGCCAGTAATTGCCGTCGGAGGCGAGATTGATGTTGTCGGGAAAGCCCGGGAGGTTGTCCATGACGACCTCGACCGTGCCCTGCTTCGGGCCGTCGAACCAGTAGCGCTTGATCGAGCAGCCAAATGTCTCGGCGAACAAGATCGACTGCCGGTCGCTCGCGATGCAGATGCCGTTTGGGAATTTCAGGCCGCGCAACACCGTGCGCGTGGTGTTGGTCTTGGGGTCGTAGCAGACAATGCGGCCATTGCCGCGCGCCTCCAGGCCGTCGACCGGCCATTCGTGCATCTCATAGCGTACGGTCGCCTCGGAAAAGAAGATGCGGCCGTCATCGGCGATATCGAGGTCGTCGGCCAGCCGCAGCCGGCTGTCGTCATTGACGGAATAGATGCTGCGGTTGGTCTCGTCGGTGGCTTTTTCGATCTTGCGGTCGGGCGTGATGCGGTAGAGCCCCATGCCGCCGATGCAGACATAGAGGTTGTCCTGGCGATCGAAGGCCATGCCGAGCGGCTGGCCGCCGATATGGGCGTAGACCTCCATCTTCTCGTAGTCGGGCGGAAAGAAGCGGATGATGTCGCCATGGCGCGACCCCGCATAGAGATTGTCATGGCGGTCCAGGATCACGTCTTCCGGCGCCTCGATGCGGCCGAGACCGATCAGCGAGACATCGCGCAGCTTGTCGTTCTGCTCGAATGGCCCGCCCTTGCCGATCTCGGTCGGCGGCGGTGCCGGCAGGCGGTGATAGGTCGGCGCGACATAGACCTTGCTGATGATCCGCGTCCGGTTCTTCAGCCAGCGGATATCGATGACGGCGGCGACCAGCAGGATGCCGGCCAGCACCATGCGGTTGAAGCCGCCCCGGACCGAGAGCGTGGTCAGTCCGTTGGTGACGAGCAGGACGATGAGCGTACCCGCCGCCGCCTTGGCGACGGAGCCCTTACCGCCGCCCAGCGTGATGCCACCCAGCACCGTCGCGGTGAGCACGGTCACCTCGAGCCCGACACCGACATCGCCACCGACGGTTCCGAGCCGCGCCGCGAAGAACAGCGCGCCGATCGAGGTCAGGACGCCGCAGGCGACATAGCAAAGCGCGATGGTGCGCCGGACGGGAATGCCGGAATTGTAGGCCGAGCGGCGCGAGCCGCCGATCGCGGTCACATGCCAGCCCGGCCGGAGCCGGGTCAGGAAGATGTGGCCGAAGATCGCGAGGGCCAAATAGAGGATGGCGACGCTGGGAACGCCGAGCACGTCGCCGCCGCCGATGAAATTCCAGGACGGGAAATCCGGAAAGGCCGCCGCGATCTTGGTCGAGTTGCTGAAGAGCAGGAGATCGTAGGTGGAGCGGTAGATGATCAGCGTGATCAGGGTGGTGATGAAGGCCCGCAGCCGGAGATATCCGATCAGGAGACCGTTGACGGCGCCAAGCAGGGCGCCGCATGCGAGCGTCACCGCGATCACCGCCGGCACCGGCCAATCCAGCACGTCGAGGAAATAGAGCGCGCAGAAATCGCACAGCGCGAACATCGAGCCGACCGACAGATCGATGCCGCCGACGATCACGACCAGCGCCATGCCGAGCACGATGAAGCCGATTTCGCCGGCCTGGCGTGCGGTGTCGGCGAGCGCGGCCGGGGAAAAGAAATTGTCGATTCCTTGGGCGAGCGCAATCGCGACGATGATCAGGACGATCACCGGGATCGCCGTCTCGGTCCATCGTTTGCTGAGGATTTCGCCGAGCAGATGGTCCGGCCAGTATTTGGCCTTCAGTCGAACAAAAGCTTCCTGCATCGGCGAACCATCTTCACTTCAGCTACAAGGCCGCGCCGGCGTCCCCTGGAGAGCGCCGGCACTGTTTTCCGCGCACTACTTCTTGAGGTCAGCCAAATTCCAGCAGGCGGTGCTGCTGTCGGCGTTTTCCTTGGTGATCGGTATCAGGGTCGTATAGGCGGAGCCCTTCACCGAGCCGGGCTTGGCGCCCGACGACAACAGCCACTTGATCATCGCCGCCATGTCGGCGGCTTGCGTCGGCACGTCGTAGCTGACGTTGAGGTCGAACGCACCCGACTTGACGAGCTCGCAGGCGCCTTTGCGCTCGCCGCCTCCGGAGGTTGCCACAAATACCTTGCCGGTCAACCCCGCCTCCTTCACGGCAGCGGCGGTGCCGATATCCATGCCGTCCCAGAAGCCGACGATGCCGCAAAGGTCCGGATGCTGCTTCAGCACGGTCTGGACGATGGCCTTGGCCTTCGAGGCGTCCCAATCCGCGGCCTGGCTCGACACCACCTTCACCTCGGGGTGCTTGGCGAGCACGTTCTCGACACCCTTCAGGGTGTAGGCGGATGCCGCGGCCGATAGGGCGCCCTGCACGACCGCGATCTTGTTCGATTTGCCCTCGCAGGCCTTCACCACGGCTTCGGTGTCGCGCTCGCCGATCTCGATCCAGTTGGCGCCGACGAAGGCCGAGCTGCGATAGACTGAACCCATATTGATCTGGATGATGTAGATACCCTCATTCTCGGCACGCTGCATCAGCTTGGCATAGGTCTGCACGTCCGGATTGTGAACGATGATCGCCGCAGGCTTTTCGGAGATCAGCGTGGTCAGCGCCTGGGCGCCGGCATTCGTACTCCAGTTCGCGTCGCGCACGATCACCTTCATGCCATAGGGCTCGAGTTCCTTCTTGACGCCGGCGAACCAACCCTCGGTCAGGTCGAAATTCATGGCGACGGGTATGTAAGCCACCGTCTTGCCGGCCAGGGCCTGCTTGAAGGAGGCCTGGAAGGGCTCATCGAGCCCCTGCTGGGCGACAGCCGGCAACGCCGCGAACGCGCTGAGCGCCGCGGCCCCGATCAGGCACTTCGTCGTTTTCAAAAGCATTGCAACCTCCCTTTGATGTTATTGCGCCTGGTTCAGATATCGCCCTGCTGCGCCGTTTCCTCATTGCGCGGATTGAGGATGGAGTCGGCGATCACGGCCGCGAGCAGCACGACGCCCTTGATAAGATTTTGCGCGGAATAGGACACGTCCATGATGGTCATGCCATTCAGCATGGTACCGATCAGAAGCGTGCCGATGACGACATTCAGCACGCCGCCGCGCCCGCCGGAGAGGCCGATGCCGCCAAGCACGACCACCAGGATGACGTCGTAGATCAGGGTCGAGTTGAAGATCCGCGTGGGTCCACTGTTGACGGATGAGACCAACACCAGGCCGGCGAAACAGCCGATCAGCGCCGCCAGGATGTATTGCAGCACAATCACCGGACGGGTCGGGATGCCCGTCACCCGTGCGCCGAACGGGTTGTCGCCGATCGCATAGATGTAGGCCCCGATCCGGGTCCGGCGCAGCAGGAAGGCTGCGAGACCGCAGGCGATGGCGAAGAGAATGATCGGCATCGGCACACCCAGCACATTGCCCTGGCCCAGGAAGTCGAACCCATCCATGCCAGGGCTCCACTGCACGACGTCGAGCTTGAACAGCACGGCCTGACCGAGGCCGGCGAGCAGGAGGCCGCTCGCAAGCGTCGTGAACAGCGACGGCACTTCGGCATAGGCGATCAGCCAGCCATTGAGGGCGCCGAACACCAGCGAGAGCAGCAGCGCGGTCGCAATCGAGAACGGCAGCCCGTGCCCGTCCTGCACCATCTGCAGCACCAGGCCGGAAGGTACGGCAAGCGTTGCAATAAGCGAAATATCGATGCCGCGGCCGATCACGACCAGCGCCATCGCGAGCCCGAGGATGCCGAGCACGGCAACGTTCTGCAGCAGCGTGAAGATGTTCTGGGTGGTGGCAAATCCCGGCAGGAAGATCGCGAACGCAGCGAACATCACAGCGAAAATGCCAAACACAATGGTTTGCTGTGTCAGCCGCAAGCGTCCCATCCCGCGATCAATCTTCTTTTTGTGGCAATATCATCTAGCGGCTATCCCCCAATTGCAAGCCGGATTCCTGCCTCGTTTTCCGAGCCAAGGCCCTTGGGACCAAGGCACGATTGATTTTTCGTCAGGGGGAATTGGCGCAGACGGATGCACATTCTCGCGGCGGGAAACGCCCGAGTCTTGCGTCTAACCGCCCTCTTGAAAAAGGAGGGCGCAGGGAAAGCCGGATGCACGCCGCACCCGCAGCCTCGTGTGCGAGGTAGAAAGCACACGAGTTAGTCACCACAGGTACGCCGAAACATTCCGGCCTTCCCTGCGCGATGGCTTGCGGCTTATAACGCGCTCTCCCCGGTGTCCGGGCTTTGATAGCCACCGTCGCCCGCGCGGCGTGTCGGGCCCGTTAGGGTCGACATCGCCATCTCGCAGGCTTGATCCCAGCGTCGGGGGATCAGGACCACACGCCTTTGCCGTCCGCACGGCGTTGCTCGCCTGGCAACACCGCCGCGTCCATCGCATCCCGCGCCACGCGTCGTGACGATCGCGATACGCCCCTCCTGTCGAGCGCGGGACGACGCTGCTATACCCTGATTTACATTTCTGAAAAAGAGAAATATTTTTGTGAAGAGGGCTTGACGGGAATTCCGAAAACTTGCCCCGACGGGCAAATCAAGTGCCTGTCCCGTCGTGATTTTGCGCGTCCGGTGAAGGCGATAGGTGCTCTTTGACCATCCACTCCTTGAGCGAGGGTAATTTGCCGGACTAGTATCCGGGCAGGCACCGAAATGGCGGAGAATTCCTGGGCATGAAGGATCTATTGATCTCCCTTCTGGTATTCGCGCTGATATTTGGCGGCGCGCTGGCGGGGATGGCTGTCCGGCCGTTGTTGTCGGACCACCATTTGCACGCTGACTCCAGGGATGTTGTCAGGCTGACCGCCGGCCTGATTGGCACGCTGACAGCACTGGTGCTGGGTCTGCTGATCGCATCGGCGAAGACGACGTTCGATCAGAAGACCAACCAGGTCAAGCAAATGACCGCAAAGGTCGTCCTTCTGGACACTCTGCTCGGGCAATACGGTCCGGAGGCGGAATCTGTGCGAAAGCTCCTGCGGCAAAGTATTCCGCCACTGGCCGATCGCATTTGGCACGAACAGGAGACCCCGACCGGCAAGCTCGCTCGTTTCGAACCCAGCGCTGCAGCGTGGGCATTTGACAGTGAGCTGGAACGGATGTCGCCGAGTAATGATACGCAACGTTCGCTGCAATCCCGCGCCATCCAGGCCTTCACGGAAGGAGCCCAGATCCGATTGCAGTTGTTTACGCAGGCAGGCAGTTCAATTCCGACCCCGTTTCTTGTGATCATGATTTTTTGGCTGAACGCGATCTTTGTGAGCGCTACTCTGTTTGCACGGGCCAATTTGGTCGTCACCGTCTCTCTGTTTGTATGCGCGCTGTCGTTTGCCGGTGCGATCTTCCTGGTCCTGGAACTGGACGATCCCTTTTCAGGACTCATGGGGATTTCGAGCTCGACGCTGCGGAGTGCGCTTTTGCCGCTTACTCCGTAAGCTTTCTGGTTGCGGCTGTGCCAACCAGAAGGAGGCTTGCTCAGGCATCGACCCATCATCGCTCATTCGAGTGGTTGATCGTCGTCGGTTGAAGCTTCCGCCTCCGGCGAGCAGAGGTCGCCGCCGCCATAGTCTTCCTCGCCCTCAGGCTGCCGTCGCCAAAGCGGCGGCATCAATTCCTTGCCGGAACAGCGACGCTCCAAGGTCGAGGTCCAGGCGTAGGTCATCGCCTGATTGATGAAGCGCCAAGACCCTATCTGCTTTGCGCCCTAATCGTTCACACTCAGCACCATGATCGGATCGGCAATCTTTTCCGGCGCGATCTCCTGGTCGAGCGGCAAGACCGCGGTACCGATCGCGAAAAATTCGATCACATGGGTCTGCCAGCCATGGCTGCCCTCGTGGATGTCGACGCCGACCACGCCCTCGGCCTTCGCCGCCGCGGCCTCAAATTGCATGCGCTCGATCGCGATCTCGCGCGCCTCGTAGAGGGCCGAGGTGAAATTCTCCAATTCCACGTTGCGGCCAACGGTGTTGAGGCCTGCGAGAAAGCCGCGATGGGCGACATGATAGACGCAAGAGCCCATCACCATCTCGACCGGGCGATAGCCGGAGTGCAGCAGCGACCAGAAATCCTGGCCCGACAGGTCTGAGGTGAAGGGCCCGCCGTCATGGGCGCGGAAACCGCGATGGCCGTCGCCGTGGACGACGCCGGTGCCGATGGCGATGAATTCGAGCAGATGCTCGTCCCATTCCAGCCGCTTGATGGTGAGCTTGACGCCGACGATGCCGTCGGCGCCCATCGCGGTCGCCTCGGCGCGCATGCGGGTCATCGCGAGCTCGCGCGCGTGATACATCGCCTTCGACAGCACCTCGAGCTCCTGGTTCTGGCTCCAGCTGCCGTACTGGATGCCGACATGGCAGACGCAGGAGCCGACGCAGAGCCCGATCGGCTCGAAGCCCGCCTTACGCACCATCAGGAATTCGTTGACGGAAAAATCCGACGTGAACACGCCGGTGGAGTGCGCCGAGGAGCGCAAGCCCTTCAGCCGCTCCTGGGCGTGAGCGGGGAGATCCAGCGTCATGTCAAATCGCTCCTTCGGATTCGTTGGCGTAGGACTGGTGGTGCCGCGCGGTGCCCTGCAGCGGGGTCTTGCCGGCATGGGCATCGACGACGAAATTGATCTTGTGCGGCAAGGGCGTGCCGCGGCGCGCGTCGACCGTTGTCGCAACCACGATATGCCGCGCCAGATACGCCTTGCGGTCGTTGACCTCGCTCTCGAACATCTGGCTGAAATTGAGATGCGCCAGCACGCCGTTGCCCTGGCTCCGCGCATGAGAGCGCAATTGGGCATGGGCCTGACGCCGCACCCGCTCCCAGAGCGCGCTGAGCTGGTTCAACTCGACGTTGCCCATCCAGGTCATGTTCGGATTGGTCCAGGGGTTCTGCAGCCATTCGTAGTAGGCGCCGATCGCGATTCCCGTCGGGACGACATCGGCCTCCAGCAATTTCACGAACTCCAGCGTCGGCACGGTGGCGACGATGGGCTCGACACTCGGCGGCAGGCCCTCGACGTAAACCGCCGTGCCGATCAGCGTGAAGTCCATGCTGTTCTCGACCCCGAGCGGGATGGTGCGCATCTTGACATCGAGCACCGCGTTGGCGCCAGCGGCCCTTGCCTCGTCGCGCAGACGCTGCAGCGCCATCTCCCAGCCTTGCGCGTGCCCTTCGGTCCACGACCAGCCGTAATGCAGCCAGCAGCTCGCCGCGATCGCCGCAATCGGCCGGAGGCCATGCGAGCGTACCGTGATCAGCTCGGCTGGTGTCAGCGTCGCGACCCAGGGCAACTTTCCGCTTCGCGTATCTTCGAGACGCGCCTGAATGGCCGGCGGCACCCTGCCGTCACCCAGCGCGCTCTCGATCTCGGCCCGCCGCTGCTCGGAGGCGGCGCGTTGCGCCAGCACTTCCGGGCTTGGCCCAGCGAACAGGCTGGCAAGGAGATCGAGGAGACCCACCTAGCTCACCATGAATTGGCTTAGCGACTGGCTCAGCGCCTGCGCATGCTCGGTGGCCTTTTTGGTCTCGCCCGCGAGTTTGGCGAACCATTCGGCGGGATCGATGGTCCTGGTGTTGAGCACGATGCCCCGCACCACCATGGCGATCTTCGCCGTCAGCCGGCCGCGCTCGATCTCGAGGCTGTAGCGGTTCTCGCCGAGCTCGACAGTGACGCCGGTGGTCTTGCCCGAGCTTGAAAAGAAGCCGCGGCTCTCATGCACGGTCACCAGCTCCGGCATGGCTTCCTTCAGTCGCAGCGCAAAGGCCTTCAGATTGCTCTCGGCATCGGCCTTGAAGCGGCGCAGCCAGGCGGCCTGCATGTCGAAGTCGAGATCGTCGCTCATTTCTGCACCGCGGCCGAGGCCACGCCCTGCATGCCCTTGACCAGGCGGTCACGGATATCGGCGAGCTTTGACTCGCGCTCGCGGTCGGCGTCGGCGACCTCGCGCTCGATCTGGATCACCTCGTTCATGGTCTTGATGGTCTCGTCGGCGACCTGCGCCAGCACCTGGATGTTGCGAGGATCGCCGCCGAGGCTGCGCGCCGCCGAGGTCGCTGCCTCATGCGCGCCTTTCGAGGCCAGCATCGTGATCTGCCGCGCCGCTTCGTCGAGCTTGCCGGCCTCATCCGCGGCGCGCTTGATATCGACCTGCACCACCGCCTGGCTTGCGACCGCCATCAGGCGCGGGATCACCACCAGCATGCCGTTCGAGATCTGCATGATCCGCGTCTCGGCGGCCTTCCTGTTCTGGCCGATGATCGGGATCAGCATCGCCGATCCCATCAAATTCTCCCGCATCTCCGCGATCTTGCCGCGAAAATTCGCGATCGCCGCGCGGTATTCCATGACGTCGGCGGCATCCGCCGGCTCGCCGGTCTCAACCGCGTGCTGGCGCAGCGCTTCCAGCTCCTCATAGCTGCGGTCGAGCGCGATCTGGCCGGCGGCGATCTCGACCTTCAGGCCATGCAGGCTCTGGCGGATGGCGAGTGCCTGCTGGTCCAGAAGCTCAACCGAGACCGTCAGATCGGCCTTGGTCTTGCGCGCTTTCGCCTGCTCGCCGTCCATGAGGTCGAGGAACCTCTTGCGGTTCTCGGCAAAGCCCTTGAAGGCGGTATGGGCGTCGGCCACAAAACCCATCAGCTTGCCGACGATGCCGCTGCGCGCCGCCGGCGCCTTGCCGCTCGCCTCGGCCTGCAAATCCTCGATCCGCAAAATCTTGACGCCGTCGATCACGCTCGCGGCGATGCGGCCGATCTCGCCGGTCTCGCCCAGCCGCACGCCGGTTAGCAATTGGCGTGAGGCCGCGGCAATGCCGGCCATCACGCCCTCGCCATGGGCGAGCAGCGAGGAGGTGTTGCGGAAATCGACTTTCGAGGCCGAGGCTTGCGCGGCGGCCTTGTCCTCGGGGCTGAGGTTGGCGACCTCGACCAGGCGTTCGGGTATCGGGGCCGGCGCGAGCCGCGGATCGGCCGCCACCGGCAGCGAGGCGGCGGGCGCCACCGTCAGCGATTGTTGCGGCACCGCGGTCGTGGTCTGGCCTGCGGAGGAATCAAGATTGTCGAAAATGGAGAGGTCGAGCGGTGCGCCCGGCTTGGTATCCGGCATGATCAATCCTTTGGGTGTTGGTCTCCGGAACGGTATTTGATTTTAGTCGGGGACAAAGATGGCGCACAAGGATGTGCTTACGCATTTGAGGACAGGGACAACGTTTCGTTACATCTGTCGGCGAAGGCAGCACCGTGGTTCACATCACAGTGCGGTCGAGAGGTGGGACGCCAAGAGATTCGACAGGAGATTCGACAAGAGATTCAAAGGGAATTGGTTGGCGCGGCTGCCCTTGTTTTGGTTCCCGTTGGTCTCATAGCCTGTTGACGCCGGGAATGTTAAACCCGCCAACAACCCGGCGGAGATGCTTACCAAGCGGATACCGCCGGCGTGGCCGAACAAGGTGAACACGATCCATGAAAAACGTGAATCTCGCCCTCCAGGGCGGTGGTGCGCATGGGGCGTTTGTGTGGGGCGTGCTCGACCGTCTGCTTGAAGACGGTCGCTTGGGAGTAGAGGCGATCAGCGCGACCAGCGCGGGCGCCATGAATGCGGTTGCGCTTGCGTCCGGCATGGCCCTCGGCGGACCTAAAGGCGCTCGGGAAAACCTGCATCGCTTCTGGGAAGAAGTTTCCCGAACGGATTTTATGTTCGATCTTTACGCGCCCCTGAACCAGTGGATTCAGGCGCTGAAGCTGCCGCCGGAATACCATCCGTTTCATGCCGCCATCCACTTCTTCACCCACGTGCTTCCGCCTGCCCTGCTCAACCCCTTCAACCTCAACCCGCTCAGGGCCGTGCTGCTGAAGGTGATCGACTTCGGGCGCCTCAATCAGTCACCCGAGGCGCCGCAGCTTTTTCTCAACGCGACCAACATCCGCACCGGCAAGCTCAAAGTGTTTCAGACGCCCGGGATTTCCATCGAAGCCGTGCTCGCGTCGGCATGTCTTCCGCCCTACTTCCAGGCGGTCGAGATCGACGGCGAGCATTATTGGGATGGCGGTTATCTCGGCAATCCCGCGATCTATCCGCTGATCTATCGCAGAGGATCCAAGGACGTCGTGATCGTGCAGGTGACGGCGATCCGGCGCGACGAGCTGCCGACGAGCGCCGCCGATGTTCTGCACCGCATCACCGAGATCAGCTTCAACTCGTCCTTGATGCGGGAGATGCGCGCGGTCGCCTTTGCGACCCGGCTGATCGACAACGGTGAATTGGACGGGACCAAACACAGCCGCATGTTCATCCACTGGATCGGCAATGACCGTTTGATGTCCGAGCTCGGCACCGCCACGCAATTTCACCCGGAATGGAGCCTGCTCTGCCGGTTGCGCGACGAAGGACGTGACGCAGCAGGCCGTTGGCTCGCGCAGAACTTCGATGAGATCGGCGCCCGCTCGACGGTCGATGTCGACGACATGTTTCTTTGACGGTCGGCCTTACCGAGAGCCGGGCGGCTGGCGCGATACCTCAACAACCGCGGCAGATATTCTTCAGCTTTGCGGCCGTTTGGGCCTCCTCCGCGACGAACGGATCTTTGTATTCGCCTGGCGGCACGTCGACGTTTGCGGGTGCGGGCTTTTTCACTTTTGGAGGAAACGCCGCGTCGTAACAAGACAGGCGTGCGCCCGTGCTTTCGATCGCGCGGCAGTTCGGCTCCGCGGCGAGAGCACCTTGCGCGAATGCGCCGAGCGCGGATACCAGCAAAAGCGTCTTCATCGATGTGGCTATTCGGGCAATCTTCATATTGATCATTCTATCCCTATTTCTGTTTGGCTGCCCATGAGGGACGCTCGCCGGTCCAGGCAGGAAGCGCGTCCCATTCGGACCACCGCATCCGGCGCTCTTCGTCTCCTACCCTGATAAAAACAAAGGGAGCATCATCCCGGCCGGTTTTTGAACCAACGAAAACCGCCGGAACCCCGTAGGCATCCCTGATGGTCGCTGTATTTGCCATTCCGACTCCTGTCTTGGCTTTGAGTCTTGGCTTGAATCTTGGCTTAAATCTTGGCTCGAGCGCTCGGCTTGCCACTTCCCGTTTGTCTACCGCTGCAAAACGGCCGCGGCGGCGATCAGCAGCACAAGGAAGATCGGCAGCAATACCGGGGGTACGAGCCACTCACGAACATCGAATTTGCGGGTATCGGACATCTGACCGCCTTCTTCCAGATTAAGGCGGGAGCGCAACGCTCTCAGTCACCGATGACAGCCAGGAAGCGCGCGGTGATGTCAGGGATGTAGCAGCCCCCTCGCCCAATAGCGAGGCCAATCTCGATCGCTTCGGCGTGAACTGCCGGCCCGGCCGCCTCACACGAGTTCATCGGTCCATACTTTGAAGCTGACGAGCGTGTTGGGTCCGAAAGTCTGGGTAATGGGAACGTCCGCGGCATCGCGGCCCTGTGCGATCAAGACGCGGCCGATTCGCGGAATGTTGTTGCGCGCATCAAAAGTGTACCAGCGGCCGCCGATATAGGCCTCGAACCAGCCGGCAAAATCTCCGGCGGCATAGGGCGGCGGCATGCCGATATCGCCGAGATAGCCGGTGCAATAGCGCGCGGGAATGTTCATGCAGCGGCAGAACGTGATGGCCAGGTGCGCATAGTCGCGGCAGACGCCTTTGCCTTCGTTGAAGACTTCCCACGCCGTCATGGTGGCGCGCGCGTGCTCGTAGCCAAACGCGATGTGATTGTGAACGAAATCGCAGATCGCCTGGACCCGTGCCCAACCCGGTGTCGTCTTCTCAAACAGCTTCCACGCAATGTCGGAAAGCCGATCGGTCTCGCAGTAACGGCTGCCCAGCAGATAAACGATGGTGTCCGGCGGGAGATCCTCCACCGCGTGTTGCGCGGCTGAAGGGACGATCACGTCAGGCAAACCGCTATCGCGTATCGTCCCGTCCGCGGAGAGGCGCATACGGCCGGCCGGTGCGACGAGCCGGCTGCACCAGTTTCCGAAGCCGTCGCGATAGGGCGTGATCGGCACGGAAGGTTGGCTTGTGAGGTGATCGGGCACCATGATGTCGGAGGCCCGCGTGAAGTGCGTGCCGACCACCGCGATCAAGGGCGTTGCTTGCGGAAAGTCGTAAATCATCTCGAAGCCAACGCGAATCTTCATGCGAAAGACCTGACTCCCACTGCACTATCTGGAAATAGCACGCAGCCCACGCCCTGAGTCGCGTTGGTACGACTTCCGATCGGCGGGTCGTTACGATAATCGGGCCTGCGCAATCCTCGCATGATGGAAATGGCTACGTAATCGGGCGAATACAATGCAAAGCGCGAATTATTCGAGCCTTCCCTCGAGAAAGCGCTGGCTAATCGGAACAATAGGGCGCACGGTCCGATTGATGCACCACAATCAAGTCGGTCCAGAGCTGTTTGCGGAGCGCGTCCAGCCATGACCACACGTTCGCGACGGGAAACCGTCACGTTTCAGCATCCCTTCCGGATCAAGGGCATCGACCGCTCCCTCCCTGCGGGGGTCTACGAGGTCATCACCGATGAGGAGATGATCGAGGGATTGTCGTTCGCAGCGTACCGCCGGGTCGCCACCATGATCGTGGTTCCCGCAGCGCCGCCGCGCAGTTCAACGATGGAGATGATTTCCATCGGCTCGGTCGATCTATCCGACGCGCAGCGCATTGACGCGTGCAACCCTCGTGAGTGACGAGCCGCTCGATCTCGACAAACACCGCGGCATGGCCGCGCAAAAAGCCACTGACATCAGGCGCGCGCTGGCGGAGGTGGAGAACAATGCACGAGACCTGCGCGAGCGGCAGGGCGTGCTCGAGCAGGAGCTTCTGTCGGTTCCGGCCACTTCCTGGCCCGAGGCCGCCGCGAAGGCGCGCTATATCCTGAATTTATACGCTGCGGGGCTCGCCCCGGCCGACACCCATCATCGCGACCTCGTCGCGTCCGTGCTTGCGGACTTTGCCCGGCTCTCCAGCAATAGCTGAGCAAAATTCGTGTCTCCGATCAGCCGAAAACCTGTCTGCGTTCGAAGATCGAGCGCCAACGAGAAAGCAATCCTCCATGCAAAATCTTTCGCCGCGTCACGTTAAGACAGAAGAGTCGCTTCGGCTCGGCGTCGAATCCGGATGGTACAGCACGAAGGTGAGCGGAACCTTTGTCTCCGGGCCGCACGACACCGAGGCCGATTGTCTTCGCAGGATCGCGGAGATCAATCCGCCCCCGGCAAAGGCCGCAAGGGCGAGGTCCACCTGAGAGGGAGGCGGCAACGACGCCACAAGCTCGCTGGCGTCGCGCTAAAGCGCGATGAGATTAGGTTGAATCGTCACCGCGCTTTAGCTTTTTGATTGAGCATGATCTTTTCGGAAAACCGCTACACACTTTTCCGGATCATGCTCTAGGTGGTGTGGACTCTAGGGATTCCCTTTTGGGAGCAAATCAGATTCAAGACTGCTTTTGGGGAGGCAGTCTTGGGTGTGATGGACCGTTTGGTTTTGAGCGATGGGGCGTGGGAACGGATGGCGCCTCTGATTATAGGTCGGCCTGACCAGAAAGGCTCGACCGGGCGTGACAACCGGATGTTCGTAGAGGGC
>DATMNV010000033.1:0-2288 GCA_035568535.1 Bradyrhizobium sp.
CGTGTCAGCTTGCTTCCTAAGCGAAGCGTCGTCGCATGCACTACTCAGATTATCTCCGGGAGCAAGCAGCGAACAACCGCGGAAGATGCCTTCGTTAAGCAGGAGCTTCTCGAATTGGCAGCCGTTTGTGAGGAGGTGGCAAAAATGAAATTGACGACCAACGGACAAGTGGATAGTCGCAACAACGGTCCAGCGTCGACGGAGTCTGCCGTCGGCTCATCGCGAGCGAGAAAGGATTAACGTTGCTTCCACTTCGGAAGCGGCTATTCAAAATCCACACGAGTTGTTGTTTCTCGGGTTCGATGATGCAGACCAGATTGCCATTCGAGATGGAAATCATCGGGTATCTGCGGGCGAATAAAATCTAAATTGCGCGCCGCATCCGCCGATGGAATGGCCCGGCCGTGTTCCAGCGCCGCCAGCGATTGAAGCTGTCGAAGGGCACTAACAAGCTGTAAAACCATGTCTTGATTGTTGCGATGCACATCTGACTTCCGGAGTGGGGTCATCAACAGCCGCTCCCCCGATTTCGGACATATCGCTGCGTCGCATCGCTCGGCGACCGAATCGGCTGACGCGCGACGAGGCGCGGCGCATGGCGGCGAATTTCGCCAAGCTGCCGGAGCTGCTGCGCTATTTAGTCGCCGCCGATGAGCGAGGCGTGAGGTGGTTGCAGCCGCACGTTCAGGACAGTCCGCGCAATGTCCGCTAAGTGGCTCGTCAGCTCAACCAACGGCCACGTAAGACTTTGACATTCGAAACCCCGCAGAGAGATTTAACGCCAGTGTTGCATCGACTGGTTGAGCCGACAGGCGAAAACGGACACAGGGCGCAATAGTCGCCGATCACCGGAGGGAGAATAACTGCAAACCAACTCTCTCCGAAAGGCGCTCTCAAGTGCACGGCATTTCACAGGCGCTAACGACGCTCAGGTCGCCACCCAGCCGCGCCACGGCTCGGCACCGGCGAAGCGTGCCCGGCCATCCAATGCCTCTTCGATCCGGAGCGCCTCATTCCACTTCGCCATGCGCTCGGAGCGCGAAAACGAGCCAACCTTGAGCTGAAGCACGCCCCAGCCGACAGCAAGGTGGACGATCGTAACGTCCTCGGTCTCGCCCGAGCGCGCGGAGACGATCGCGCCCCAATGGACAGCGCGCGCGGCTTCTACCGCAGCCATGGCCTCGCTCACGGTCCCGACTTGGTTCGGCTTCACGAGAATCGCGTTGCACGCCGGCATCGCTGCCGCGCGGCGCAGACGAGCTGCGTCGGTCACTAGGAAATCGTCGCCCACGATTTGGACCCGGTGACCGACCGCCTTCGTGAAACGTGTGAAGCCCGCCGCGTCGTGCTCGGCCAGAGGATCCTCGATCGAGACGATCGGATAACGGTCGAGCCAATCAATCAGCATAGCTGACATAGCGTCGGAATCGAGCACGAGTCCCTTGAGTGCGAGGCGGTAGGCGCCGTCACGATAGAATTCGGAGGACGCGATATCGAGCGAGATCGACACCTCATCGCCAGGCGTAAAGCCCGCGCGCTCTATCGCGCCCACAAGGGCGTCAAGCGCTGCTTCGTTCGAATCGAAGGCGGGCCAGAAGCCGCCTTCGTCGGCGACGCCTTGAAGGCGGCCGGCCTCACTCATCATCGCGCCGGCTGCGCGGTAGATCTCGGCAGTCCATTCGAGCGCCTCGGCGAAGGAACGCGCCTTCGGCGCCACGACCATGAAATCCTGGATGTCGACGCGTCGCCCCGCATGGGCGCCGCCGCCGAAGATTTGAACCTCCGGGATCGGTATGATGGCGGGCCGGTCGCCGAGGAGATAGGCATAGAGTGGCACGCCGGCGGCCGCGGCCGCGGCATGGAGCACTGCCATGGATGTCCCGACTAGGGCGTTGGCGCCGAGACGGGCCTTGTTGGGCGTACCGTCGAGCGCAATCAGCACCTCGTCGATGCTCTTCTGGTCGCGCGCGTCGCATCCGCGAAGGGTCCGCGCGATCTCGCCATTGACATTACCGACCGCCATTATCACGTCAGCGCCACCGAACCGGCTGCCGCCGTCGCGCAGATCGACTGCCTCGCCGCGGCCGGTCGAGGCGCCGGCCGGCGCAATCGCGCGCCCGAGGGCGCCGCCGGCGAGTGTCACTTCGGCCTCGACGGTGGGTCGGCCGCGTGAATCCCAGACACGGCGGCCGCGAACGGAGATGATTTCGGTCGTGCTCATGCATGAACCTGTTGGGCCCACGCATCGCGAATGACGTCGAGGCGATCCACTCGGGTTGCAATATATC
>DATMNV010000034.1:0-4648 GCA_035568535.1 Bradyrhizobium sp.
GCCGAATCCATGGAATAGCGGCCGCCGACCCAATCCCAGAAGCCGAACATGTTGGCGGTATCGATGCCGAACTTCGCAACGTCCTTGGCATTCGTGGAGACGGCCACAAAATGTTTGGCAATGGCGCCTTCCTCGCCTTGCATGCCGGCCAACAGCCAGTTGCGCGCGGTGCGCGCGTTGGTCATGGTTTCGAGGGTGGTAAAGGTCTTGGAGGAGACTATGAATAGTGTCTCTGCCGGATCGAGATCGCGCACCGCCTCGGCGAAGTCCGTGCCGTCGACATTGGATACGAAGCGGAAGGTCATCGCGCGGTCGCTGTAGTGTCGCAGCGCTTCGTAAGCCATCACCGGCCCAAGATCGGAGCCGCCGATGCCGACATTGATCACATTCCGGATGCGCTTGCCGGTACGGCCTTTCCATGCCCCGCTGCGCACCCTCTCGGCAAAGTCCGCCATCCGGTCGAGCACCGCATGGACGTCGGGCACGACATTGCGCCCATCGTGAATGATGGACGCTCCGCGCGGCGCCCGCAGCGCTACGTGCAGCACCGCGCGGTTCTCGGAGACGTTGATCTTGTCGCCGCGGAACATCGCCTCGATATGGTCTTTCAGCCCGGACTCGTGAGCGAGCTCAAGCAACAACCGCAAAGTCTCGTCGGTGATCCGGTTCTTGGAATAGTCGAGATAGAAGCCGGCCGCCTCCACTGCGAGCCGCGTTCCGCGTTCGCTGTCGTCGGCAAACAATTGCCGCAGATGCACATCCTTTATTTTCTGATAGTGCTTCTCGAGCTGCGCCCAGGCGGACCGCCCGCGCAACGGCGGCCTGCCCGTCGATTGTTGCTTCGCGACCTCTTGCGCAGGCGGGCGCTGACGGGATGCAGCTGTCATGCGTTTAACCCGCCTTGCGCATTCGCGCGCTCTTGCCTTCGATGCAGGCCATCAGCTCGTTCCACGATTTGACGAAGGAAGCGGCGCCCTCGTTCTGCAGCCGCGCGGCGAGCGCATCGATGTCGATACCCGCCTTGACGAAGCTTGCCAGAACGGCCTCGCAATCGCCACCGTCAGCAGACAGCGTCTCGCCGACCTCGCCGTGCTCGGCGAAAGCCTTGAGCGTGCCTTCCGGCATGGTGTTGATGGTGAACGGCGCGGCCAGGGCCTTCACATAGAGAATGTCGGAGGCTTTCGGGTCCTTGGTGCCGGTGCTGGCCCAAAGCAGCCGCTGCGGCCGAGCGCCGGCATTGAAGGCGCGTTGGAACCGCGGCGAGGCCAGCAATTCCAGATAGGCTCTGTAGGCGCGGCGGGCGATCGCGATGCCGAGCCGATTGGTCAACTCACCCGGGACTTTGCCGTCGACGGCGACGTCCCAGCGGCTGACAAACAGCGAAGCGACCGAAGGAACGGCCGGGTTCAGCCCGGCATCGATGCGCCGCTCGACGCCGCGCAAATAGGCTTCCGCTGCCGCAACATATTGCTCTCGCGAGAACAGCAGCGTGACATTGATCGGAACGCCGGCGAAAATCGCGGCCTCGATCGCGGGCAATCCTTCCGTGGTGCCAGGAATCTTGATGAAGAGATTGTCCCTGTCACCGCGCTGGTGGAGGTTGCGCGCCGCTGCGAGCGTACTCTTGGTGTCGTGCGCGAGCAACGGCGATACTTCCAGCGACACCCATCCGTCTACACCGTCGGTCCGGGTGAAGACGGGCTTGAACAGGTCGGCCGCCCGGGTCAGGTCCGCGAGCGCCAGCTCGAAGAACAAGTCCTCCCGCGATTTCGCCGACGGCGCCGCGCGGGAAATGTCCGCGTCGTAGCTCGTGCTCTTCTCGATCGCATTGTTGAAGATCGTCGGATTCGACGTGAGCCCGGTCACCGAAAGCTCGTCGATGTAGCGCTGCAACGTGCCGCTGTCCAACAGCTCACGCGTGACGTTGTCGAGCCAGAGGCTTTGTCCGAGATCTTGAAGCTGCTTCGTTGGTTTCACGGCGTCACCTCCAGGCCAGACGTATGACGAAGCGAGACTGCCGGCATCTGCAGCACGGCAGAATCGAGCAGGTCGCCGATGCGTTCGATCGTCACATCGGCGGCCGGCAAAGCACCGACCGCAGCCGGATCGTGCGCATAGGTGCCCTGGCGCACGAACACCGTCGTCACGCGCTCGCCCCAGGTTTTCTTGACTGCTGTGAGGATGCGCAATTTGTCATCGACGAGAACGTAGTGTTCGGCGGGGTAGCGCCGCTCGACGTCGTCAAGTGCCTGTTCCTTGTGGAGATAGATCAGCACGCGTCCATCTACCGCATCGGCGATGCCCGCATGCGTGACTTTGCGCGGCTGGAAGACGACATCGCCGTCGGACAGGATCACGGTCGGTCCAAGATCGCGGAGCCGCTCGAGCACCGCCATCGCACGGGGATACAGGCGTTCGGCGAACGGATAATCGAGCAGGAACGATGACATTGACAACAGCTCAACCTCGCGCGGATGTTCGACACGGTAGCGCTGGAGCGCTCCGATGTAATCGCGATAACCGAGTTCAGTGAACAAATCGTCGAGAATTCTCCAGTAGCGATCGCGAGCGGCGCGGCCAAAGACCCCCTCGATATGGTCCTTCAGGTCTTGCTGGATTGCGTCGTTGTCGAGCAGCGTATTGTCGACATCCACCAGAAAAACGGTCGGATAGGACGGGCGCATGAAGCACTCCGGCGACTCGGGCGACGCCAGCGGGACGAAGGACGGGTGTACCGAGAAAGCTCTCGCCAGACTAAAGTTCCGCGCCCTCGTCCCGATGGAGCGGATAAGCTAACAGACTCTCCCGGCTCGGAGTTCCGAATTGCGCTAAATAGCGCCAATGACATTGAAATATCACTTCCGCGATCGCTCGATTTTCACTCCATCTTGGGCGGCCGCGTAATTGTGTCGCGAGCGCGGCAGCGGCGGGTCCCCAGCCCGCACTGGGGACCATGACCAATTGGGGCCGCTCCTGCCTAGGGCGTCTGGCCACCTGCGACGACGGCGTGAACGTTCCGTTCAGGGGTCTCCGCAGGGGGTGTCGACGGCTTCGTCTCCGGCATGAAGGCGACGACGATGGCGACGGCGAGGAGGCCGACTGCCAATACGCTCGACAATCCAGCGGCCTGGCCGAACTTCTCCACCACGACTCCCGATATTGACGTGCTCAGCGAAGCGCCGACCCCTGAAAGCGCGCCGACGAGACCCTGGGCCAGATTGAACCGGCCGGTGCCGCTCGTGAGGTCGGCAATAACCAGCGCGGTCAGCACGCCTAGCGTGGCTCCGCTCAGCCCGTCGAGCAGCTGAATGGCGATGAGAAGCGCCGGGCCCGGCATCAACAAAAAAAGCGCGGCGCGAATGGGCACCGCAGCGAGACCGATGATCAGCAGAGGGCGGCGCCCCGCGCTCGCAGCGGTACGGCCCACCCACGGTGCCAACAGAGCGACGATGATCTGGGGGCCGACGATCATGGCCGATATGATGGGCGAGGAAGCATGGCCGTGGACTTGCACCAGCGTTTGGGCGATTTGCGGCAGCAGAGATGCGTTGGCAAGTTGAAACAGAAAGAGGCAAGCGGCAAAGGTGACAAGACGATGATCTTTGAGGAGAGCCGCGCGGCTGATCCTCGGCGGGTCCTTCGCATGGTGATCGGGAGCGCCACAGGAGCGGCCGAAGTGAATATCGGCGGAGCGTATCCGCACCAGCACCACGAGCAGCGGGAGCCACAAAGCTGCTGCTACCAGAAAAATGGCCTGAGTGGTGAGGAGATAGCCGGCCGCACCGAGGACCGCTGCCGTCGCCAGGCTGCCGATAGCGGCAAAACGCTGATTGCGGCCCAGCCGCTCGGCGAGCGCGTCATGTCCGACAAGTCCAAGGCTGACAGCGGCGACCGCTGGACCGAGCAGACTTCCAGCCAAGCCCTGGATCACGGAGGCAGTGAGGACGGACGGGAAATCCGGTCGAAGTGCGAAGATCAACAGCGCCAAAGTAACGGCAGCGGTTCCCACGCCGATCAGCATCCGCCTCGAACTGACCAGGTCGATGATCTCGCCGGCCGGAATCTGGCTGATCAGGCCCGCAAGTCCACTGGCGGTCAGCACAAATCCGATGCTTTCCGGCCTCCATCCGCGATCCGCAAGGTAGACTGCCACAAAGGGGCCGAAGCCGGTCAGAAGAGCCGCGAGAAAAAAGTTCAGCCAATCGAGCGCACGCAGGCTTGCAAGCGGCGCCCCGATGTCCTGTGCGTTGCGCGATGTCAAGACCATCCGACGGCCCCGTATTACGCCGGCACGGGTTGCATCAATTGTGCACCGAAGCTGCCGCGCTCGACGGCTTTCGGATCACCTTGCAACACCTCGAATTGCGTTTCGCCGCCGTCAAGCCAGAACCGGATGTTGAAGCGATGTTTGCCGACATGCAGGTCGAGCAAGGTCAGGTCGGGCAGCCACTGCGGCAGCGCCGGGTCGAGGTACAGCTTTCCGCGCGGCGCGTCCGGCCGGTAGCCAAGTATCGCCTGGATCAATGCGAACACCGAGCCCGCCGCCCAAGCCTGCGGTACGTTGGCGCCGAGATATTGGACCGGAAAGCTCTTTTCGTTGCGCTCAATCGTCGTATAGAGCTCGGGCAGTTGGTTGAGCAAGAAGTGG
>DATMNV010000035.1:0-7636 GCA_035568535.1 Bradyrhizobium sp.
TCACCAGCGAGACGCTGCGGGCCTGGTGCGCCGAGCGGCTCTCCGACTACAAGGTGCCGGAAACGATGTGGCTCACCACTGAGCCCTTGCCGCGCAACGCCAACGGCAAGGTCCTGAAGCGGCAATTGCGGGAGAAGCTCGAGTCCTAGGCGCAATGGAATCGCTGTCGCGCTCCAGGGTTTTGTTTGCGCAAGATCTCCGCTACGCGTTTGTCGCGAGGGAAAACCGGTGCCCATTTTTCCGGATCATGCGTGGCTAAGCCCTTGAAGGAACATGGGAACATCCGTACGTTAACGCTTTGATCCCGCTCGCTTTGCCTTGCCAGCGCCATATCGTTAGGGTAACGCGGCCGCGAAGCTGACGTGAGCCGGGGCCGCGCGAGGTGCCTCTGGCGTTCCGAGCTGCGGGGATGGGATACCTTTAAGTGTCTGAATTATTTGACGAAGTAGACGAGGAAGTACGTCGCGATCAGCTCAAAAAGCTGTGGGACAAGTACTCGATCTACATCATCGCGCTGGCGGTCCTGGTCGTCGCTGCCGTCGGTGGCTGGCGCGGCTACCAATACGTCGAGGCCAGGAAGGCCGCCGAAGCCGGCGAGGCCTTCAACCGCGCGATCGAGCTGTCCGAGCAGGGTAAGCATGAGGATGCGGAAAAAGCTTTTGCCGATCTCGCGGCCAAAGCGCCTTACGGCTATCGCCTGTTGTCGCGGTTCCGGGTCGCCGCCGAAGCAGTCGATCGCGATCCCAAGGCCGCCGCAAAAATGTTCGACGACCTCGCCGCGGATGCCTCGATCGGCGCCGAGCAGCAGGAGCTGGCGCGGATCCGCGCCGCCGGCCTCTTGGTCGACAGCGCAAGCTATGCCGACATGAAGCAGCGGCTCGAGCGGGACACCGCACCCGAAGCCACCTTCCACCATACCGCGCGCGAATTGCTGGCGCTATCGGCCTTCCGCGCCAACGACACATCGGCGGCGCGGCTGTGGCTGGACCAGATTTCGGCCGACGCCGACACGCCGCCGAGCCTGCGCTCGCGCGCCGAGGCGCTGCAGGCCCTGCTGCCGCCGGTTGCGAAGAGCTGAGGACAAATTGACCGAGAGATCGACCATGCGCCGTCCGCAACGTCTGATCACAGCCCTCGTCCTGATCGCGTTTTCAGGCGTGCTCGCCGGCTGCTCCAGCGGCCTCGGCGCCGGCTGGGATCCGACCGATCTGCTCGACTTCCTCGACACCAAGAAGAAGCTGCCCGGTGAGCGCAAGCCGGTGTTCCCCGAGGGTGTGCCGGGCCTCGAGCAGGGCGTGCCGAAGGATCTCTACAAGGGCGCGCAGCAACAGCAGGACGGTCCGAACGCCCAGGCTTTGGCTGGGCCACCGCCGCAGCCGCCGCTGGAGCCACCGCCGGGAAGCAAACAGGCGCTGAAGAAAGCCAAGGGCAAGCAGCCGCCCGCAGCCGCCGCATCGGCAGCCGATCAACCGGCCGCCGAGCCGGATGGGGAAACGGCTGCGGCCTCGCAGGAGGATGCGCCGGCCGCACCGCCGCCCAAGAAGAAGATCGTGCGCAAGCGCACCACCGCGCCGCCGCCGGATCAGGCGGCTGGCCAGCCCGCCACGCAGTCCGCCCAGCAATCGCCTTCAGCTTTCCCGGCGCCGCTGCCCGGCGGGACGTTCTCGCGCTAGTTTTTCAAGCTCCGATCTCATTGACATGCGTTGCGTAACCAGCGCACGGATCATTCATGTCCTTCACCATTGCCATCATCGGCCGGCCCAATGTCGGGAAGTCGACGCTGTTCAACCGCCTGGTCGGGCAGAAGCTCGCCCTGGTCGATGACGAGCCCGGCGTCACCCGCGACCGCCGCGAGGGCGAAGCCAGACTCGGCGATCTCGAATTCACGATCATCGATACGGCAGGACTCGATGAGGGCGCGAAGGGCTCGCTGACCGCACGGATGCAGGAGCAGACCGAGACCGCGATCAGGCTCGCGGACGCCCTGATGTTCGTGGTCGACGCCCGCGCCGGGCTGACGCCGACCGACCGCGCCTTTGCCGATTTCGCCCGCCGCGCCGACAAGCCGGTGCTGCTGCTCGCCAACAAGAGCGAGGGCAAGCAGGGCGATGCCGGCGCGATGGAGGCCTATGCGCTCGGGCTCGGCGATCCCATCCAGATTTCCGCCGAGCATGGCGAGGGGATGGGGGAGCTCTATGACGCGCTGCGCGTGCTGATGCCGGCGCCGCCGGAAGAGGACGAGGAAGCGCTGGAGGAGGAAGAAGAGGATTTTGCGAAGCGCCCCATTCGCGTCGCCATTGTCGGCCGGCCCAATGCCGGCAAGTCCACGCTGATCAATCACCTCGTCGGTGAGGAGCGGCTTTTGACCAGCCCGGAATCCGGCACCACCCGCGACTCCATCGCCGTCGAGATCAGCTGGAAGGGCCGCGCATTCCGGGTGTTCGATACCGCGGGCCTGCGCCGCCGCTCGCGGATCGAGGAAAAGCTGGAAAAGCTGTCGGTCGCGGATGCGCTGCGCGCGGTGCGCTTTGCCGAGGTCGTGGTGCTGATGATGGATACACAGAACAAGTTCGAGGAACAGGATCTGCGCATCGCCGACCTGATCGAACGCGAGGGCCGTGCGCTCGTCATCGCCGTCAACAAATGGGACTTGATGGCGGGCAAGCCCGGGCAGATTTCCGCGCTGAGCCGCGACGCCGATCACTGGCTGCCGCAGGTCGCGGGCGTGCCTGTTGTGGCCGTGTCCGGGCTGATGGGAGAGGGCATCGACCGCCTGATGCAGGCGATCGTCGATGCCTACACGGTCTGGAACAAGCGCGTCCCGACGGCTGCGCTCAATCGCTGGTTCGAGCAGGCGGTCTCGGCCAATCCGCCGCCCGCGGTGTCGGGCAGGCGGTTGAAGCTGAACTACATCACGCAAACCAAAGCGCGGCCGCCGAGCTTTGTGGTGTTCTGCTCGCGCGCGGACGCGGTGCCGCAATCCTATCTGCGCTATCTCACCAACTCGCTCCGCGAGGCGTTCGACCTGCCGGGCACACCGGTACGCATCACCTTGCGCGAAAAGGCCAATCCGTTCGCGCATAAAAGGAAGCGGCTGTCGTGAGCGGGTCATCATCGGAAGCCGCCGTCGAAGCTCCGGCGCCGGGCGGCGCCGCGGTCGCCTTCATCTTCGTCACCATCCTGCTCGACATGATGGCACTTGGTGTCATCATTCCGGTCCTGCCCAAGCTGATCGAGAGTTTTGTCGACAACGATACCGCCAGTGCGGCACGCATTTTCGGCCTGTTCGGTACCGCCTGGGCGCTGATGCAATTCCTGTTCTCGCCGCTGCTGGGCGGGCTGTCCGACCGATACGGCCGCCGTCCCGTGGTGCTGTTGTCGAATTTCGGGCTCTCGGCCGATTATGTGCTGATGGCGCTGGCGCCATCGCTCGCCTGGCTGTTCGTTGGCCGGCTGATCTCCGGCATCACCTCGGCCAGCATCTCGACCGCCTTCGCCTACATCGCCGACTCGACGACACCGGAAGGGCGCGCCGCCTATTTCGGCAAGATCGGCGTCGCCTTCGGCGCCGGCTTCATCCTCGGCCCCGCGCTCGGCGGGCTGCTCGGCGGTTACTCGGCCAGGCTGCCGTTCTGGGTCGCCGCGGGCTTGAGCTTGCTCAACGGCCTTTATGGTCTCTTCATCCTGCCGGAATCGCTGCCCAGGGATCGCCGTGCGCCGTTCCGCTGGAAGAGCGCCAACCCGATCGGGATGCTGCAACTGTTGCGCTCGAACCGCATTCTCGCGGGTATGCAGCTCTCGAATTTCTTCTCGCAGCTTGCGCATGTCGTGCTGCCCTCGACCTTCGTGCTGTATGCGACCTATCGCTACGGCTGGGACGTCAGGATGGTCGGCATCACGCTCGCCATCGTCGGCCTCTGCTCGATGGTGGTGCAGGGCACGGCCATCGGGCCGATCGTGAGGCGCCTTGGCGAGCGCAAGGCTCTGCTGCTCGGGCTTGCCTTTGGTTCGATCGGCTTCCTGATCTATGGCGCGGCCTCGACGGGCCTATGGTTCTGCGTCGGCATTCCCGTGATGTCGCTGTGGGGCGTCGCGGGCGCCGCCACGCAGGCACTGATGACGCAGCAGGTGGCCGCCGATCAGCAGGGCCAGTTGCAGGGTGCGACCTCGAGCGTACAGAGCATCTCGCAAATGCTCGGCCCGTTCCTGTTCACGCTGACTTTTGCGTTCTTCATCGGCGACGGTGCGCCGTTCAAATTGCCCGGCGCGCCGTTCCTGCTGGCGGCGGCGTTGATTGCGCTGGCGCTGGTGATCGCGGCGAGGACGCTTTCAGGAAAGAAAGCGTAAACCCTCATCCTGAGGAGCGGCCACTTGGCCGCGTCTCGAAGGATGAGGGGCACACTGGGGCCTCATGGTTCGAGACGCGCTTACGCGCTCCTCACCATGAGGGTCTGATTTATTTCTTCACCAGCGGGCATTCGCTGGCTTCCAGCGGCTTTGCGGCGTCTTCCGGCGAGATCGTCGCGATCAGCTTGTAATAATCCCACGGACCTTTCGACTCTTCCGGCTTCTTCACTTCGAACAGATAGGCCGGAATGATGCGGCGGCCGTCGACGCGAAGCGGACCCTTGCCGAACAGGGGATCGTCGGTCGGCAGCTCCTTCATCTTGGCGACGACCTTGGCGCCGTCATGCGGATTGCCGCCGAGCGCCTCCAGCGCCTTCAGGTAATGCAGCACGGCGGCATAGTTGCCGGCCTGGGTCATCGAGGGCATGGCGTGGTTGCCTACCTTTTCCTGGAAGCGCTTCGACCACGCACGCGTCTGGTCGTTGAGGTCCCAGTAGAAGGACTCGGTGAAGGTCAGGCCGTGTGCGGTCTTGAGCCCCAGCGCATGTACGTCGTTGACGAAGAGCAGAAGCGCGGCGAGCTTCTGGCCGCCGTCGACGATGCCGAATTCGGCTGCCTGCTTGATCGCGTTGGTGGTGTCGCCGCCGGCATTGGCGAGGCCGATCACCTTGGCTTTCGAGGACTGCGCCTGCAGCAGGAAGGACGAGAAGTCGGAGGTGTTGAGCGGGTGCTTGACCCCGCCCAGCACCTTGCCGCCATTGGCGATGACCACCCCGGAGGTGTCGCGCTCGAGCGCCGCGCCAAAGGCGTAGTCGGCGGTGAGGAAGAACCATGAGTCGCCGCCGGCCTTGGTCAGTGCCTTGCCGGTGCCGTTGGCAAGCATGTAGGTGTCGTAGGTGTAGGAGATCGTGTTCGGGGTGCAGGCCTTGCCGGTGAGGTCGGCGGTGGCCGCGCCCGAGTTGAGCAGGATCGCGTTCTTTTCCTTGACGAGATTGCTGACTGCAAGCGCCACGCCGGAGTTCGGCGTGTCGGAGATCGCATCGACCTTCTGGGTGTCGATCCATTGCCGCGCGATGTTGACGCCGACATCAGGCTTGTTCTGGTGATCGCCGCTGATGACGTCGATCTTCCAGCCTTTCGCGGCGAGACCGGAATCCTCCACCGCCATCTTGACTGCCACCACCGCATTGGGGCCGCCGATGTCGGCATAGAGACTCGACATGTCGTTGAGCACGCCGATCGTGACGACCTTGTCGTCGGCCAGCGCCGAGGTTGCGAAGCCAAGTCCTGTAAGGGCAAAAAGCGCGGCGGAGCGCCACGCGAGCGTCTTTTTCATGATAATTCCTCCAACAACGTATTCGGGGCGGCTCTCTTGGACGGAGCCTTTTGCCCATGGCTTGATCGATAAACGATCTTGCCTCCGTTAGCCGTTATGGCGGCTTGCGGCAATGCGCCTTTTTGCCCGTTTGACTTGGACAGGCCTGGACAGCGTCAGCGTAGCTTACTTTAAGGCATCCGCGTTCGTGAGCTTGAATTTCTGGATGCGTTTGCCCTCGACCTCGCCGGTATAGACATTGCCCTTGGCGTCGACCGCCATCGCATGCAGCAGCGCGAATTGCCCGGCGTTGCGGCCGCTATGGCCGAAGGTGCCGACCACGCTGCCATCGTCACGCTTGAGCACGCGGATTTCGTTATTGGTGCCGTCGGCATTCAGCAGATAGGTCTGCTTCGGATCGGGCCAGAGCGCGAGATCGAACACCGCGCCGTCGCCGCGGCTGTTCTTCTCGTAGAACCACTCCGAGACGAAGGTGCCATCCTTCTTGAACACCTGGACGCGATCCTGGCTGCGGTCGCAGACATAGACGAGGCCGTCACCCGCGATCTTGATGCAATGGACGGGATTGCCGAACTGCCCCTGCACGGGCGCCGCGGGATCGTAAGGCGGTTGCTTGTCGTCGTTCGGCGTCTTGCCATAGCCGCCCCAGTGCCGCTTGTAGGCCAGCGTCGTCGCATCGAACACGATGACGCGGCGGTTGCCATAGCCGTCGGCGATGTAGAGCTCGTTTGCGTCCTTGTCGATCGCGATCTCGGCAGGCCGGCCGAGCTGGGTGGTGTCGTTGCTGTTGGTACGCGGGGCGATCTTGCCGATCTGGCCGAGATATTTGCCGTCGAGGGTGAATTTCAAAATCGCGCTGTCGTTGTCGGCATTGCCGCCGATCCAGACGAAGCCGCGCTCGTCGACCTCGATGCCGTGCTCGCGTCCGACCCACTCATAGCCTTCTCCAGGACCACCCCAGGAGCGCAGCAGATTGCCGTCAACATCGAATTCGAGCACCGGCGGCGCCGGCACGCAGCATTTCGCACGCGGCGGATTGAGCGTCGCGGCCTTCTCGCCGTCGGTCAGGGAGCGCGGGCGATGCACAACCCAGATATGACCCTGCCAGTCGACGGTGATGCCGCCGATCTGGCCGATGATCCAGTTGTTCGGCAATTGCTTCGGCCAGGAGGCGTCGACCGCGAAGGTCGGCACCTCGCCGGCGTAGGTGGGGTGGGGAAGCAGCGATGCGCCGAACGACAGAGCGGCGGTGATGCAAAAAGTCGTGGCAAAGCGTGCAGCGGCGCGCATGGCATCCTCCCGTATTTTCGGCTGCGGTTGATCCGCATTCGCGGCGTAGTCAATCGCGGGGAGGGGGCGGAGTCAATTGCGGCACTGTCATTCCGGGATGGTCCGAAGGACCAGACCCGGAATCTCGAGATTCTCAGGTGCGCAATTACGCACGATAGTTCGGTGCTGCGCACCGCCCCGGAATGATGGCGCAGAGCGCCGTCACGCCGGCGGATGAAAGCTCATCAGCGTCCGCGTCTTGTAGTCGTAGAACTTGCCGGTTTCGGTCCAGTCGGGCGCACACATCGGAACGATGAGCTCGGCCGCCTGTTCGGGCGTATCCAGCGTCATCGGGTCTTCGCCGGGAAACACGGTCGCGCGCATGCGGGTGCGGATCGGTCCGGGATTGAACAGGTTGACGCGGATGGGTGTGCTCGCGGTCTCGTGCGCCCAGACCCGCACCAGCGTTTCCAGCGCGGCTTTTGAGGCCGCGTAGGGGCCGACATAGGCGGCGGCCTTGTTGGCCGCGCCTGATGTGACGAACACCGCGCGTCCCGCATCGGAATTCTTCAAGAGCGGCTCCATGCAGCGGATCAACTGGAAATTCGCGGTGACGTTGACCGCGATCACATCGTTCCACGGTTTCAAATCGATATGCCCGAGCGGCGAGGAGGGGCCGGCGAC
>DATMNV010000036.1:0-5012 GCA_035568535.1 Bradyrhizobium sp.
TCCGCGTAATAAACTGCCTCTTGCGCTTGCGGATAAAAACCCCTCATCCGGCGCTATAGCCGATGGGAGGCATCGGGCGTTCTTAGCTCTAAGAACGGCGGCCAGAGGCCGCCTATGCCACCTTCTCCCACAAGGGGAGAAGGAACAGAATATGCGGCGAAAGCCGCCTTAACTCCTCCCCTCCACGACCGCATTGAACACCCGCCGCACCTCGGCCTGGGTCTCCTTGATCTGCGCCTGCAGCGCGGAGAAATCCGGGGCGTCGCCGGCGCGCGCCATGACGCGCAGGAGATCGTCGCCTGCGGTCTTGGGATCGAACTTGTCGCTGACGCAAAGCCGCAGGATTTGCGTCAGGTCGTGATAGAGCCGCCCTGCCGCGCGCAAAACCTCGGCTTCCGCATGCGGCAGCACGCCGAGCCGCGCGGCGTTGTCGATCACGTCGAGCGTATTGACGCCGAGGATGTCAGGCTTCTCGCTGGCGTGCACGAGCTGGAGATATTGCGCGATGAAATCGATATCGACGATGCCGCCGGCGGCGTGTTTCAGCTCCCAGGGGTCGTCCTCGCCCTTCTCCTGCGCAATCGCACGGCGCATGTCGGCGACATCGGCGGCGATGCCAAACGGCTCGCGCGGCCGCGTCAGCGCGTCGCGAATGACCTTTTCGATCCGCGCGCGAAACGCCGGTGATGCCGAAATCACCCGCGCCCGCGTCAGCGCCATGTGCTCCCAGGTCCAGGCCTCGCGCTCCTGATATTCGGCAAAGGAATCGATGTGCGAGGCGAGCGGGCCGGCGCGGCCCGAGGGACGCAGGCGCATGTCGATGTCATACAGCACACCGTAATTGGTCCGCGTCGTGAAAGCGCTGATCAGGCGCTGGGTGAAGCGCGCGAAATAATGCGCACCCTGCAGCGGGCGCTCGCCGTCGGAATCCGGCGCCTCCGCATCGAAATCATAGAGCAGGATCAGATCAAGATCGGAGGTCGCCGTCATCTCGCGGCTGCCGAGCCGGCCCATCGCGACGATCGCAGTCTCCTGCCCCCTGATGCGGCCGTGCTGGGCCGCAAAGCGCTCGGTGACGAGGCCGTGCACGGTGTGGACGATGCCTTCGGCGACATCGGCGAAGGCAGTTCCCGCCTGCTGCGCCGAAACGGTGCCGGAGAGGATGCGCGTGCCGATCAGAAACAGGCTCTCCTGGCCGAACAGGCGGAGCCGATCCAGAAACTCCTCATAGGAGTCCGCATCCTTCAGCGTTGCCGCGAGGCGATGCGAGAGCTCGCGCTGGTCGGGCATGGCGCCGAAGAAGCGCGGGTCGATCAGGCCGTCCATCAGCTGCGGCTGCCGCGCCAGCATGTCGCCGAGCCGTGGCGCCGCGCCCAGCACCAGCGCCACCAGCGCGACCAGGTCGCGGTTTTGGCCGAGCAGCGTGATCAGCCGGCCGCCCCGCTGCAGCGCCTGCAGCAACTGGTCGAAGGCCAAAACCGCGCGGTCGGGCTCTTCGGCATGCGCGAGCCCGTCAATCAGCGCCGGCACAAACTCGGTGAAGGCAGCCCTGGTCGTCTCCGTCCGGAACACGCGATATTCGCCGGCCATCCAGACCTGAACCATGCCCGCCACCTTGATCGGCTCCTTGAAGCCGAGCGAGGTCAGGTGTTTCAGCAGGCGCGGGTCCTCGGGTCCGGCGCCGTAGTCGATATCAGGCAGCTTCGCCGTGCCTGTCGGATCGCCCTCGAACAGTTTTGCGTAATGCCCCTGCACGATGTCGAGCTGCTTCAGCAAATCTGTCGCGAACGCCGCGCGGTCGGAATAGCCGAGGAAGCGCGCAAAGCGCTCCACCGCCTCGACGCTGTCCGGCAGCGAATGCGTCTGCTCATCCGCGATCATCTGCATCCGATGCTCGACCCGGCGCAGGAACTGATAGGCCGCGGTCAATTCATCGCGCGCCTGCGAGGTAATCCAGTTGCTGGAGGCGAGTACCGTCAATGCCTCGACCGTTGGCCGCACCCGCAATTCGGCGTGGCGGCCGCCGGCGATCAATTGCTGGGTCTGCGCGAAAAACTCGATCTCGCGGATGCCGCCGCGCCCGACCTTGACGTTGTGGCCCTCGACCGAAACCTCGCTCTGGCCGCGATAGGTCTGCATCTGCCGCTTCATGTCGTGGACATCGGCGAGCGCGGCGAAGTCGAGATGCTTGCGCCAGACGAAGGGCGAGAGCTCCGCGATCATCGCTTCACCCGCTTTCATGTCGCCGGCGCAAGGTTTCGCCTTGATCATGGCGGCGCGCTCCCAGGTGCGCCCTTCCCGCTCGTAATAATGCAGCGCAGCGTCGATCGACATCGCGACCTGGGTCGAGGCCGGATCCGGCCGCAGCCTCAAGTCGACGCGGAACACGTAGCCGTCGCCGGTGCGCTGCTGCAGCAGCCGCGCCATCGCCTGCGTGACCCGCACGAAGAAGGGTTGAGGCTCGATATCCCGCGCGAGCGTTGGTGCTGCGGGATCGAAGAACACGATCAGGTCGATGTCGCTGGAATAGTTCAATTCGCCCGCGCCCATCTTGCCCATGGAGAGCACGAACAGGCCGCTGTTCTCTTCCGGCGCGTCGGCACTGGCGGGCGACAGCCGCCCGCGCACGGCTTCCTGCCGCAGGACATAGCGCAGCGCCGCCTGCACCGAGGCGACCGCCAGATCGGTCAGCGCGGCCGTCACCTGCATCACCGGCCAGACGCCGCCGATATCGCACAGCGCGATCAGCAGCGCGGCCTCCGATTTCATTTGCCGCAGGAGCCGCATCACGTCGGCCTCGGAGGTGGCCGCAAACACCTCGCGCGAGGTGGTTTCGATCAGTGAGGAGAGATGCGTCTCCGGCTCGCATTGCAACAGCCGGATCAGCCGCGCGGCGTCGGCGCGGACGAGATCGAACAGATAGGGCGAGAACTCGGCAATGCCGAGCAGGATGGTCTTTACCTCGCGCCGGTCGAGCAGCCCGGTGAGCCCGGCCGACTGCGCGGGCTCGAGGTCAGCGAGCCAGCCGGAGAGGATGTGTTCGGCCTTGTCAGGCGCGGAGACATGCGGCCCGTCCACAAACCGCGCGGCCAATGCGCGTATTGTCATAGCCTGGAATCACGAACTTCGGGAATGGGCAATGTGATGTGGCCCGCGTCGCCCTTCGCGGATCAGGTCATGCCACCTTCTGTGGCACATCCGGTGTTTGGGTCGCAAGCCTGTCGCTCGCCCCGGCACGCGCCGGCAGCACCAGTGTCGCCACCAGCCCCGGATAGGAGTCGCCGAGCCTGAGTTCACCGCCATGCAGCGTCGCGACCGCGGAAGCAAGGCTCAGCCCCAGGCCGGAACCGGGCTGGCTCCGGCTCGAATCAAGCCGCACAAACCGTTCCATGGCGTGCTTGCGCTCGCTTTCGGGGATTCCGGGGCCGTGATCGGTGACGCTGAGCAGCACCTGATCGCCCTCGCGGCGGGCCTCGATCAGGATCTGCCTGGCATCGAGGCTGACCACCGAGCCCTTTGGCTCAGCGGGCTTGGGCTCGGCAGGCCTGCCATATTTGATAGCGTTTTCGACGAGATTGGCGAGCGCCTGGCCGATCAGTTCGCGGTTGCCGTGCAGCGGCGTCGGCGCGGTCTTCAGCCGCAGGCTCATGCCGCCGTCTTCCGCCAGCGGCTCGTAGAGCTCGTGAATGCCTTCGGCGACCTCGGTGGCGTCGAAATCATCCATGTTGCCGCGCGCCTGCCCGGATTCGGCACGCGCGATCATGAGCAACGCGTTGAAGGTGCGGATCAGGCCGTCCGACTCCTCGATGGTGCGCTCCAGCGCGGCGCGGTAATCGGCCTCGCAGCCGGATTTCGCCAGCGCCTCCTCGGCGCGGTTGCGCAGCCGTGTCAACGGCGTCTTCAAATCATGGGCGATGTTGTCCGAAACTTCCTTCAGCCCCATCATCAGCGCTTCGATGCGCTCCAGCATCGCGTTGAGGTTCGAGGCCAGCCGGTCAAGCTCGTCGCCGCTGCGTCCCACCGGCAAACGATCGGAGAGATCGCCGGCCATGATGCGCTGGGCGGTGCCGGTCATGGCGTCGATCCGCTGCAGCACGCGCCGCGCGACGAAGATGCCGCCGCCGATGCCGAGCACCACGACGACCAGGATCGACCACTGCGCGGCCCGCGCGACGATGCCGAACAGCCGCCGCCGCTCCTCCAGATCGCGCCCTACCAGAAGCCGGAAGCCGCCCGAGAGCTGGGTCACGTTCACCAGCGCGCGGTGATAGGCATTGTCCTCCTCATCCATCCGGCGGTAGGCGGTCTCCGACCAGCCGGTCGTGCCCATCACTCCCGGCGCCAGCGAGCCGACATTGCCGGCGATCATCTGCCCCGTTGGCGTGGTGACGAGATAGAGATTGGCACCGGGCCTGAGCGCACGGTTTTCGATGGCTAAGAACAGGCCGTGCAAGCCGCGACGGCCATAGAGTTCGGTGATTTCGCTGACCTCGCCGTTGACGGTCGTGGTGATCTGCTCGGTGATCATCCGCCGCGTGTTCCAGGCGAAATAGCCAAGCAGCGACGCCGCGAACAGCGCGAACAGGAACAGATAGACCAGCGTCAACCGGAACGCGGTGGTTCGGATCAGCTTACCGAATGCCGTCACGGATCATGTACCAAAAAAACGGGGTTGGCCTGCTGTCGTCATCCGTCGTGTCCTGTTTTTACCTCAATTGTTTCAAGATGTTACTATCGTCTTGCGTCGTCTTCCATCACTGCCTATCGTCTTGACGCGACGCCGAACCGGTAAGAAACCGGGGAGTTGACGCCTTCCGATTTCAAAAGTATCCGTGACGGCAACGATGGCCACCGACCGCCGGATTCGACCCCGGTTGCCGTCAGGAGCAAGTGTCCGTGACGGCAAACGGTAAGCAGGAAAACCTTAAGATGGTGCTCAACCCGAACCAAGTTAAATCCCGGCAACCCGGCGTCCACGCCGACGGCCGCGGCCTCTATCTGATCGTCCGCGG
>DATMNV010000037.1:0-64480 GCA_035568535.1 Bradyrhizobium sp.
GATCAACACCATGATCCTGAGCCTGCTCTACCGCCTGCGGCCGGATCAGTGCCGGCTGATCATGGTCGATCCCAAGATGCTCGAGCTTTCCGTCTATGACGGCATCCCGCATTTGCTGACGCCCGTCGTCACCGATCCGAATAAGGCCGTCGTCGCGCTGAAATGGGCGGTGCGCGAGATGGAGGAGCGCTACAAGCGGATGTCCAAGCTCGGTGTGCGCAACATCGACGGCTACAATGCGCGCCTCGGCGAGGCCCGAGCCAAGGGCGAGGAGCTGACGCGCACGGTGCACACCGGCTTCGACAAGGAGAGCGGCAAGGCGATCTACGAGGAAGAGAAGCTCGACCTCGATCCGTTGCCCTATATCGTCATCATCGTCGACGAAATGGCCGACCTGATGATGGTCGCCGGCAAGGACATCGAAGGCGCGGTGCAGCGCCTCGCGCAGATGGCGCGTGCCGCGGGCCTGCATGTGATCCTGGCGACCCAGCGTCCGTCGGTCGACGTCATCACCGGCACCATCAAGGCGAACTTCCCGACCCGCATCGCCTTCCAGGTCACCTCCAAGATCGACAGCCGCACCATCCTCGGCGAGATGGGCGCCGAGCAGCTGCTCGGCCAGGGCGACATGCTCTACATGGCGGGCGGCGGACGCATCAGTCGCGTGCACGGCCCGTTTGCCTCCGACGAGGAAGTCGAAAAGGTGGTGCGCCATCTCAAGACGCAAGGCTCGCCGGAATATCTCGAAGCCGTCACCGCGGAAGAGCCGAGCGAAGAGGACGGCGCGGTGTTCGATGCGACCGGCATGGGCGGCGACGGCGGCGGCGATCTGTTCTCGCAGGCGGTTGCCATCGTCAAGCGCGACCGCAAGGCGTCGACCTCCTACATCCAGCGCCGCCTGCAGATCGGCTACAACCGCGCGGCCTCGCTGATGGAGCGCATGGAACTCGAAGGCATCGTCGGCCAGGCCAATCACGCCGGAAAGCGCGAGATTCTGGTCGCGGAAGAAGAAGAGGGCTTTTGAGGCCAGCCGTTTGAAAGGCGGGAAAGCCCGGCCCGCGCAAGCATTTTTTCACGGAAAAACGATACCGCACTGCATCGAAACTACGGTAAAATGGCGATCGGCCAGTCAGGATTGGGCGTTGAAAAGAAATCGAAAATCCCGAATCACCGCTTTCGTCATGCGTCCGCATATCACGCTTGCCTGCGCCCTCGTGCTGGCTGCCGGCATGATGGCGGAAGCAGCACCTTCGATCGCGCAACAGGGCGTTCCGATTCCAAAGCCCGCGCCGAAAGGCCGCGATAACATGCAGCTCAGCGGGGACACACGGGGTCCGCTTACGACCGGCGCGACGCGCAACACGCCGCCGGAGCCCGTGATCCCCGATCCGCACCGCAATGTGCCGACCAATATTTTTTCGACCTTCGACGCCAGCCAGAAGGCGCAGGCCGCCAAGGTCAGCAACTATCTCTCTTCACTGCAGACGCTGAGCGGGAATTTCGTCCAGGTCGGGCCCGACGGCACCAAGAGCAAGGGCGACTTCTACATCCAGAAGCCCGGCAAGATGCGATTCGAATATGACCCGCCGACGCCGATCGAAATCATCGCCGACGGCTCGTCGCTCGCCGTGCGCGACCGCAATCTCACGACCCAGGATATCTACCCGCTGTCGCAGACGCCCTTGCGCTTTTTGACCTCCGACCGCATCGATCTGATGAAGGACACCAATGTCGTCAACGTCACCTCGGACGATGTCTTCATCAGCGTCACCATCGAGGAGAAGCAGGCGCTGGTCGGCACCAGCCGGCTGATGCTGATGATCGGCACCAAGGACGGCCTGCTCAAGCAGTGGACCGTCACCGACCCGCAGGGCTACGACACCACGGTCGCGGTCTACAACCTCGACTCCACCAAGAAGCCGGATCCGAGCCTGTTCAAGATCGACTTCACCAAGTATCCGACCTCGCCGGGCTGATAATTCCTGTTTGCCGGGTTGCTTCGTCGCTTGCGCTCCTCGCAACGACGATCATAACTGCCTCAATGCGTCTTTCCCTGACAACCTGGAACATCAATTCGGTGCGGCTGCGCATCGATCTCGTCGCCAAATTCATCAAGGCGCACCGCCCCGACGTGCTGTGCCTGCAGGAAACCAAATGCATCGACGACGCCTTTCCGAGGAAGCGCTTCAAGCGCCTCGGCTATGAGCATATCGCGCTCAACGGGCAGAAGGGTTATCACGGCGTCGCCGTGATCTCGAAACTGCCGTTCGAGTCTACGGACGTCCGCACCTTCTGCGACAACATCGATTCGCGCCACATCTCGGTCTCTTTCGGCGAAAAGTCGCAGCTCGCAAAGCCGCTGGTGCTGCATAATTTCTACGTGCCTGCCGGCGGCGACATTCCCGACCCCGCGCTCAATCCGAAATTCGACCATAAGCTGAAATTCCTCGACGAGATGAAGGCCTGCGAGCCGCTGCATCCGCGCGGGCCGGACCGCCACATCCTGGTCGGCGATCTCAACGTGGCGCCGCACGAGAACGACGTGTGGTCGCACAAGCAGCTTCTGAAAGTGGTCTCGCACACGCCGGTCGAATGCGAGAAGCTGCTCGCCGCCCTTGCCGCCGGCGAATGGCACGACGTCGCGCGCGAGCGGATTCCGTTTTCGGAAAAGGTCTACACCTGGTGGAGCTACCGCGCCGCCGACTGGACCGTCGGCGACCGCGGCCGCAGGCTCGACCACATCTGGGTCTCGCGCGCGCTGAAGGACGCGGTCGGCGATTTCAGGATTCTGCGCGATGCGCGCGGCTGGGAGCGGCCGTCCGACCATGTGCCGGTGACGGTGACGCTGGAGGTGTAGACTCACTGTCGTCCCTGCGAAAGCAAGACCCATAACCACAGATGATTGTAGTACGCCTCAGCGTCATTGCGAGCGGAGCGAAGCAATCCATCGCGCCGCAAGCGGAGGAATGGATTGCTTCGTCGCTTCGCTCCTCGCAATGACGAACGGGCGCCGGGACGACGGCTATGTACTCAGCTTCCCGCCCGCGATCAAGATGTCGCTCGCGATCTGGCTGGTGCGGTTGACGAAGGCATCGCGCAGCCGCACTGCCGCGGCGGGATCGCTTTCGAGCACGCGCTGGAACAGGCTCCGGGAGATACGGATGACGGTGGAATATTCCAGCGCCGTCGCGCTCGCCGGGCGTTGCATCTGCCGCAGCAGCGCGAGCTCGCCGAGCAGCGTGCCGGGACCCGCGACCATTTCGGCGCCGGCGCCGTCATCGATTCGGAATGCGCCGCGTTGAACCACGAATCCGGAATCCGCATTGTCGCCCTGGTGGAACAGATGATCGCCACGGGGGACATCGCGCACCTCCGAGCCGATCGCCAGCGTGCGCAGCGATTCCATCCCCAGCAGGCGCAGGGTAGGGACACGCTCGAGCAGCGCGACGTCATCCTCGATCGACATCAGACGTAACCGGGACAGCTTTGTTGTTGAGGCATGATCTCTTCGGAAAACCGCTAAGCACTTTTCCGGATCATCCCTTACGATTCGCCATCCCGAATCGTATCATGGTACCAGCTTGTAGCCACCGGCTTCCGTCACCAGGATCTCGGGATTGGCGGCGTCCTTCTCGATCTTCTGGCGCAGGCGATAGATATGGGTTTCCAGGGTGTGGGTGGTGACGCCGGAATTGTAGCCCCAGACCTCCTGCAGCAGCGTCTCGCGTGACACTGGCAGCTGGCCGGCCCGATACAGGAAGCGCAGGATCGCGGTCTCCTTCTCGGTCAGCCGCACTTTCCGGGCATTGGCGCCGGTCAGCATCTTCGAGCCGGGGCGAAAGCTGTAGGGGCCGACCGAAAACACCGCGTCTTCGCTGGCCTCATGCTGGCGCAGCTGCGCCCGGATTCGCGCCAGCAGCACCGCGAACCGAAACGGCTTTGCGACATAATCGTTGGCGCCCGACTCCAGGCCAAGGATCGTGTCCGAATCGGTATCATGGCCGGTCAGCATGATGATGGGCGCCTTGAAGCCGCCCTTGCGCAGGGAGCGCACAACCTCGCGGCCGTCGGTATCGGGCAGGCCTACATCCATCAGCACCAGGTCGGGAGCATTGGCTTTTGCGGCGGTCGCGCCTTTGGCGCCGGTATCGACCGCGGAGGCTTCGAATTCGTCGTGTAGCGACAATTGCTCCACCAACGTATCGCGGAGATCGGTGTCATCATCCACGATCAGGATTTTGCGGGCATTGGCCATGGGTACAATCCTATAGACGGCAGCGATGCAGCATTGGCGCACCTGCAGCCGAGAAGTTGGTAAAGACGGGCGTCGCCTCGGCCTGTTTACCCCTTCAGGTAGGGAACCATTGCCGATTCACAAGCCAAGCCAGTCTACTCCAAATTTCCGGTTCATTCTGATGAATGTCCTGTAATGCACTTGTCACCCCCGATACGCAGCCCGGAATCATCGGGAGCGCATGAAAATGATTGATTCTTCAATGGCTTACGGTATGAACCCCGACGCACCGCTCTCCCTGATCAGGATCAGGGCGCGCGCCGGAAATTCCCGGCAGGGCTGCTTGACGGCGTGCGAATTGACAATTCCCGTGGCGCTTGGGCGCGGCGGAATCATCGCCAACAAGCACGAGGGCGATGGCGGCACGCCGAGGGGAGTTTTCCACCCGCGACGTCTGTGGTGGCGCGCCGACCGCCATCCGCGGCCGCGGACGCATCTCGCGGTGCGCGCGATCCGGCCCGAGGACGCCTGGTGCGAAGACCCTGCTGACCGTCATTATAACCAGGCGATCCGACTGACGCGCGATGCGACCGGCGACCGGCTAACGCGAAAAGATCATCTCTACGATTTCATTGTCGAGATCGACCACAACACGCGCCCGCGCATCGCCGGGCGCGGCAGCGCGGTGTTCTTGCACCTGGCGCGCGAAAATTTCGGGCCGACCGCCGGCTGCGTGTCGATGACAGGAGCGGCGATGCTGCATCTGTTGCGGCGGCTCGGGCCCAGGACGCGGATTGTCATCGGATAGCGCATGATCCGGAAAAGTGTGCAGCGGCTTTCCCTCGCGACAAACGCGTAGCGTTTGCGCGGAGATCATGCGCAAACAAAATATGGAAGATTGGCGATGCTCGACAGCAACCAGATTCAGGCGGCCTCGCGCACGCTGCAAGGCCATAGGCGCGCCGGCACCAAGTTCGATGGCCTGGACGCCGCGCAACGGCCGCGGAGCCGCGAAGAGGGTTACGCCATCCAGGCCGAGATCGAGCGCGCTTCAGGCGCCAGATTATTCGGCTGGAAGATCGCCGCCACCAGCGAGGCCGGACAAAAGCATATCAATGTGCCGGGTCCGATGGCCGGACGCATTTTGCAGGAGACGCTGATCGAAGACGGCGGCACCGCAGCGATGGCCGGCAATGAGATGCGCGTCGCCGAACCCGAATTTGCGTTCCGGATGCGCGTTGATTTGCCGCCGCGCCCATCGGTCTATTCGGTCGCCGAGGTGCTCGACGCCGTCGACACTCTGCATCCCGCGATCGAGATCCCGGATTCGCGCTTTGCGGATTTCGTCAGCGCCGGCGAAGCCCAGATCATCGCTGACAATGCCTGCGCGCATCTGTTCGTGCTGGGCAACGCCGCGACCGCGAACTGGCGCGCGCTCGATCTGGTCGAGGAGCGGCCGGTGATCACGATGCGCGGTGAGAGGTTCATCGGCCACGGCAAGAACGTGCTCGGCGATCCCCGCGTGGCGCTGGCGTGGCTCGCCAACGAATTGCGCACCCTCGGCATCACGCTGCGGGCAGGGGAGGTGGTGACCACAGGCACCTGTCACCCACCGCTGCCGATTCAGTCCGGCGATCGGGTCGAGGCGGATTTCGGCGTGCTGGGCAGGGTGTCGGTGGGGTTTGACTAAGCTTCATCCCCGTCATTGCGAGGAGCGGTAGCGACGAAGCAATCCATGCTTCAGCAAGCTCAGAGATGGATTGCTTCGCTTCGCTCGCAAAGACGAAAAAGGCGTCAGGCAAGTGTATCGTGAAGATCCTTCCACTCCGGATTCATCCCTTCGATCAAAGCGATTTTCTTCGCGCGACTGCCAGCCTTGATCTGCTTTTCACGAGTGATCGCGTCGATCATGGTCTCGTGCAGCTCAAACCAGACCAGTATCTTGCAGCCGTACTTGGCGGTGAAGCCTGCGACCAATCCCTCGCGGTGCTCATATGCTCGACGAGGCGGGTTTGCAGTTACGCCGGTGTAAAGCGTTCCATGGCGTTTGCTGGCAACGATGTAAACGCACGGCTGTTTCATCGCTTCTCTCCCGCAGCTTTTTTCCGGACTATAGCCTACACCGTCATTGCGAGCGAAGCGAAGCAATCCATATCTCCGCGAAAGAATGGATTGCTTCGTCGCTTCGCTCCTCGCAATGACGGCGGGGGGACCAGCGACGCACGCCGTTACCCCCGATGCCCGAAAATCGCCGAGCCGACGCGGATGTGCGTGGCGCCGAACTGGATCGCGATCGGATAATCCGCGCTCATGCCCATCGAGAGATTCTTCAAACCATTGCGCGCGGCAATTTTTGCGGTCAACGCGAAGTGCGGCGCCGGCGCTTCGTTCACAGGCGGGATGCACATCAGGCCTGAAATCTGCAAGCCATACGTGTCGCGACACGCCGCGATGAAGGCATCGGCATCCCGCGGCGCGACGCCGGCCTTCTGCGGCTCCTCGCCGGTATTGATCTGGACGAACAATTGCGGAAATTTTTTCTGCGAATTGATCTCTTTGGCTAACGCTTGGCAAATGCTCGCGCGATCGACCGAATGGATGGCATCGAACAGCGCCACTGCCTCTTTCGCCTTGTTGGATTGCAGCGGCCCGATCAGATGCAGCGTAAGCCCTCCGTAAGCTGCCGTTAACGCTGGCCACTTCGATTTGGCTTCTTGCACGCGATTTTCGCCGAATACGCGCTGTCCGTTTTCGATCACCGGGGTAATCGCGCCCGCGTCGAAAGTCTTGGACACGGCGATCAGCGTGACCGACGCGCGCTCCCGTTTGGCGTCGGCGCAGGCGCGCGCGATCTCCTGCTCGACATCAGCGAGCGCGTTTGGTGAATGCGAGGTTACGGTGGTCGAATGTTCGGGCGTCATGTCATCTCAGGGTCGTGAATCCATAGCGGTCAGTCGAACTTTACCGAGTTCCTGAAAGGTGTCTTCAACCATTCCGCCTACCCTGCGCCGCGGGTAGGGGTGGCACATGTCTCACATCAGTTTCAACCGCAAGAAGGCGAAACTCAAGCAGCTTCTCGGCATTCGCGCGCGTCTCGCGCTGCTGGCCGTGATCCTGGTGACGCCGCTGATGCTCGAACGCGCCCGCTCGCTGGAGGACACCCGGGCCAGGCAGATGGCCCAGGCCTCGGAAGAATTTTTGCGGCTCGCCAATCACAGCGCCGACACCCAGCGCGAGGTCATCTCCTCGGTCGAGACGCTGCTGAAATCGGCGGCCTATATCCGCGCTTCCGCCGGCGGGATCAGCCGCAGCTGCGATATATTGCGCGCGAGCCTGCCGGACAACCTGCCCTGGATCCGCAACTTGCTGATGGTGGGCGGCGACGGCCGGGTGCAATGCTCGACCAGCAACACCTTTGTCGGCGTCGATCTCAGCGAGCGTGCCTATATCAAGAAGGCGCGCACGACCAACGAAATCGTCTTCAGCGATTTCACCTTTGTCCCCGCCATCAATACGGCCGTGATACTGGCGGCCTATCCAGTCGCCGCCATCAACAGGGATTCGGACGCGATCGTGGTGGCCAGCATCAGCCTCGAATGGATGTCGAAGCTGATGGACACTCTCGGCGCCAGGTCCGGCGTCTCGGCAGCCCTGGTCGACAGCCACGGCATCGTGATGGCGGCGCCGAAGGACGAGGCGAGCAGCATCGGCAAGTCGCTCGACAGCGTGCCGCTGATGTCGGCGATCGCGCAAACCGCGCTCAATTCGGACAAGGACCAGGGTTCGCTGTCGTTCCGGGCCGTCGATGGATCGCCGCGCGTGCTCAGCTTCGCGCGCATCGCCGGCACCGGCTCGCGCCTGATCGCGAGCATCGATGAGGACCGGGTAACCGCGGCGATCAACCACGACATCCGCACCGCCTATCTGCAGCTCGCCTTTGTTATCCTCTTTGTCCTGCTCGGTGCGCTGATCGCCGCCGAGAGGCTGATCATCAAGCCGATCGACATGATGGCGGCGATGGCCAAGCGCTTCGGCCAGGGCGATTCCTCGGCGCGCGTGGCGCACAATCGCCTGCCGGCCGAATTCGTGCCGCTGGCGCGCGCCTTCAACGCCATGGCCGCCCAGCTCGGCCAGCGCGAGCGCGAGCTGGTCGAGACCAACGACCGCCTGACCGTGATCGCCTCGATCGACATGCTCTCGGGCCTTGCCAACCGCCGCGGTTTCCAGAGCCGGCTCGATTTCGAATGGATGAAAGCGCAGCAGTATGTCAGCGCGCTGTCGCTTTTGATGATCGATGTCGATCACTTCAAGCTCTACAACGACACCTATGGCCATCCCGAAGGCGACGCCTGCCTGACCCGGCTCGGCGAGACGCTGTCCGGCATCGCCGCCGAAACCATGGGTTTTGCCGGCCGCTATGGCGGCGAGGAATTCTGCCTGCTGCTGCCGAACGTCGAGGCCGAGCGCGCACGCGAGATCGGCGAGATGGTGCGCGGCGCGGTGCTGGCACTTGCGATGCCGCACCAGACCTCGAGCCATCAATGCGTCACCGTCAGCGTCGGCGTCGCCTCGACCAAGCCCGGCGACACCCAGCGCCCCGGCGACCTGATCGAAGCCGCCGACGCCGCCCTCTACGCCGCCAAACGCCGCGGCCGCAACACCGTCGTCGAGCACGGCTTCGTGCGCATCACCGACGGTGACGGCGGTGTCGCGATGGCGAGCTGAGGGCATCGGGATCGGGACTTCGATTCCAATCAGCTCGCAGGGAGTGCAATGTTGCTCTTCATATAATTGAGCGCGGGATCGAGCACTGCGCGCCACGCATCTTCCGAATAGCCGTCGGTAATGCCCGCTTCGCGCAGCGCGTCCATGAATGCGTCTTTGAAGCACTCGAAAAACTCGGGCTTGATGCCCATGTTGTGGTGACGTCTGACCTCGCCGGCCAGGCTTGAGGCCTTCAGACCCTCCGTATAATTCAGGATGGTGTTCATGGCCTCGTTGAGCTTTTGCGACTGCTCCTCGATGCTCTTGTGGGCAAACAGCGCCTCGATCGCATCCGATTTTTCAAACAAGATTCGGTAGAACGAGCGAAAAAAATCTGCTTTCTCTCGAAGGATGGTCATGTACTGAGCATCCGCATGCTTCTTTACCGCTTCGGGCACCTTTCCCTTTGCTATGTCCTGAAGGGCGGCGACGGCATCGCTCATCGCCGGCCACCGGCTCTCCGGCTCGGGCTCGAGCATCTTTGCTAGGACAAACGAAAGGGCGGGCTGTTCCGTGCGAAGCACTTCGTCGAATCTCGATCTCGCGGATTTGAAAAAATCTTCCTTCAACTTGAGGTCGGCAAAGGTCTCGACCTGCACTGGCGGCTTACCTTGCAGGAGCTCAAGCGCCAGCAATGCGAGATAGTACTGATCGGTTTTTGGGCCAATCGGTTTCCCAAAGTATCGCTCGGGACTGAGATAGGTGAGCGCCTGGGCGTCCTGCAGACGCGTGGGAGTATTTCGGCAGGAGTCGAGGGTCTCATTGGCGATCGCAAGCAGCGAGATGAACGCCTTGTTTTTCGCGCAATCATAATGGACATGCGATGGCCGAACTGGCCCAATCAGAGGCTGGCCGTCCGTCGAATGCACGTCTGCCGCAAGACGCGCCAGCTGCCCGATGGCGTTCGCGACAAGCGGACCGGCAAGCTTGCCCTCCTTCTCAAGCCGTGACCTCAGTGTCGGGACATTGAGAAAATCCATCACGACACAGGGTAAGCGCGCGTCCGAAATAACGTGTCTGATTTCAATCGACGTTGAATTCGTGATCTTCCGGACAATGTTCGCGCGTTTGACAAAATCCGCGCTTAGCCAGGGTTTGTTCGGCGCAGGGACAAGCGCCTTGACGGCCACGTCGACGTCCAGATCCGTAGCGCGATAGAACATCGAGTAGTCGCCTACGGCAAACGAGTCTCCGAGCACGGTACTGGCAGGAATTTTCTCGACGACCCTGGGCCGAATTTCATCACCATCATCATCCAAGCCGATAGCGTTGATCAACCTCGATGCGATATGCATGAGCGCGTCGTCAAGCTCCAGTCCCCGGAGTCCCGCGAGTGGTGTTTCGTGCGGCCACGCCGATTCAATCTTATCAAGTCCAGTGATCTGAAGGACGCTGGCGTCAATTTTATTGATTGGCACCCAGAAAATCTTGGTTCGATTATTCCGCCAATAATCGAAAATTTTCGGCAGTTCCTCGGTGGCTATGTAGGAGGTATTCAGAAAGCCTTTGCCGACGAGAAGCAGCGCAATCCTAGCTCGGTCCATCGCACCGCGGATCTTGGCATCCCATTTTTCACTTGGCTGAATTCGCTCGTCGAACCAAAGGTCGAACATCTTTTTGTAAAAGCCACTTCCCATGGCCTCTTCAAACTGTTGACGCCATCCCACGTCTTTTCGACTGTAGCTTACGAATACGGTTATCGGCATCGAACTCCCCCGTGGAGACCGATTTCCAATTGCAACTATAGGTTACCCATATTCCATTACAAGCGGGATGATTGTTCGGGTGAGCCCGCCGTGCAAGGCTTTTGTGCGACAAGACCTGGGGCGGCTTGTCGCACAGCCCTTGGTTGATCAGGCGCCCCAGGCCGGGCCCCGCTCCGGCACCACCATATCTAAGGTCTTGCTACTGCAGGCATTTCAATAAACTGATTTGCCCGTCGGGTCAGCTCCGCGAATTCCCGTCAAGTCCTTCGCCAAAAAATATTTCGCTTTTTCAGAAGCCAAAATCAGATGTATGGTCCGTGCCATCCCGCGCCTGATCAAGAGGGGCGCTTCGCGATCGTCACGGACGTCGGTGCGGGATGCGATGGACGTGGCGGCATCGACTGACGAGTGATGCCAACACGGACGGCAAAATCGTGTGGTCCTGGCACCCCGACGCTGGTGTCAAGTTGGCGGGTGATGATCCCGCCGGCGACGGTGGCTAACAAGCCCGGCACACCGAGGAGAGCGCGTATAAGCCGCAAAACCATTGCGCAGGGAAGACCGGATCGCATCGGTCGAACCTGTGGTGACTAACTCGTGTGCTTTCTACCCTTGCACACGAGGCTGCGGGTGCGGCCAGCGCCCGGTCTTCCCTGCGCCCTCTGTTTTCAGAGGGGCGACGCATTGGAAAAACTCGGGCAAAACGCGCTGCGAGATCGAGAGCGCATGTCTGACGTCATTGCAAGCGCAGGCCACCTTGATTGGGCATGATCTTTTCGGAAAACCGCTCCACGCTTTTCCGGATCATGCCCTACCCCACCGCCCGCTCCGGCTCGATCTCGTTCTCCGTCACGACAAGGTTGCGGCCGCGCTTCTTGGCTTGATAGAGCGCGCGGTCGCAGCGGTCGATCATGTCCTCCATGGACTCGCCGAACTGAAACTGGCCAACACCGATCGACACGGTGATGCCGGGCAGCTCCTCGCCGGTGGAGCGCCGGGTGATCTTGCCCTCGGCGATCCCGCGGCGGATGCGTTCGGCCGTCACCGCGCAGGCGGCGAGATCGGCCCCGGGAAGAACTGCGATCAGCTCCTCGCCGCCATAGCGGGCCGCGAGATCGCTCTCGCGCACCCGTTCGCGGAGCGCCTTCGCCACCAGGCGGATCACCTGGTCGCCGACGCCGTGACCGAAATTGTCGTTGAACCGCTTGAAATGGTCGATGTCGATCAGCAGCGCGCTGAGCGGCTGCCCCTGTTCCATGGCCTGCGTCTGCGCGTTGCGAAAGAATTCCTCCAGCGCGCGGCGGTTGGGCAATCCGGTCAGCGTGTCGGTCCGCGCCCGCTCTTCCGATTGCGACAGCGATTCGCGGATCATGTCGAGCTCGCGCGACTTTTCGGCGAACTGCGTCTCGAGTTTCGTCGCGCGCGTTGCGGCCTTGCGAAGCTCGTTCATCAGGGTCTCGACCAGAAGCCGCGGATCGACGCCGGCCTCGGAGCGGTCGGCGACCTCGTTAATCGCCGCGATCTGCGTCCGGTTGTCGGCGATGGCCGTGTTGAGGAATTGCTGCGCCGACTCCAGCACCGAATGCAATTGCTGGGAGACCTGATGGTTGACGGCGTCGTCGGTGCCCCTCGATCCGACATAGGTCGTATAGAGGTCGCGGTTGGTCGCGGCGTCGAACTTGCGCTTGTTGGCGACCAGGATGTCGATGGTGCGCTTGAGCTCGACCGGCGTGCCGAGCGCGTATTTGAACCAGACGTGGAAATTCTGCGGCGTCGGGGGGACGCGCTGCCGGGTGACGGCGTGCATGGCCTTTTCAGCCACATCGGTCACGTACTCGAAATCCAGCTCGTCGAATGCGTCGGCCAAGGGCTGCGCTTGCTTCCGTTCGGGTCCATCTTTTCTTGTTGCTTGGGTATGAAGGTCTCATGAAATCATTAAGTGCTTCTCAATTCTGCTCATTTTGGCCAATCCGGAACGTCGTACCGATTTCCCCCCGGAAGGCCCTAGCCCACAGGTGCTAAACCGTTGACCCCGCAGCCGCTTTTATGGCTAGTGTCCTGAGCCTGAAATGGGCGCCAATTCCAAGAAATCCCAAGCGATTCCATGACCTCCGAACGCTACAACGCCCGCGAAGCCGAGCCGCGCTGGCAACGCCAGTGGGACGAAAACGCGATCTTTTCGTCGAAAAACGACGATCCGCGACCGAAATATTACGTACTCGAGATGTTCCCCTACCCGTCTGGGCGCATCCATATCGGCCATGTCCGGAATTACACGCTCGGCGACGTACTGGCCCGCTTCATGCGCGCCAAGGGATTTAACGTGCTGCATCCAATGGGCTGGGATGCGTTCGGCCTGCCGGCCGAGAATGCCGCGATCGAGCGCAAGGTGGCGCCGAAGGCCTGGACCTACGACAACATCGCCGCGATGAAAAAGCAGCTCCGCTCGATCGGGCTGTCGCTCGACTGGTCGAGAGAGTTCGCGACCTGCGATCCCTCCTACTACAAGCATCAGCAGAAGATGTTCCTGGACTTCCTGCGCGCCGGCCTCGCCGAGCGCGAGAAGCGCAAGATCAACTGGGACCCGGTCGACATGACCGTGCTCGCCAACGAGCAGGTGATCGACGGCCGCGGCTGGCGCTCCGGCGCCGTTGTCGAACAACGGGAAATGAACCAGTGGGTCTTCAAGATCACGAAATACTCGCAGGAGCTGCTGGAGGCGCTGGACGGCCTGGACCGCTGGCCCGACAAGGTGCGGCTGATGCAGCGCAACTGGATCGGCCGCTCCGAGGGCCTCTTGATCCGCTTTGCGCTCGACCCGAAGACGACGCCCGCCGGCGAGAACGAGCTGAAGATTTTCACGACGCGGCCGGACACGCTGTTCGGCACCAAGTTCATGGCGATCTCGGCCGACCATCCGTTGGCCACGGCCGCGGCCGCGAAGAATCCCAAACTCGCCGAGTTCATCGCCGAGATCAAACGCATCGGCACCGCGCAGGAGATCATCGATACCGCGGAGAAGCAGGGTTTTGATACCGGCATCCGCGCCGTGCATCCGTTCGATCCGAACTGGAAGCTGCCGGTCTATGTCGCGAACTTCGTGCTGATGGAATATGGCACCGGCGCGATCTTCGGCTGTCCCGCGCACGACCAGCGCGACCTCGACTTCGTCAATAAATACGGGCTCGGCAACATTCCGGTGGTCTGCCCGGAGGGCCAGGACCCCAAGACGTTTGTCATCACGGATGTCGCCTATGACGGCGACGGCCGGATGATCAATTCGCGCTTCCTTGACGGCATGACCATCGCGGAAGCGAAGGAAGAGGTCGCAAAACGGCTGGAATCAGAGCTGCGCGGCAACGCTCCGGTGGGCGAGCGGCAGGTCAACTTCCGCCTGCGTGACTGGGGCATTTCGCGCCAGCGTTATTGGGGCTGCCCGATCCCCGTGATCCATTGCCCGAAATGCGATGTGGTGCCGGTGCCGGATGCGGACCTGCCGGTGCAGCTGCCCGAGGACGCGACCTTCGACAAGCCGGGCAACGCGCTCGACCATCACCCGACCTGGAAGCACGTCACCTGCCCACAATGCGGGGCGAAGGCGCTGCGCGAAACCGACACCATGGACACGTTCGTCGATTCGTCCTGGTACTTTGCGCGCTTCACCGATCCTTGGAACGAAAACGCGCCGACCACACCCGCGGTCGCCGACCGCATGATGCCGGTCGATCAATATATCGGCGGCGTCGAGCACGCGATCCTGCATCTGCTCTACAGCCGCTTCTTCACCCGCGCGATGAAGGCGACCGGCCATATCGACATGAAGGAGCCGTTCGCCGGCATGTTCACCCAGGGCATGGTGGTGCACGAGACCTATCAGAAGGCCGACGGCACCTATGTCACGCCGGCCGAGGTGACGGTCGAGGCCGGCGGCAACGGCCGCCGCGCGGTGCTGACCGCTACCGGCGAGGAAGTCACGATCGGCGCCATCGAGAAGATGTCGAAGTCGAAGAAGAACACAGTCGACCCCGACGACATCATCGCGGCCTACGGCGCCGACGTCGCGCGCTGGTTCATGCTGTCGGACTCGCCACCCGACCGCGACGTGATCTGGAGCGACGAACGGGTGCAGGGCGCATCGCGCTTTGTGCAGCGCCTATGGCGGCTGGTGAATGATTCCGCCGAGATCGCGAACAGCGCGCCGGCGGCCCGGCCGGCCTCCTTCGGCGCCGACGCGCTGGTCTTGCGCAAGGCCGCCCATGGCGCGCTGGACAAGGTGTCCGGCGGTATCGAGCGGCTGCATTTCAATGTCTGCCTCGCCCATATCCGCGAATTCGCCAATGCGCTGTCGGAGGTGCTGGGCAAGGAAGGTAAACCAACCGCGGATCTGGCCTGGGCTGTCCGGGAGGCCGCGCTCATCCTGGTTCAACTGATTTCGCCCATGATGCCGCATTTGGCGGAGGAATGCTGGCAGGTGCTGGGGCAGTCCGGGCTGATTTCGGAGGCCGCTTGGCCGCAAATCGAACGCGATTTGCTGGTTGAAGACAGCGTTACCCTGGTGGTCCAGGTCAATGGCAAGAAGCGGGGTGATGTCACCGTGCCACGGGACGCACAAAATCCGCAGATTGAGGCTGCCGTTCTGGCCCTTGATGCAGTAAAACTCGCCTTGGGCGGCAAGACCGTCCGCAAGGTGATCGTGGTTCCCATGAGGATCGTCAATGTCGTCGGCTAAGCTTCGCATCGCTGTCCGGCTCATCGCCGTTGCCGGTCTCGCAGCGCTGACGGCCGGTTGCTTCCAGCCGATGTATGCAGAGCATGCGGACGGCAGCCCCGCTCTGCGCGACAAGTTGCTGACGGTCGATCTTCCGCCGGTCGACAAGCCCAATGCCTCGCGCGAGGCCCGCATCGGCGTCGAAATCCGCAACGCGCTGGCGTTCAAGCTTTACGGCAACGCCACCGGCGTGGCGCCGCTCTACAAGCTGGTGCTGCGCTTCTCGACCGGCCGGTCGTCGCTGATCATCGATCCCAATACCGGCCTGCCCTCGAGCGAGAATGTCGGCATCGACGCGCAGTTCAACCTGGTCGAGCTTGCGACCAACAAATCGGTCATGAGCGGCAGTACGTTCTCCCGCGTGACCTATGACATGCCCGGATCCTACCAGCGCTTTGCGCGCTCCCGCGCCTTCCGCGACGCCGAAGACCGCGCAGCCCAGGAAATTGCGGACAATATCCAGACCCGGATCGCCTCATTTTTCACAGCGGGGACCTGACGCGGGCGTCGTTCCGGATCCACCTCTTGCGAGGCGTCCGGAATGACGATTTGAGATGAAATGGTCGCGCTGCGCGGAAAAGACATCGACGCCTTCCTCGCCCGTCCCGATCCGGGCCGCCCGATCATCCTGCTCTATGGTCCTGACGCAGGGCTGGTGCGCGAGCGCGCCGACGCGCTCTTGAAATCCGCGGTCGACGACGTCAACGACCCCTTCTCCATGGTGAAGCTCGATGGCGACGAGCTGTCCGCCGAACCGTCCCGGCTGATGGATGAAGCTTTGACGGTGCCGCTGTTCGGCGGCCGCCGCGCCATCCGCGTCCGCGCCGGCTCGCGCAATTTTGCCAGCGGCGTCGACACGCTGGCCGACACACCGCTCAGGGATTGCCGCGTGGTCATCGAGGCCGGCGACCTCCGGCCGGAGTCGCCGCTGCGCAAGGCCTGCGAGCGGGCCAAGACCGCGGTCGCAATCGGCTGCTATCCCGACGGCGAACGCGATCTCGCAAAATTGATGGATGACGAATTGCGGGTTGCGAATCTGCGAATCGCGGCGGACGCCCGCGCCGCGCTGATGACCTTGCTCGGCGGCGACCGCCAGGCCTCGCGCAACGAGCTGCGCAAGCTGACGCTGTTCGCGCATGGCGAGGGCGAGGTGACGCTGGACCATGTGATGTCGGTAGTGGCCGACGCGTCCGAACTGAAACTCGATCCGATCGTCGACGGCGCCTTTGCCGGAAAGCCGGAGCTGGTCGAGAGCGAGTTCCAGAAGGCCATAATCGCCGGTACCTATCCAGGTCTCATCATCGCCTCCGCCCAGCGCCAGGCGGCGTGGCTGCATAAATCGACGTTGGCGATGGCCGAGGGCGCGCCGGCCTCGACCGTGCTCGACGGCGGATTTCCGCGGCTGCATTTTTCGCGCAAGCCGATGGTCGAGGTCGCGCTGCGAAATTTTTCCCCGGCGCGGCTGGTTACGATCATCGACCAGCTCGCGACCGCGGCGCTGGACATGCGCAAGCAGACCGCGCTCGCCGCCGTCATCGCCCAGCGCGCGCTGCTGTCGATCGCGGTGAATGCGAGGAGGAAGGGGTGATTTTGAAGTGCCGTCCGGAGGCGGAATACCTGCCAAGCCGTCATTGCGAGCGAAGCGAAGCAATCCATCTCGCAGCAAGGAAGCATGGATTGCTTCGTCGCATACGCTCCTCGCAACGACGGGGAGAGGTCGCGATGCCTCAGCCGCCCCTCGCCAAGCGCCGCACCACCTCGTCGAGCTGCTCGAGGTTGCGGTAGCTGATCTGCACGGTGCCGCCGGGGTCACGATGATTGACACTGACATTCAGCCCGAGCGCATCGCTCACGCGCTTCTCCAGCGCGACGGTGTCGGCGTCCTTGGTCTTGGCCGTACCGCGGGCCTTTTGCGGCTTGCGTTCCGGCACGCCCTCCTCATGCGCCAGCGCTTCGGTCTGGCGTACGTTGAGGCCCTGCTCCACGATCTGCTTGGCGGCAGCGAGCGGATCGGGCACGCCGATCAGCGCACGGGCGTGGCCCGCCGACAATTTGCCGGAGGCAATATAGGCCTGCACCTCGGCCGGCAGCTTGGTCAGCCGCATCATGTTGGCGACATGGCTGCGGCTCTTGCCGACGATCTTGGCGATGTCTTCCTGGCTGCGTTTGAACTCGTCGGCGAGCGCGTGATAGCCCTGCGCCTCTTCCAGTGCGTTGAGGTCTTCGCGCTGGACGTTTTCGATGATCGCGAGCTCCAGCGCATCGCTGTCGCTGACATCGACCGGGACGATCGGCACTTCATGAAGGCCGGCCGCCTGCGAGGCGCGCCAGCGCCGCTCACCGGCGATGATCTCGTAGCGGTCATGCGCGCCCTTCACCGGCCGCACCACGATCGGCTGAATCACGCCGTGCTGCCGGATCGAGTCGGTGAGTTCGGCGAGTTCGACTTCCGAAAAGGCGCGGCGCGGGTTGCGCGGGTTGGGCTTGAGGAATTCGATCGGCACCTTGCGCTGCGCACGCGGACGGTCGACATGTGCCGCCTCGCCGCCGACATCGCCGATCAGACTTGCAAGACCGCGGCCCAGTCGCGAACGCGCTTCGTCGGCCATCGTCGCCAGCTCCCTTGGATTCACTCGTCGTACTCCGGCATTGAGATCTTGAATCGTAGGGTGGGCAAAGCGAAGCGTGCCCACCGCGCGACACGAAAGATGGTGGGCACGGCGAAGACGCCTTTGCCCACCCTACGATCAGCTCGTCTTCATCTCCCGCTCGCGCTGGATCACCTCCGTCGCCAGCTTGAGGTAGGCTTCGCTGCCGACGCATTTGAGGTCATAGACCAGGACGGGCTTGCCGTAGGACGGCGCCTCCGAAATGCGCACATTGCGCGGGATCATGGTCTTGTAGACCTTGGTGCCCATGAACTGCCGCACGTCGGCCACGACCTGGTTCGACAGGTTGTTGCGGGAGTCGAACATGGTCAGCACGATGCCGTGGATCGACAGGTTCGGATTCAGCGTCGAGCGCACCTGCTCGACCGTCTGCAACAATTGCGACAGACCTTCGAGCGCGAAGAACTCACATTGCAGCGGCACCAGGATCGCGTCCGAGGCGGCCATCGCGTTGACGGTGAGCAGGTTGAGCGAGGGCGGACAGTCGATCAGCACATAGGTGTAGTCGGAGTCGGGCGAGACGTTGTTGTTCAGCGCCGCGATCGCGTCGCGCAGCCGGAAGGCGCGGCCGGGCGTGGTGCCGAGCTCGAGCTCGAGGCCGGAGAGATCCATGGTCGAGGTTGCGATGTGCAGCCGCGGCACCGCGGTCGGCACCACGGACTCGCGGAGCTGCGCTTCGCCGACCAGCACGTCATAGGTCGAGCACTCGCGATTGCGGCGATCGATGCCGAGACCGGTCGAGGCGTTACCCTGCGGATCGAGATCAACGATCAGCACGCGCTCGCCGATCGCGGCCAGCGCGGTGCCGAGATTGATCGCGGTGGTGGTCTTGCCGACCCCGCCCTTCTGGTTGGCAAGCGCCAGGATGCGTGGATGGCCGGGCAGGTGATCCGTCCTATCCTCTTGATATTCTTGATCAATTACGCTCATCGGCCACCACCCTTTGCTTTGGTCTGCTGCGTCAGCGTCGTTCGATATGGTCGAGCTCGACGATCCAGCCTTGTCCGCCCGTCAGGCTGGAATGGAGATTTGGCTTGATATTCCAATATTTAGTAGCTTCGGTCAATTCCGCCTCAACATCTTGGCCCTTCAGAAACAGCGCTTTGGCACCTTTTTTCACCAGGGGTTCCGCGAAGCCGATGAGTTGATGTAGCGGAGCCAGCGCGCGTGCGGTGACGCAATCGATGGGCCCCACAATGCTGTCCACAATATCTTCGATTGCCTTCGGATGCACGATTCCCGGAGCCGAAGTGATTCGCAATGCCTCGCGTAGGAACGCCGCTTTTTTAGAGTTGCGCTCGACCAGATGTACCGCCGCACCCGGCATCCCAGCGAGCGCGCAGGCCAGCACGACGCCGGGGAAGCCGCCGCCGCTGCCGAGGTCGACCCAAGTCTTTGCAGCCGGGGCGAGGGTCAGGAGCTGAAGCGAGTCGGCGATGTGCCGGGTCCAGAGATGGGGGAGCGTCGACGGCGCGACCAGATTGGTCTTGGCCTGCCACTCCCGGAGGAGATCCAGATAGCGGTCGAGCCGCGACTCCGTTTCACGTGAAACGGGGATGAGTGCGAGGGCCTCGGCCTTGTCGGACGATGCGACCGAGGGAGGTTGAGTGGCTCTGTCCTTCGGTCGCTGTTTCACGTGAAACGCCCTCAGGCTGTGGCCCTGGAAGTCTTCCGAGCTTCGCGGCGAAGATAGGCCGCGAGGATACCGAGCGCCGCCGGCGTCATGCCGTCGATCCGGCCCGCCTGCCCCACCGTCCAGGGTCGCTTGGCCTGGAGCTTGGCGCGGACCTCATTCGAGAGACCGGGCACGAGGCCGTAGTCGATATCGCCAAGCACCAGCCCCTCGTCACGCCGGAAAGCATCGACGTCGGCGGTCTGGCGCTTGAGGTAGACGTCGTACTTGGCGTCGATCTCAAGATGGATCGCGATCGCTGGGTCAATGGCCGACAGCTCCGGCCAGATCGCTCTCACCTCGGTCCAGCCGACTTCCGGATACGCCAGGAGCTCGAAAGCCGATCGCCGCTGGCCATCCTTGTTGAGCGCGAGTCCATGCCTGGCGGCTTCGTTCGGGGTGATGGCGAGTCGCTTCGACAGCCGCTTCGCCTCCTCCAGCGCCGACATCTTCGCCTGGTGGCGCTGCCGGCGCGCCTCGCCGACGCAGTCGAGTGCAATGCCCTTATCCGTCAGGCGCTGGTCGGCATTGTCGGCCCGGAGCGTCAGCCGATACTCTGCGCGCGAGGTGAACATCCGATACGGCTCGGTGATCCCGCGGGTGACGAGATCGTCGATCATGACCCCAAGGTAGCCATCCGCCCGGTCGAACACGATCGGCGCGGCGCCGCTCGCAGCGAGCGCGGCATTGAGCCCTGCCACCAGCCCCTGGGCGGCGGCCTCTTCATATCCCGTCGTGCCGTTGATCTGGCCGGCCAAGAAAAGACCTCCAAGCCGACGGGTCTGCAGGGTCGGATCGAGCTCACGCGGATCGACGTGGTCGTATTCGATGGCATAGCCCGGTCGGACCATCTTGACCCGCTCCAGTCCCGGGATCGAGGCGAGGATCGCGAGCTGGACTTCCTCCGGCAGCGAAGTGGAGATGCCATTGGGATAGACCGTGGTGTCATCGAGACCTTCCGGCTCCAGGAAGACCTGGTGCCCATCCCGGTCGCCGAACTTGACGATCTTGTCCTCGATCGAGGGACAATAGCGCGGACCCGAGCTCTTGATCTGGCCCGAGTACATCGGCGAGCGATGCACATTGGCCCGGATCACTTCATGGGTAGCCGGCGTGGTGCGGGTGATCCCGCACTGGATCTGGGGCGTGGTGATCCGGTCGGTCATGACCGAAAACGGCTCCGGCGGGTCGTCGCCGGGCTGCATTTCGACCGCCGACCAGTCGATAGTGGTCCCATCGAGCCGCGGCGGAGTGCCGGTCTTGAGCCGGCCGAGGGTGAAGCCGGCGCGCTCGAACGACTTCGAAAGTCCCATCGCCGGCGCCTCGCCGACCCGGCCCGCGGGCCAATTCTTCTCACCGAGATGGATCAAGCCGCGCAGAAAGGTACCGGTGGTGACCACGACCGCGCCGGCCGAGATCTGCCGAGCATCGGCCAGGCGAATGCCGGTGACACGGCCAGCCTCGACCAGAAGCTCATCCACCTCACCCTCGATCACGCTGAGATTGGCGGTCTCGCGGATGGCGGACTGCATCGCGGCGGCATAGAGTTTCCGGTCGGCCTGGGCACGGGGACCACGGACCGCCGGACCCTTGCGGCGGTTGAGCATCCGGAATTGGATGCCACCGGCATCCGCCACGCGGCCCATGAAGCCGTCCATGGCATCGATCTCGCGGACCAGATGGCCCTTGCCGAGACCGCCAATAGCGGGATTGCAGGACATGGCCCCAATGGTCGCAAACTTATGCGTGACCAGAGCCGTCCTGGCGCCCAGACGCGCGGACGCGGCCGCGGCCTCGCAGCCGGCATGGCCGCCACCGATCACAATGACGTCGAAGGGCTCTGGGGTCGAAAGCATGGTGAGATTTCTATCGTGGGAAGGCGGAAGCCGAAAGACGTTTCACGTGAAACGGTCAAATTTCGAGGCCCAAAAGGTCGAAGGTTTCACGTGAAACGCCTTCATGACGGAACCTGAATTCCGATGTTTCACGTGAAACATCTGTTAACCATCCTTCTTAACCAATCATCAATCGGTTGAATCAAGGAGTAGCGCTACTTTCCGATACAGAACTCGCGGAAGATCACGTCAAGGATATCCTCGACATCGACCCGCCCAAGCAGCCGCCCCAGGGAATAGGCTGCCGACCGCAGATCTTCCGCCGCCAGCTCCTCACCCTGCGCGATCGCGGCGGTACTTCGCTCAAGGGCCGCAGCGGTGTCTTCGAGCAAGCGCCGCTGACGCTCCCGGGTGATCAGAGCGCCATCGTTCGCTCCGAAATAATCCGAGGCGAACGCGACCAGGGCGACGATGAGATCCGAAAGCCCCTCGCCCCGGGCGGCGGAAATCCTGAACTCCTGCCCCGCCGATTTTCCCGGGCCAGTCCCAGCCCGATCGAGATCGATCTTGTTGCGCACCAGCCAGACCGGGACGTCGTCGCCGCTCTCTTCGATCGTCGCGCCGTCCGCGTCAGTGAGCCACAACACCAGATCGGCTTCCGCTGCCCGTGCTCGCGCGCGGCGGACGCCCTCCCGCTCGACGGGATCGTCGGTCTCGCGAATACCCGCGGTGTCGATCACCGTCACCGGGTAGCCGTCGAGATCTAGCTGCACCTCGATGATGTCGCGCGTCGTGCCGGCATGCGGTGAGACGATCGCAACCTCGCGACGCGCGAGTTGATTCATCAGCGTCGATTTGCCGACATTCGGCGGCCCGGCGATGGCGACTACAAGACCTTCACGCAGACGCTCAGCTCGCCCCTGCGCCGCAAGCACCCCGTTGATCTCACCGAGCAGCGCCTTGACCCTCTCGAGCGCAGGCGCCATCAGCTCCGCCGGCACATCGCCCTCGTCGGAAAAATCGATGCCGGCTTCGATCAGCGCCTGCGCCTCGATGATCTGCTTTCGCCAATCGCGGGCGCGGTCGCCTAGCAGACCTTTCAACTGACGCAGCGCCTGGCGGCGCTGACGATCGGTGTCGGCGTGGATGAGATCGTCGAGACCTTCGGCTTCCGTGAGATCGAGCTTGCCGTTCTCGAAGGCGCGGCGCGTGAATTCGCCGGGCTCGGCAGCTCGCGAATCTATTATTGCCGACAGCGACGCGAAGAGAGACGCAAGCACCGCGCGGCCGCCATGAACATGAAACTCGGCGACGTCTTCACCAGTCGCACTCGCAGGTCCGGGAAGCCAGAGCACCACCGCGTCGTCGATGGCCTGGCCGCTCGGGTCGCGCAGCAAAACCCGAGTCGCGATTCGCGGTGATGGAATTTTTCCAGCGAGCTGCCTCAGCGCTGGACCTGACTCCTGACCTGACAGACGAACGATGGCGATCGCACTGGGCGGCCGACCCGAGGATAAAGCGAAGATGGTCTGGTCACGTGGATGCATGGCCTAATAGAGCGGCTCTCACTGAAACGGCAATGTCTCTCGAGGCATCAAGCATATTGCACCGCAACATTTTCCTCACTACGGCTCCCGCGACAGGCAGAGCGCGAAAAAAAGGGCGCCCGCAGGCGCCCTCTCAAAGTCCAGCCGAAGTCGGCTCAGGTGTTCATCGACTCGAAGAATTCAGCGTTGCTCTTGGTGCTGCGGAGCTTGTCGAGCAGGAAGTCGATCGCGTCCATGGTGCCCATCGGATTGAGGATCCGGCGCAGCACGTACATTTTCTTCAGCACCTGCGGATCGGTGATCAGCTCTTCCTTTCGAGTCCCGGAACGAGCGATGTCGATCGCCGGGAAGGTACGCTTGTCAGAAACCTTGCGGTCGAGGATGAGCTCGGAGTTGCCGGTGCCCTTGAACTCTTCGAAGATGACTTCGTCCATGCGGCTGCCGGTATCGACCAGCGCGGTCGCAATGATGGTGAGCGAGCCGCCTTCTTCGATGTTGCGCGCGGCACCGAAGAATCGCTTCGGCCGCTGTAGCGCGTTGGCATCCACACCGCCGGTCAGCACCTTGCCCGATGACGGCACCACCGTGTTGTAGGCGCGGCCAAGGCGCGTGATCGAATCGAGCAGGATCACGACATCGCGGCCGTGCTCAACGAGGCGCTTGGCCTTCTCGATCACCATCTCGGCGACCTGAACGTGTCGGACCGCAGGCTCGTCGAAGGTGGAGGAAACCACCTCGCCCTTCACCGAGCGCTGCATGTCCGTGACTTCTTCCGGACGCTCGTCGATCAGCAGTACGATCAGATAACAGTCGGGATGATTGGCGGTGATGGAATGTGCGATGTTCTGCATCAGCACGGTCTTGCCGGTGCGCGGCGGCGCCACGATCAGCGCGCGCTGGCCTTTGCCGATGGGTGCGACGATGTCGATAACCCTTGCAGAAAGGTCTTTTCTGGTAGGATCGTCGATTTCCATTCGGAAGCGCTGATTGGGAAACAGCGGCGTGAGGTTGTCGAAATTGACCTTGTGCTTGGACTTTTCAGGGTCCTCGAAATTCAGCGTGTTGACTTTCAGCAGCGCGAAGTAGCGTTCGCCTTCCTTGGGGCTGCGGATATGGCCTTCGATGGTGTCGCCGGTGCGAAGGCCGAAGCGGCGGATCTGCGAGGGCGAAACGTAGATGTCGTCCGGGCCGGGCAGATAATTTGCATCGGGTGAACGGAGGAATCCGAAGCCGTCGGACAGAACTTCGACGACGCCTTCGCCGACGATATCCGTCTCGGCTGCCGCGAGCTGCTTCAGTATGGCGAACATCAGCTCCTGCTTGCGCATGGTGCTGGCATTTTCGACCCCATTCTCTTCGGCAAACGAAACGAGTTCCGCCGGCGTCTTGGATTTGAGGTCTTGGAGTTTGATTTCCCGCATTTGGGGTGGTCCTGTGGGGTAACTATCGAAAAGAGGGGGTGCGAGGTGGCTTCAGGAAAAGCGGGCTCGAAAAAGAAGGCCCGCAGCTCAAAGCAAGGAAAGCGCCGTTTGAGGCTTCAAACCTGATGCGGCGGCCGGTTCAAACCGGTACGCAACGACATCCGCCTGCGTGGGGTGGGATAACCTCAATATAGAAAATCGTTCAGCATTCCGCAAGCAGTGTGGATGCCAACTCGCTTGCAAACCGACTCAAGAAAATGGCTTGACGATCACCAGGATCACGATGGCGATCATTAATACCGTCGGCACCTCATTGATAATGCGATAGAATTTCTGGCTGTACAGGTTGCGGTCGACGGCAAAAGCGCGCACGCAGCGAACAAAAAAGCCGTGGATAGCAGAAAGCATCAGCACCAGCAGAAGCTTTGCGTGAAACCAACCGGACAAATACCAATGCCCGGCCCAGGCGAGATAGATTCCGGCGAGCCAGGTCACGATCATCGCGGGATTGATGATCGCCTTCAGGAGTCGCCGCTCCATCACCTTGAAGGTCTCGGACTGCTTGGAGCCGACCTCGGCCTCGCAGTGATAGACGAACAGCCGCGGCAGATACAGCATGCCCGCCATCCAGGAGATGACTGCAATCACATGCAGCGCTTTGATCCACTCATACATCTCAGGGATGTCCCGTCCTCGGCGCCGCGGGCTCCGCGCGATCGCTTCCAAATTCCGACGATCGCTTTGCGCCGAGACCTGTCCTCAAGCAAGCCTTCTCTAAACTAAACTTAGATTCTTAAAGTTTGAGTCTTAGGTGACGGTGAATAGGACTCACGCAATGCTGCCAGCACAATCCGGAAGGCTTGTTCACATCCCTCAACATTTTTGGAGCGCGGAAGGTCGAGCCGAATTACGGCTCCGGATTCAGCCTCTTAAGGAAGCCCATTGGCAGCTTATGCAGAGACAAGTCCACACAACCCCACTATCATGGTGAAAGCCGCGCCGACTTTTCCTTAACCGAGGCAGTGTGAAGAACCGGCTGGGTTATCCAAGGACGGGGAACTCGCACCCGATTCTCATCACCGAGGTCCACAGGGATTCACAGGACACACAGGCCCGACGTGCCCACGACCAACAACTATTTTCACCTGCATCTGGTTTCTGATTCGACCGGCGAAACGCTGATCACGGTGGCGCGCGCAGTCGCCGCGCAATATGCCAACGTGACCGCGGTCGAGCATGTCTATCCGCTGGTGCGCAGCCAGAAGCAGCTCGACCGGGTGCTGGACGAGATTGAAGAAGCGCCGGGCATCGTGCTCTTCACGCTGCTCGAGAAGGATCTGGTGTTGAAGCTCGAAGCCAAGTGCCGGGAGATCAACGTCCCGAGTCTGTCGATCATCGGCCCGGTGATGCAACTATTCGAGGCCTATCTAGGCGCGGCGACAGCGGGCCGGGTCGGCGCGCAGCACGTGCTCAATGCCGAGTATTTCAAGCGTATCGATGCCTTGAACTACACGATGCTGCATGACGACGGGCAGCATGTCGAAGGTCTCGAAGAAGCCGACGTGGTGCTGGTCGGAGTTTCCCGGACGTCGAAGACGCCGACCTCGATCTATCTTGCCAACCGGGGCGTCCGCACCGCCAATGTTCCGCTGGTGCCGGGCATTCCGCTGCCGCATCAGCTTGAGCATTTGACCAAGCCATTGGTGGTGAGCCTGCATGCGACGCCGGATCGGCTGATCCAGGTCCGGCAGAACCGGCTGCTCAGCATGGGCGCGGGTCCCAGCAATGACGAATATATCGACAAGCAGGCGGTCGCGGATGAAGTTGCCTTTGCACGTCGCTTGAGTGCGAAGTTCAACTGGGCGCAGCTCGACGTGACGCGGCGGTCGATCGAGGAAACTGCGGCCGCGGTGCTGAAACTCTACGCTGACCGGCAGCGGGCACGGCTCGCCGAATGATTTGTCGATGACGTTCTGGCGCGGACAACGCCCGCTGATCCTGGCTTCGCAAAGCCGCGCGCGGAAGATGCTGCTGGCCAGTTCCGGACTTCGGTTCGAGGCCATGCCGGCCGATATCGATGAACGCGGCCTGCAGCTTGACTCAAAGCTTTCGGCGCCGGCTGAGATCGCAGGTCTCCTTGCGCGCGAGAAGGCGCGCTGGGTCTCGGTACGGAGGGAAGGACATTATGTCATCGGCGCCGATCAGACCCTGGCGCTGGGCGACCGGCTTTTTAACAAGCCTGACGAACGCGCCGCGGCGGCAGAGCAGTTGCTCGCGCTCTCCGGCCAAACGCATGAACTGCATTCCGCAATTGCGGTCGTGCTGGACGGCAAGATAATGTTCGAGACCGTGTCGGTCGCGCGGATGACCATGCGGCGATTGAGCGGAGACGACATCCGCATCTATCTCGACGAAGCGGGGGAAGCGGTGACCACGAGTGTCGGCGCCTATCAGCTCGAAGGCCTGGGCGTGCATCTGTTCGAGCGGATCGAAGGCGACCACTTTACGATATTGGGATTGCCGCTCCTGCCCCTGCTGGCTTTTCTGCGCCGCGAGCAGCTGATCGGATTATGAGTACATGCTGATCCTCGGACTGACCGGCTCGATCGGGATGGGCAAATCCACCACCGCAAAACTGTTCGCGGAGGCGGGTGTTCCCGTCTATGACGCCGATGCGGCCGTCCATCAATTATATGAGGGCGAGGCGGCGCCGGCGATCGAGGCGGCGTTTCCCGGCACCGTCGCCGACGGCAAGGTCGATCGCGCCAAGCTTTCCGCGCGCGTGGTCCATGATCCCGCGGCCATGAGACAACTGGAGCAGATCGTGCACCCGATGCTCGGTGCGTCGCGTCAGAAATTCTTTGACGATGCAGAAGCGGCCGGCGCGCCGGTTGCGGTGGTCGACGTGCCGCTGTTGTTCGAGACCGGCGGCGAGAAGCGTGTCGATGCGGTGGTTGTCGTGACTACCTCGCCCGAGCTGCAGCGGGAGCGCGTGCTGGCGCGAGGAACCATGGATGAGGAAAAGCTCAATTCCATCCTCGCCCGGCAGATGCCGGATGCCGAAAAGCGCAAGCGCGCCGATTTCGTCGTGGATACCTCGCATGGACTTGATCCCGTGCGCGTGCGCATCCGGGACATTCTGGCCGAGGCTGTTAAGATGCCGCGGCGGCGGGCCTGATTCGCCGCTTTCTGTTTGATGGCTTATGCGCGAAATCGTTCTCGATACCGAAACCACCGGCCTTGATCCTCTCCGCGGCGACCGCCTGGTCGAAGTCGGCTGCGTCGAGCTGATCAACCATATGCCGACAGGCCAGACCTTTCACCGCTACATGAATCCGGAGCGGGAAATGGCGGCGGAGGCCTTTGCCGTGCATGGCCTGTCGACCCAGTTCCTCTCCGACAAGCCGTTCTTCCACGAGGTGGTCGAGGATTTCTTGGCCTTCATTGGCGATGCGCCGCTGGTGATCCACAACGCGTCTTTCGATATCAGCTTCATCAATGCCGAGCTCGACCGCATCAAGCGGCAGCCGATCCCGCGCGAGCGGCTGGTCGACACGCTCCTGCTCGCACGGCGCAAGCATCCCGGGGTCTCGAACCGGCTCGACGATCTCTGCTCGCGTTATGCGATCGACAATTCCCACCGTACCAAGCACGGCGCCTTGCTCGACGCCGAGCTTCTGGCGGAAGTCTATGTCGATCTGATCGGCGCCCGGCAGTCGCAACTGGTCCTGGCGTCCGAGACCCGCGAAATCCGTGTCGGGGCTTCGGGCGAAATGCCGCGGCGGCAGCGTGTCGCGCCTCTAGTGCCCCGCGTCAGCGACGCCGACCGCGAGGCGCATCGCGCCTTCGTCGCTACCCTCGGCGACAAGCCGATCTGGACGGATTATTTTCCCGCGGCTTAGTCTACTGCGGTCACGCGCCGCTCTATCCTCTCATCCTGGGGAGCTTGCGTTGGCAAACGTCTCGAAGGATGAGGCCACCGGCCAGGCCTCATGGTTCCAGGCCGCGCTATCGCGCCTCCTCACCATGAGGTTTGTGGATTAGCTCGGCTTGCCGGCCATCGCCGCCTGCCGCTCGATGTTCTGGCGATACAATCCCACGAAATCGACGGGATCGAGCATCAGCGGCGGGAAGCCGCCGTCGCGAACGGCGGTTGCGATGATCTCCCGGGCGAACGGGAACAACAGCCGCGGGCATTCGATCATGACCAGCGGATGCAATTGCTCTTTCGGCACGTTGGAGATGCGGAACACGCCGGCATAGGCGAGTTCGAAGCTGAAGATCATTTTGCCGCCGTTCTCGGCCTTGCCCTCGATATTCAGCGTCACCTCGAATTCGGTCTCGGACATATTGTTGGCGCCGACATTGATCTGAATATTGATCTGCGGCGGCTGCGCCTGCGGCTGCAGCGACTGCGGCGCGTTCGGATTTTCGAACGACAGGTCCTTGGTGTATTGCGCGAGCACGTTGAGCTGAGGAGGAGCGCCTGTCCCGGGAGGGGTACCGTTGCCGTTGGTCATGAAAATACTCTCCAAAAAAGGGGCCGACGTCGGGGCGAGTGGCTAACATAGCCCAAGGCGCCTCCACAAGGACGGCCAAGCCCTCCAAGGCGTCGATCCTGGTCTTTCCTGGCCTTATGTCGGGCGGAAAGCTTAACGACATTTAGCAATTGGCGGCTTTAACCGTCCGAAGTGATGGCTTAAACGATTGAATATGCGCGATTTCCGGCCCATGATCGATTTCCCCTTTCGCGCAAAAGGCGCTACAATTCGCGCGTCCGAAACGCCATTGGCCGGGCAAGATTTCGTGCCTACATCCTGCAGACTTGAATCAGTGATGTAGTGTCTAGCCATCCCCTCAAGAGCGGGAACGCTGTAGCGCCGGGCCCGTTACCGGCAGAGCCCAGAAAGCGGAACAAGACGTGGATATTTACACCATCATCTTCCTGGCATTGGCGGTCTTCATTTTCCTGCGCCTGCGCAACGTGCTCGGACAGCGCACCGGCAGCGAGCGGCCGCCGTTCGACCGCACCGCGCGCAATACCGTTCCGGGGGCACCGGACGCCAGTGTCGTTCCGATCCCGGGCAAGGTGATCGATCAGGCGCCGCTGGCGCCGACCGCCGACGTTGCGCCGCCGACCGACCGCTGGAAGGGGCTGGCCGAGGCCGGCACGCCGCTGGCGCAGGGGCTCGACGCCATCGTGGCGCAGGACTCTTCCTTCGACCCCAAGCATTTCCTTTCCGGCGCGCGCAGCGCCTACGAGATGATCGTGCTCGCCTTCGCCAATGGCGACCGCCGCGCGCTGCGCGACCTCTTGTCGTCCGAGGTCTATGACAGCTTCGAGACGGTGATCCGGGATCGCGAAAAGCACGAGCAGAAGACCGAGACGCGCTTCGTCTCGATCGACAAGGCCGAGCTGGTCGGCGCCGAGATGCGCGACCGCACGGCGCAGCTTACCGTTCGTTTTGTGTCGCAGATGATCTCCGTCACCCGCGACAAGGCCGGCACGATAGTCGACGGCAATCCGGACAAAGTGGCCGACATCACCGATGTCTGGACCTTTGCCCGCGATGCCACCTCACGCGATCCGAACTGGAAGCTGGTTGGCACGGGAAGCGCGCACTGATGTCTGGCGTTTGAAGCGATGCCTCGCGGTGCTCGTCGTCGCCGCGATCGGGCAATCGCTGATGCCGTTCGTGGTGCTGGCGGCGCACCGCTGGCGTTCACATCCTCCGGCGGAGCCGCGGCGCGCTGAACGCGCCCTGCCCTATCCCAGGCTCGATCTCCCGCCCGAGATCAATGGCAGCCAGTATTTTCCGGTTGCCTGGTCCGATATTCCCGGCTGGAACGACGACGACCATCTCGCCGCCTACCAGACCTTTCGCGCCAGCTGCAAATCGATCGCGGCGCAGACCGCCGACGCACCGGCGGATTCCAGGGCGCTCGGCGCCACGCTGCGCGAACCGTGCCGTGCGGCCCGCGCCACCGAGATTTCCGACGGCGCCGGGGCGCGCGCCTTCTTCGAGCAGAATTTCGTGCCGCTGGAAATATCGCGGCTTGGCCAGGATGCCGGCTTTGTGACCGGCTACTATGAGCCGATCATCGAGGGATCGCGAACGGAGAACGAGGTCTACAATGTGCCGGTCTACCGGCGCCCCTCCAACCTGTTCATGCGTGGCTATTCGCAGGCCTCGCCCGACCTGCCGAACAAGGGCCAGGTGTTCCGCAAGATCGGCCGCCGCAAGCTCGTGGCCTATTACGACCGCGGCGAGATCGAGGACGGGGCGCTCGACGGCCGCGGGATCGAAATCGTCTGGCTCAGGGACCAGACGGATCTGCTGTTCGCGCAGATCCAGGGCTCGGCGCGGGTCCTGTTGCCCGACGGCTCGACGGTGCGCATCAATTACGATTCCTACAACGGCTATCCCTACACCGCGGTCGGGCGCGTCCTGGTCGACCGAGGCATCTACACGCGCGAAGAGATTTCGATGCAGAAGATCAGGGAATGGATGGAGGCCCACCCTGAGGGCGCCAAGGACGTGCGACGACAGAACCGCTCCTACGTGTTCTTCCGTGAAGTCCAGCTCGGCGACAAGGACGAGGCGATCGGAGCCCAGGGCATCCCGCTGACGCCTGGCCGCTCGATCGCGGTCGACAAGGCGCTGCATGTCTACGGCACGCCGTTCTTCATCGCCGGCGAATTGCCGATCGAGTCGGAGAAATCGAAGACGCCGTTCCACAGGCTGATGATCGCGCAGGACACGGGTTCGGCCATCGTTGGTCCCGCGCGTGCCGATCTCTATTTCGGCGCAGGCCCGGATGCCGGCAAGATCGCCGGCCGGCTCAAGAGCAACATGCGCTTTGTGATGCTGATGCCGAAGAGCCTCGATCCCGTGGCCCGCGGCCGAAGACTGCCGATGCCCGATGCGCGGCCGTCAGGGCAGATCGCAAAGCTGTTCCCGCAGACGGCGCCCGCCCCTGTGCCGGCGAAGGATCAGCCGAAGGACCATCAAACCGCGTCATCGACGTCGACGCCGACCGTGGGGCAGACCGCGACCACGGTGCCGCTGCCGGCGGAGCGTCCGAAGAGCGCGCCGCCACCCGAGGTTCACCACAGAAGTGAGCCGCGGCATGTCCGCCATCCATGAAACGCCCGTCGTCGTTTTCGGCGCCGGAGATGCCGGCCGGCCCACGAAAGCGTCATCTCAGCGAAGAAGAACGTGCGCTCTGGGAGAACGTGGCGCGCCAGATCAAGCCGCTGCGGAAGAAGGCGCGGGTCGTAAAGTCCGCGGCGGTGGCGCACGCCTCCGATGGATCGGCACCGAAGCCGGCCGCATCGCCTCGGCCGCTTCCAGCGGTCCATGCGCCTAAGCCGAGCAAACCGGCCGTGCCGCCCTTGGCGCCGTTCGGCCGAAAAGACCGATCAAAACTCTCGCGCGGCCGAAGCGAGATCGATGCCAGGCTTGACCTGCACGGCATGACGCAGACCCGCGCGCATCGTGCGCTGCACGGCTTCCTGCAGCGGGCGCATCACGAGGGCCTTACCTTCGTGCTCATCATCACCGGCAAGGGCAAGGTCGGCAGCGAATCCGAGCGCGGCGTGTTGCGCCGCCAGGTGCCACAATGGCTGAGCCTGCCCGAATTCCGTTCGCTGGTGGTGGGCTTTGAAGAGGCCCATATCGGCCATGGCGGCGAAGGCGCGCTTTACGTGCGAATCAGGCGGGCGCGCTAGAGAGCATGATCCCGGAAAGTGGAGACCGGTTTTCCGCAACGATCATGCTCCATCTAAAAAGGCCGTACGATCCCCACGCGCGGGATCAGCGTGACGATCGCGCCGAAGATTGTGGTCTTGCGGTCGTCGCTCGGAATTGGTGCGACCTCGCGCGACGTCGGCAATGTCTTCACGGCGTGCAGGATCAGGAACACACAGACCGCCCAGTTCGAAACCCATCGGGAATAATCGAACACAATTCCAAACATGATGAGATAGCCGAGGCTGACGCCGATCAGCGCGGCGATGACGAGGCGCCGGTGCGCATCGTCGCGCAGCCCGCGGATCGTCGCCGCAAAATAGCGCCACAGCGGCATGTGCAGCCAGATCAAGAGCGCGAATACCGGCACGCCCAGGATGTTCAAGGGCATGCGGCCCCAGGTGTCGGCAATCTCCTTCGAGAGCGGCTGGTACCAGATGCAGGAGAAGCTCAGGAGATCGGTCCGCGACGGATCGGCCATCCGGCTTTTCAGATAGTCGACGAACTCGGCTTCGGGGATCGGCATCGTTCCCCAGAATTGCGCGGCGATGAAGAGTACGCCGAGCGCAAGCGTCGCGGCGATGCCGACGGCAATGTTCGATCGGCCTGCGCCCACAACCAGATAATGCCTGAGCACTACGATGACGGCGATGGTCGGCACATACATCAGAAGATGGATGTGGTGAATCAGGATCAGCACGATCGAAAACAAGGCGGCGAGCAGAACAAACCAGATCGATCGCGCCGGCAGCAGCAGGAGAACGATCGCAAACAGGCAGCCATAGATGTCGAAATGGCCGAGCGTGTGCATGAAATTCTTGAAGAAAAACGGAGAGGCCACCATGAACACGAACAGCGGCAACTTTTTTTCGTCGAAGACGAAAGTACGTTCAAACAGGTAAATGAACAGGCCCAGCGTGATGAGCCATACCGCACCCGCCAACGCGAACACCAGCCAAACCGGCACCTTGGCCGTAAACAGCGCGACCACCGCACCGATCAGTGCGCGCTTGGTGAAGCCGAATTGATAGTCGACCAGAAGATGGGTGTAGGGAACGTGGGGCGGCAGGCTGATCTTGTGCAGGAAAACCCCAATGATAACCAGCGGGTTGATGACGAGCATCAACCGCCAGGGGTTCTTCAACGCCCCCAAATTCATCAGGCCCCTCTCAATGCCTCCCCGGCCAGCCAAGCCGGGACCCCTCACCATCAATTTATATTGAGCTAAGGCGGGGGCCGCTAGCGTCCAGATGATTAACGTCTCGTCACGAGTACGCCTTCCCGTGCACGATTGCGCGCCAGGCAGGGACGACGAGGGTAGCTAGCTTACAGGCAGCTTACAGGATGAACCGGCTCAGATCCGCATTCCTGGCGAGGTCGCCGACGTGCTTCTGCACATAATCGGCGTCGACCCGGACGGTTTCGCCGTTGCGGTCGGGCGCGGTGAAGGAGATTTCGTCCAGCACCCGCTCCATCACGGTCTGCAAGCGCCGTGCGCCGATGTTCTCGACGGTGGAATTGACGGCGACCGCGACGTCGGCCAACGCATCGATGGCGCTGTCGGTGATGTCGAGCGTCACGCCCTCGGTCTGCATTAGCGCCACATACTGCTTGATCAGCGAGGCCTCGGGCTCGGTCAGGATTCGACGCATGTCGTCGCGGGTCAAAGCCTGCAGCTCGACCCGGATCGGCAGCCGGCCCTGCAGCTCCGGCAGCAGGTCGGAGGGCTTCGCGATATGGAACGCGCCCGATGCGATGAACAGAACGTGGTCGGTCTTGACTGCGCCATGCTTGGTCGAGACCGTGGTGCCTTCGATCAGCGGCAACAGGTCGCGCTGCACGCCTTCGCGGGAAACATCGCCGCCGACGCGGCCATCGCGGACGCAGATCTTGTCGATCTCGTCGAGGAACACGATGCCGTTGTTTTCGACCGCGTGGATCGCTTCCTGCGTCAGCTGGTCATTGTCGAGCAGCTTGTCGGATTCTTCGTTGACGAGGATCTCGTGCGAGCCCCCGACCGTAAGCCGGCGGGTCTTGGTGCGGCCGCCGAGCTTGCCAAAAATGTCGCCGAGCGAGACCGCGCCCATCTGCGCGCCGGGCATGCCCGGGATCTCGAACATCGGGAAGCCGCTGCCGGAAGACTGCGTCTCGATCTCGATTTCCTTGTCGTTGAGTTCGCCGGCGCGGAGCTTCTTGCGGAATGAATCGCGCGTCGCCGCGCTCGAATTGGGCCCGACCAGCGCGTCGAGCACGCGCTCTTCGGCGGCGAGTTGCGCCCTCGCCTGCACATCTTTGCGCTTTCTTTCCCGCACCTGGATGATGGCGACCTCGACGAGGTCGCGGATGATTTGCTCGACATCACGGCCGACATAGCCGACCTCGGTGAATTTGGTCGCCTCGACCTTGATGAACGGCGCGGCCGCAAGCTTGGCCAGCCGCCGCGCGATCTCGGTCTTGCCGACGCCGGTCGGTCCGATCATCAGGATGTTTTTCGGCAGCACTTCCTCCCGGAGCCCACCATTGAGCTGCTGCCGCCGCCAGCGGTTGCGCAAGGCGATCGAAACAGCGCGCTTGGCTTCGGCCTGGCCAACGATGAAGCGGTCGAGTTCGGAAACGATTTCGCGGGGTGAGAAGTCTGTCATGGGCATTAGCTAGGACGGGATTGAGGTCCGGACAAGCCACACGAATGGCGAACCATCAAGAGCGCTTCGCCGTCCGGGGTGTCCACCAGACGAAGGCGCTCAAATCCGGCCTTTTCATAGGCGCGAACGGCGCGGCCATTTTCCGGATCGAGATCGGTCACGACAAGCGGCGTGCCGGCTCTGAAAGCTTCCTCGACAAATTGCCGGATGAATTGCGACCCATGACCGCAGCCGATCAGCTCTGGCTCGCCGATGAACTGATCGATGCCGCGCGTTGCCGGCGGATGGTCGCCAAACCCCTGGTTCCAGGTCGAAAGCCGGTAACACTGGATATAGGCAAATGGCCGGCCGTCGAGCGCGACGATGAATTGGTCCATATCGGGATGATCGAGATCGCCGCTGACGAGCGCGTACTGCTCGTCGGGGTCTCCCCACCAGCGCATCACTTCGGGCGTCTGCAGCCAGCCCCGGATCAGCGGCAAATCGGCCCGCGTCATCGCCCGGAAGCCATAGCCGGTCATGCCTAGCTGCTCGACAGGGTCTCGATGGTGAGATTGCGGTTGGTGAAGACGCAGATGTCGGCGGCGATATCGAGCGAGCGGCGGACGATCGCCTCCGCATCCTTGTCCGAATCGATCAGGGCGCGCGCGGCGGCCAGCGCATAATTGCCGCCCGAGCCGATCGCCATCACGCCGGCTTCCGGCTCCAGCACGTCGCCGGTGCCGGTCAACACCAGCGACACATCCTTGTCGGCCACGATCATCATCGCCTCCAGCCGCCGCAGATAGCGGTCGGTGCGCCAGTCCTTGGCGAGCTCGACCGCGGCGCGGGTCAATTGCCCCGGATATTGTTCGAGCTTGTTTTCCAGCCGCTCGAACAGCGTGAACGCATCGGCCGTCGCGCCGGCAAAACCGCCGATCACCTCGCCCTTGCCGAGTTTGCGGACCTTCTTGGCATTGGCCTTGATCACGGTCTGGCCGATCGAGACCTGGCCGTCGCCGCCGATCACGACCTTGCCGCCCTTGCGGACGGTCAAGATGGTGGTGCCGTGCCAGACCGGCAGCTCGTTCGATGCGTGCATGGGATACCCTCTTGTCCGGCCCCATTTAGGGGTTAAGGGCTCGGGTTACAATCGGCCGCTTCGGTGCCGGATTCCGCTCACCATAGGCGGAAGATCAGCCCTGATCGTGCCATACCGCAGTAGCGAAGGCGTCATCGGCCTGTTAAAAGACCGGCGTTTTTCGGTAGGAAGGCTCGTTTCATGCGCAGCGCGACCATCAAGCGCAAGACCAAGGAGACCGACGTCGAGGTGACCGTCAACCTCGATGGCACGGGCGTGGCCAGTGTCGCAACCGGCATCGGCTTCTTCGACCATATGCTCGATCTCCTCGCCCGCCATTCCCGCATCGACATGACCGTCAAGGCGGTCGGCGACCTCCATATCGACCACCACCACACCACCGAAGACGTCGGCATCGCGCTGGGCCAGGCCATCAAACAGGCGCTCGGCAGCATGGCCGGCATCACGCGCTATGCCTCGATTCACATGCCGATGGACGAGACCTTGTCGCGCGTGGTGCTCGACATCTCGGGCCGGCCCGTGCTGGTATTCAAGGTGGAGTTTCCGCGCGACAAGGTCGGCCAATTCGACACCGAGCTGGTGCGCGAATGGTTCAATGCCTTTGCCATGAATGCAGGCGTGACTTTGCACGTCGAGACCCTATATGGCGAGAACAGCCACCACATCGCCGAATCCTGCTTCAAGGGTCTGGCGCGGGCGCTGCGGGCCGCGGTTGCGATCGATCCGCGCGCGGTCGGCGAAGTGCCATCCACCAAGGGTCAGCTTGGCGGCTAGTGCCGCCGATTTGAAGTCCCTGCACCGCAAGCGGCGAAATGAACCCAGGGACTTCAAATCGAAAAGCCGCACTTAGAATCGTAAGTTTGCTAGTGCCCATGGCTTTCCGAAGTTCGTAGAAGGTGGTTGCGGAGTTTTTGACAATGCCGGTTTATACCGTTCACGCGCCTTCGGCCCATGCCGCTGATTTTCGTGCCACCGACAAGTTCGTGTTCGTGCGCGACGGCTTCCATTTCTGGGCGATGGTGCTGGGACCGCTCTGGCTGATCTGGCAGCGGCTGTGGCTGGCGCTGATCGGCTGGCTCGTGCTGGTGATCGGGCTCGAGGTCGCTGTGGCAAGCCTTCGCGGCGGCCGGCTCGGCGTGACCGCCGTCGGCGCTATCATCGCCGTCCTGATGGGGCTCGAAGCCTCGACCCTGCAGCGCTGGACCTATTCGCGGCGCAAATGGCGCCAGCTCGACGTGGTCGTGGCCGATGACGAAGAATCAGCCGAACGGCGCTTTTTCGATCGCTGGACCGCCGGCAGCGGCAAGCGCTGGTCCGGTTACGATCCGCTGTCGGTCGATCGCGGCGGCCCGCCGCCAACCCGCGACGTTCCGGGCCGGCGTTTTTCAGAGCCGCCGCCGATGCCCCAGGGCGGCATTATCGGATTGTTTCCAGAGCCGGGAGGATCGCGATGAGTGTAGCCATCATCGATTACGGCTCCGGCAACCTGCATTCCGCCGCGAAGGCTTTCGAGCGCGCCACGCGGACTTCGCCAGACCCGCAGAAGATCATGGTCACCCGTGACCCCGAGGCGGTCTATCGCGCCGATCGCATCGTGCTGCCCGGCGTCGGCGCCTTCGCCGATTGCCGCAAGGGCCTGGACGCGCTCGACGGCATGCTGGAAGCGCTGACCGAAGCAGTGCGCGTTAAGGCGCGGCCGTTTCTCGGCATCTGCGTCGGCATGCAGCTGATGGCGACGCGCGGCAAGGAGCATGTCACGACCGACGGCTTCAACTGGGTCGCGGGCGATGTCGAGAAGATCACGCCGCGCGACGAGAACCTGAAGATCCCGCATATGGGCTGGAACACGCTGGAAGTGCTGCGCGAGCATCCGGTGCTGGAGCGGCTTGATCTCGGGCCGAAGGGCCGCCACGCCTATTTCGTGCACTCCTATCACCTCAATGCGGCCAATGAAGCCGATGTGCTGGCGCGCGCTGAGTACGGCGGGCCGGTAACGGCTGTCGTCGGCAAGGACACGGCGATCGGCACGCAATTCCACCCCGAGAAGAGCCAGCGTTTTGGTTTGGCCCTGATCTCGAATTTCCTGAAGTGGAAGCCGTGATCCTCTTCCCGGCCATCGATCTGAAAAACGGCCAGTGCGTGCGGCTCGAACAGGGCGACATGGCGCGTGCGACCGTGTTCAACCTCGATCCGGCGGCGCAGGCCAAAAGCTTCGCCGCGCAGGGTTTCGAGTACCTGCATGTGGTCGATCTCGACGGCGCCTTTGCCGGCAAGCCGGTCAACGCGCACGCGGTCGAGGCGATGCTGAAAGCGATCAATATGCCGGTGCAGCTCGGCGGCGGCATCCGCGACCTCAAGACGGTCGAAGCCTGGCTCGACAAGGGCATCACGCGGGTGATCATCGGCACCGCGGCGGTGCGCGATCCCGAATTGGTGAAAAACGCCGCGACGAAGTTTCCCGGCCGCGTCGCGGTTGGCCTCGACGCGCGTGACGGCAAGGTCGCGGTGGAAGGCTGGGCCGAGACCTCGCAGGTGACCGCGCTGGAAATCGCCAAGCGGTTCGAGGATGCCGGCGTGGCCGCGATTATCTTCACCGACATCGCGCGCGACGGCCTGTTGAAGGGCCTTAATCTCGAGGCGACCATTGCGCTGGCCGACGCCATTTCCATTCCAGTCATCGCCTCGGGCGGCCTCGCCTCGATCGAGGACATCAAGGCGATGCTGACGCCGCGGGCGAACAAGTTGGCCGGCGCGATCGCTGGACGGGCCCTCTATGATGGCCGGCTCGATCCGGCGGCTGCGCTGGCGCTGATCCGCAATGCGCGGGCGGCGGCTTAATTTTTATGTTTGACGCGTTTTCTTCACGCGAACCGGTGCCCGCTTCGCTTGAAAACGCCATTGGGAGCTTCTTATGTTCAAGGTCCGCGTGATCCCTTGTCTCGACGTGAAAGACGGCCGCGTGGTGAAGGGCGTCAACTTCGTCGACCTGCGTGATGCCGGCGATCCCGTGGAAGCCGCGATCGCCTATGACGCTGCGGGTGCCGACGAGCTCTGCTTTCTCGACATCACCGCGACCCACGAGAACCGAGGCATCATGCTGGACGTGGTCCGGCGCACGGCCGAAGCCTGCTTCATGCCGCTGACGGTCGGCGGCGGCGTGCGAACCATCGACGACATCAAGACGCTGTTGCGCTCCGGCGCCGACAAGGTCTCGATCAACTCGGCCGCGGTCGCCCATCGCGAATTCGTGAAGGAAGCGGCCGAAAAATTCGGCGAACAGTGCATCGTTGTCGCGATCGACGCCAAGAAGGTGCGGCGCGCCGGCGGCTCGGACCGCTGGGAAATCTTCACCCATGGCGGACGCAAATCGACCGGTATCGACGCCATCGAATATGCCCAGGAGGTCGTCTCGCTCGGCGCCGGCGAAATCCTTTTGACCTCGATGGACCGCGACGGCACCAGGCAGGGCTTTGACCTGCCGCTGACGCAGGCCATTGCCGACAGTGTTCCCGTACCAGTCATCGCCTCAGGCGGCGTCGGCAATCTCGACCATCTGGTCGATGGCATCCGAAAGGGCCATGCCACCGCGGTGCTGGCCGCCTCGATCTTCCATTTCGGAGAATTCACCATCCGCCAGGCCAAGGATCACATGGTGCGCGCCGGCCTGCCGATGCGCCTCGATCCCTGACGACTCCCTGTCATAAAAGTGCTACATGAGCCGAAATAGCGTGCGCCCTTTAGCGGACGCCAAAGCGCGATGAGATTAGGTTGAATCGTCACCGCGCTTTAGCTTTTTGATTGAGCATGATCTTTTCGGAAAACCGCTACACACTTTTCCGGATCATGCTCTAGCGTAGAGTTTGTTGATGTCGCGTTTTACGATCCACGATCTGGCCGTCACCATCGATGCCCGCGTGGCCTCGGGAGGAGAGGCTTCCTATACCAAGAAGCTGCTCGACAAGGGCGCGGAGCATTGCGCCAAGAAGCTGGGTGAGGAGGCGGTCGAAACGGTGATCGCCGCGGTCGAGAACAATCGAAGCCATCTGATCGCCGAGAGCGCCGACCTGCTCTACCACCTGCTGGTGCTGCTGAAGGCGCGCGGCATCACGCTCGAAGAGGTCGAGGCCGCGCTGGCGCAGCGGACCTCGATGTCGGGGCTCGAAGAGAAGGCGTCGCGCAAGCGCAACTAGCCGGGGACGAGGCATGGATATCCGGGCACCAGATCAGCAATACAATCCCTATCGGGTCTTCACGCGCCAGCAATGGGCGCATCTGCGCGACGACACACCGATGACGCTGGAGCCAGGCGAGTTCGACCGCCTGCGTTCGATGCATGACCGCCTCGATTTGCAGGAGGTCGAGGACATCTATTTGCCGCTGTCGCGCATGTTGTCGATCTATGTCGATGCCATGCAGCGGCTGTATTACTCGCAACGCCAGTTCCTCGCCATTCGCGATCGCAAGATGCCCTATATCATCGGCGTGGCCGGCTCGGTGGCGGTCGGCAAATCCACCACCGCCCGCGTGCTGCAGGCCCTGCTCGCCCGCTGGTCGCCGCGGCCAAAGGTCGACCTGATCACGACCGACGGTTTTCTCTATCCAAATGCCGTGCTGGAACGGCAGGGCCTGATGCAGAAAAAGGGCTTCCCGGAAAGCTACGATTTGCCGACGCTGCTCAACTTCCTGAGCGACATCAAGGCCGGCCGGCGCCAGGTGCGCGCGCCCGTCTATTCGCACTTGACCTACGATATCGTGCCCGCCAAATGGGTCGAGATCGACCAGCCGGATATTTTAATCGTCGAGGGCGTCAACGTGCTGCAGACCGGTCGTCTGCCGCGCGACGGCAAGGCGGTGCCGTTCGTGTCCGACTTCTTTGATTTCTCGGTCTATATCGACGCCGACGTGTCGGTGCTGCGGGAATGGTATGTCAAACGCTTCCTGGCGCTGCGCGACACCGCATTCACCGATCCCAAATCCTACTTCCATCGCTATGCGCTGTTGTCGGATGACGAGGCGACGGCCACCGCGATCGCGATCTGGGAGCGCACCAACCTCGCCAATCTCGAGGACAACATCCTGCCGACCCGGCCGCGCGCGACGCTGATCCTGACCAAGGGCGCCGATCATGTCGTGGAGACGGTGGCGTTGCGGCGGCTGTAGTTGCGCTTGCGCAGAGTGGGCAAAGGCGCGAAGCGCCGTGCCCACCATCCTCTCGAATGCATTCACTTCTGGGCGGTGGGCACGCTGCACTTTGCCCGCGCTACGGCGCCCGGATGACGGCTATGCCGCCAAATGCCGTGCCGCGGTCAATCCGGCGAGCGCCTCCGCGAGCTTTTCCCGGTCGAGCGGCTTGATCAAAAAGCCGTCCATGCCCGCTTCGAAACAGGCATAGCGGTCTTCCACCAGCGTGTTGGCGGTGAGCGCGAGGATGGGCGTGCGCCGGCCCGCTTCGCCGGCTTCATACTCGCGGATGCGCTTGGCCGTCTCGACGCCGTCGAGCTCGGGCATCTGCACGTCCATCAGCACGAGGTCGTAGGGTGTGCCGGCGGATTTCGCAGCGAGCCAGGACTCCAGGGCTTCCGCGCCGTTGGTTGCGATCACGGCGTGATGGCCAAGCCGGGTCAGTAGCGATCGCATCAGCAGCGCGTTGATCTCATTGTCTTCGGCGACGAGAACAGACAGACCGCGCGCGGGCTTCTCCGCGGGCGGCTCAACCGCGTCGTCTGCTTCGATCAGGGCGTCGCCGGCAAGGTTGGGCGCGACCACTTCCGGCGTCGCGGCAAGCCGTGCTGCCAGCGAAGCCGCGCGCAGCGGCTTGACCAGATAGCCGGTGAAGCTTGATGAAGCCTTCAGCTCCCGCCGGGTCGAGGGCGTGAACATCAGGATGCGCGCCGTCGCGTGACGCCGCGCGGCTTCGCCGAGCGCCTCGGCCGCCTCGCGGCCGAATGCGCGATCGACCAGCACGGCGTGCCAGGCGCGCTCCGGCAACAGGGCGTGAGCGACTTCCGCATCGGTTGCCAGGCAGGTCTGGCCGCCCCAGCGCTGCAGCCGACGCGCGACCAGTGAAGCCTCGATACTCTGCGGCGCGACCAGCAGGATCGCCTCGCCGGCCAGATCGGGCGCGTCAAATTTCTGTGGTCCGCCATTGGCGGATGCCGGCAGCACGACCGACACCTCGAAGGTTGAGCCTGCGCCCAGCCGGCTCTCCAGCGTGATGCGGCCGCCCATCCTTTTTATGATGCGCTCGGAGATGCTGAGGCCGAGGCCCGTTCCGCCATAATTGCGCGCGATGCGCTCGTCGGCCTGCTCGAATTCGCGGAAGATTCGTTGGCGTGCTTCGGGAGCAATGCCGATTCCGGTGTCACGCACCAGAAAGCTGATTTCGTTTGGCCAGATGCCGGGCTCGACGATCAGCGCCACGCCGCCGGTCAGCGTGAACTTGATGGCGTTGCCGGCAAGGTTGAGCAGCACCTGCCGCAGCCGCGCCGCATCGCCGACAACTTCCGCCGGCAGGCGCTCATCGACATAGGCCGCGATCTCGAGATGTTTTGCCTGCGCCCGGGGCGCCAGCAATTCGGTGATGTCCTCGATCAGCGAGGTCAGCGCGAAGGGCCGCTGCTCCAGATCGATCTTGCCGGCCTCGATCTTGGAATAATCCAGCAGCTCCTCGATCAGCGACAGCAGCGCGTCGCCGGAGGTCTTGACCGCCTTTGCGTAGGTCGCCTGCTCCGGCGTCAATGCCGTGTCGAGCAGGAGCGAGCTCATGCCGATGATGCCGTTGAGCGGCGTGCGAATTTCGTGCGAGGCCATGGCGAGGAAGCGCGACTTGGCGCGGTTGGCGGCGTCGGCCTGGTCGCGGGCCTCGCTGAGCGCGCGCTCGGTCTCGGTGCGGTCGGTGACATCGCGGCCGACGCATTGCAGCTCCGCGGGCTGGCCGGCATCGGAACGCACAAAGCCCTCGCGCCAGGCGATCCAGCGCGGCCCAAGCCGCGTGGCGATTTTCTGGTCGTGGATCCGCGTGCCGTTGTTTTCCAGCGCGCTGTCGCCCTGTTCGAGGATTTCGAAGCTGTATCGGGTGCCGATCAGCGTCTCGGGCGGCCGCTCCGCCATCATGCAAAAGGCGTCATTGGCGTAGGTGATGCGGCCGTCGGCATCGCGCATCACGATCAGATCGCCCTGCGATTCGAACAGGCTGCGCGCCCGGACCTCGGCTTCCTGCAATTCCCAATTGCGGTCGGCCATCGCCTCGTTGTGCAGCAGGATCTTGCGCATCCTTCTGCGCAGGAGGCGGAGCCGGACACTGACGGTTGCCAGCGCCAGGCAGGCGATCGCGAACAGGAAGCTGGCGCCGATCGCAAAGGCGTGGGGATTGTAGCCGGAGTTTTCGGACCGGCTGGCGACGATGAAGCCATAGGCGCCGCCGAACGCCGCCGAGAAGATCATGAGGGAGCGGATCGCCGCGATCACCGCGCGATGGCGGCGGGCGAAACGGCGCAGGCGCAGATTGATCCGGAACGTTTGTCCCATCGCCGATCCCTTGAGTTTGCCGCTCATATCCTGTTTGTCGGCGACGATGCGGCGGCGACCTTGCAAAGTGTTTGAAGCCGTGACGCTTCGTTTACCGCGATGAGAACAGGGTTAGCGAAGCATTAACGGCTCGATTTACAGCGTGGCAGCGGCGAGCCGCGGCAGCTTTCCATGCGCTCCGACGATCAGTGCCGCCGCCTCGCGGTCCGAAAAGCGTTTCGAGCTCACGAAGATGCGGTAATCGGCCGCACCATTGTCATGCATGAGATAGATGACCGGCGAAGCCGTCGTTGCGCGCGCGGAAATGGCGATGAACTGCGTCGCCGGGGTCGCCGCGCAGGCGCCCTCGTCGGCGGCATCGACATCATCGATCACGGTGAAGTCGGCGGTCGCGGCATTGTCTGTTACCGCAACCCGTACTGTCGCAAGCCCGGGATCGTCGGTGAAGCTGACATGGAGGTCGGCATGCCAGGGGGCTGATGCGATCTCCACAGTCCCGGAACCGAGCGCGATGCAGGGATGCGGATTGGGGAAAAATTCGATTCCGGCCAGGATCGCGGCCACGATCAGAGGAACCCCCGATACCAGAAGCTTGAAACGCAACATGAAACGCCACTCGCTCGACCATCGCCCGCAACACGCGCCGGCCTTATGGTTGTCGGAGTGTAAAGAAAACTCGTTACCAGCTGGTTGACAGCGGGAGCGGCATCACGCCGCCGCGTGGCGGGCCTCCTCCGCCAGCGCGCGATAGGACAGCGCTTCGGCGAGATGCAGCCGGCCGATCTTTTCCGCGCCGTCGAGATCGGCCAGCGTGCGCGCCACCCGCAGCACGCGATGATAGCCGCGCGCCGACAGCCGCATGGTTTCGGCCGCATCGCGCAACAATTTTTGGCCCTGCGCATCCGGCTTGGCGATTTCCTCCAATAGCGACGCCGGCGCTTCAGCGTTGGTGCGGACATTTGGCAGGCCTGCGGCGCCAAAACGCGCGAGCAGCTGGATGTCGCGCGCGGCGGCGACGCGGGCTGCGACTTCGGCCGATCCCTCCGCGGGCGGCGGCAGGATCAGGTCGGCGGCGGTGACCGCGGGCACTTCGATGCGCAGATCGATGCGGTCCATCAATGGTCCGGATATCCGCGCCTGATAGTCGGCGGTGCAGCGCTCGATCGGGGCGCGCCGGCAGGAATAGCCGGGCTCGAAGGCGTGACCGCAACGGCAGGGATTCATGGCCGCGACCAGCATGAAGCGCGCCGGGTAAGTGACGCGGTGATTGGCGCGGGAAACCGAGACCTCGCCATTCTCCAGCGGCTGGCGCAGCGAGTCCAGCACGCGCGGATCGAACTCGGGCAATTCGTCGAGAAACAGCACGCCGTGATGGGCGAGCGAAATCTCGCCGGGTTTGGCGCGGATGCCGCCGCCGGTCAGCGCGGCCATGCTCGCCGAGTGATGCGGACTGCGGAACGGCCGTTGTGCGGTCAGCGCGCCGCCTTCGATCTCGCCGGCGACGGACGCGATCATGGAAACTTCGAGCAACTCGGACGGCGACAGCGGCGGCAGGATCGACGGCAGCCGCGCCGCCAGCATCGATTTGCCCGCACCGGGCGCGCCGATCATCAGGAGGTGATGACCGCCGGCGGCAGCGATCTCGAGCGCGCGCTTGGCGCTCTCCTGGCCCTTGATATCGCGCAGATCGAGCTGCGAGGCCGGGGCCTGCCGCACCTTCGGCTGCGGCCGCGACAGCACTTGCGTGCCCTTGAAATGGTTGGCGATCTGGATCAGCGAGTTGGCGGCGATGATCTGGATGTCCGGGCTCGCCCAGGCCGCCTCGGCGCCGCACGCCGCCGGGCAGATCAGGCCCTCCTCGCGCGAATTGGCGCCGATCGCGGCCGGCAGCACGCCCGCGACCGGTGCGACCGATCCGTCGAGCCCGAGTTCGCCGAGTACGGTGAAACCCGACAGCGCGTCGGGCGGGATTGCGCCGATCGCCGCCATCAAGCCAAGCGCGATCGGCAGATCGTAATGGCTGCCTTCCTTGGGCAGGTCGGCGGGCGCGAGATTGACGGTGATCCGCCGCGCCGGCAGCGCGAGCCCCGAGGCGATCAGCGCGGAGCGCACCCGCTCGCGCGCTTCCGAGACCGCCTTGTCCGCGAGCCCGACCACGTGGAAGGCGGGAAGCCCCGGCGAAACCTGCACCTGCACGTCAACCGTGCGGGTCTCGATGCCCTCAAAGGCGACGGTGGAAACCCGCTGAACCATGCTGCCCCTCTTTGCCGCAATTGAAGGTAGCGGAAGGTGACGAAAGAGGCAAGAACGTTACGTGAACATATATTCAGGGCTGTTGGGGGAGCTGCGGCGGCAGGTTGGGCGCCGGCGACCAGATTTTTGTGTTCGTAAACCGAGGGATGGACCTTCGCGCCGGCGGCGGCAAACCGATGTCGCCTACGGGGTGGCGGCTGCCAGCTCCGCCACCCGTCATTCACGGCGCGTCTAAAGCGCGATGAGATTAGGTTGAATCGTCATCGCGCTTTAGGTTTTTGATTGAGCATGATCTTTTCGGAAAACCGCGACACACTTTTCCGGATCATGCTCTAGAGGACCATCTCCATCGGTGCCGGCAGGTAGTGAAAACCATCGCCGGTTTTGACGACATGGCCGTAGCCGGGCCATGGATAATGATAGGACATCACCGGGATCTTGTTGGCTGCCAGCATGTCCAGCATCTTCACCCGGCTTTCAGCCGCCTGCTTCGGATCGGTGTCGTAGGAAAATTCCATCCGCGGCTTTTCCATCAGGAGAATTTGGTGATGGGTGAGGTCGCCGAGGAAGGCAAACGACTTGGCTCCCGAGGTGATCATGAACATGGTATGGCCGACGGTGTGTCCGGGTGCGCCGAGCGCCTGTACGCCCGGCAGGAACGCCTCGCCGTCCTTGTAGAACACGAGCTTGTCGCGCACCGGCAGCAGGTTTTTGCGGGCGTGGACCACGAAATCCTTGAGCGGACCGCCCAGCTTGCCTTCATCGGTCCAGTAATCGAAATCGCTCTGGGCGATGTAATACTGCGCATTCGGGAACAGCACCTTGCCGCTGGCGTCGACCACGCCGCCGACATGATCGATATGGGCGTGCGAGAACACCACCGCATCGATGTCCTCCGGCTTGATGCCGGCCTCCATCATGCTCTTCTGCTGCCGGCCGGTGGTCGGCCCGAACGCCTGTGACGTGCCCATTCCGGTATCGAACAGGATGAGCTTGTCGCCGGTGTTGACGATCGGTGAGTTCTGCTCGAGCACGATGTTGTCGGGCGAGAGGAAGTTGTCCGTCAGCATCTTCTTGAGTTCGTCGTCGGAGGCGCCGGTGAACGTGCCCTTTGGGGGGCCGAGCGGCAATGGCCCGTCTGAAACCACGGTCACTTCGGCGTCACCGACCTTCATCCGGTGGAAATAGGGCGATTGTGTTCCGAGCACGGGCGCTTTCGCCAGCACGCTCTGGTCGAACATCGCGGACGCACCGAGGCCGGCGCCCAAGGCAAGCAAGGATCGTCGCGAAACATGAGTTGTCATGTGTCTTCCTCCCAGTCTTTCTGTATGTTTCTTGGCTGTCCGGATGATCTGCCGCCCGATCCGAGCCGGACCAAAATATGCTGCGCCCGCATTGCGAAGCTGGCAAGACCGATCAGGTTCTCAGAGACCCGCGCAGTAGAAACCTGTCGATCATTCACCCAAAGGGAGAAAGCTGTTTTCCTGTCGCGCCAGGCTGCGATGGCGTTCCGGGCTCCAAGCCTTCCCGGCGGGCGCGATCGATAAAATACGCTCTAAATCGATTGATAGATTACGATCGATCCAACTAGGCATATCCCAACAATTCCCCTGTAAACCTGTGGCGATACCGGAAGACACGGTAGGTGTGGGGTAGAAGAGCGACATGTTGGCAGCAGCATCAAATCGACGTAGAAGCGAGCGGCGTATGTGCAGGAGCCTCGCGAAGATCCAATTCGGGACCGGCACCCTGCCGCGCGACTGCATGATCACGGACATTTCGGACGGCGGCGTGAAAATCGTGGCCGAGCACCTCGAACCGCCGCCCGAATTTACCCTGATCTTTGACACCGGCCTCCCCCGGCAGTGCCGGCTGGCCTGGCGGATCGGTTGCGAGTTCGGCGCGGAGTTCGTCCGCTAGCGCATGATCCGGAAAGAGCCCGCCCCGCACTTGGATAGCAGGGTGGAGACCGGCTTTCGCTCGCAACAAACGCGTAGCGTTTGCGCGGAGTTTATGCGCAAACGCAAAAGGCCAAAGACCCGGCCGGATGCGGCACTGATTGGCCGAAATCTCGCCGCGGATAGGCCCCGGTTAACCCGAATTTAGGGTTAAGCTGCAACGATTTCTTGGCCAGTCACGAGTCCCTGCAGGCCAAGAGTACATGTTCCGGCATCCGTTCAAACAAGGTCGCGTGGCGCGACTGGTTGTTATCGCAGCCTCGTCCGCCGCCTTGGCGCTCAGCCTGTGCGGCTGCCAGACTACCGCCTCCTCCGACATCGACATCACCGGCTCGCTGGGGGAGAAGGCCGAAGCCAGTCCGTCGGCCGATCCCCGCCGCGACCTCGACACGTACCGCGAGCGCTATCGCGCCAACCCCAAGGATCCCGCCGTCGCCCTGCAATATGGCAAGGCGCTGCGGGCGACCGGCGAGCGGTCGCAGGCGGTTGCCGTGCTCGAGCAGGCGGCGATCGCCAATCCCAAGAACAAGGCGCTGTTGGCCGGCTACGGCCGCGCGCTGGCCGACAACGGGAATTTCCAGCAGGCGCTCGACGTGCTGGCCCAGGCGCATACGCCGGAGGATCCTGACTGGCGCATCCTTTCGGCGCAGGGCGCCGTGCTCGATCAACTCGGCCGCTACGATGAGGCGCGGCAATACTACGCCAGCGCGCTCAAGATCGTGCCGGACGAGCCCTCGGTGCTGTCCAATGTCGGACTCTCTTATCTGCTCTCGAAGGACCTGGCCAAGGCGGAAGAGACCTTGCGCCGCGCCCATAACCTTGAGGAGAAGGACCCACGGGTGCGGATGAATCTGGCGGTGGTGCTGGGCCTGGAAGGCCGCACCGCCGAAGCCGAAGGCATCGTGAAGGCCGAGCTGCCGCCCGGGGAGGCGACCGCGAAGGTTGCGGAGCTGAAGAAGCTGTTGGCCAGGAAGGAAGCCTTGTCCGAGCGCGGTACAGGCCGCGCGTCACAGGCCGTGACGCGCCCCAATCAGTCTGCTGCCGCCGCGGCACCGCCCTCGCAGTGAATCCTCAACCGCGCCTGCCGACCAGGCGCCGCGCCACGTTCTTGATCGGCGCAAGCAGCGAGCTCTTCGGCTTCTCCTCGCCATGGCCGGTCAGCTTGCGCGCCATGTCCAGGAACAGTTTGCTGGTGCGGTGGCTCGCGGAGAGTTCGGCGATCATCTGGCCGTTGTTGGCGGCGGTGCCGAACAGGCGCGAGTCAAAGGGAATGACGGCCAGCGGGTGGCTCTCGAGCGTCTTGGCAAAGCTGCGGCGGTCGATCTCCGGCCGCTTCGGCATGCCCACCTGGTTGAGGCAGAACAGCGGCGCCTGGTCGTTGGGCCGCGACGCCTTCAGCGTGCTCAGGATGTTCTTGGCGTTGCGCAGATTGGCGAGGTCGGGCTCGGCGACGATCACGATATCATCCGCGCCTTCCAGCGCGCGCCGGGTCCACGCCGTCCACTGGTGTGGAACATCGAGCACGATGCAGGGCGTGGTCATGCGCAGCGTGTCGAAGATGGCGTCGAACGCGTTGGCGCCGAAGTCATAGACCTTGTCGAGCGTCGCGGGCGCGGCAAGCAGGCTGAGGTGATCGCTGCATTTCGAGAGCAGGCGGTCGATCAGCCCGCTGTCGGGCCGATCCGGCTGAAACACCGCGTTGGCGATGCCCTGTATCGGGTCCTGGTTGTAGTCGAGCCCGGCGGTGCCGAAGGCGAGGTCGAGATCGATCACGACCGTATCCAGCCTGAAATTGCGCGCGATCGACCAGGCCAAATTGTGGGCGACGGTGGAGGCGCCGACGCCGCCCTTGGCGCCGACCACGGCGATGACGCGGCCGACTGTGATGGTGTCGGAAGCCGCGAACAGGCTGCAGATCGAGCGGACGATGTCGAGTGCGCCAACCGGGCCGATCACGTAGTCATTGACGCCGCGACGCACCAACTCGCGATAGGGCACGTCGTCGCTTTCACTGCCGACGACGATGACGCGGGTGCCGGGATCGCACTCGCTGGCGAGCTCGTCGAGCGATTCCAGGAGGTCGCTGGCGCCGCCGCTTTCCAGCAGGATTACATTCGGCGTCGGGGCGTTGCGATAGGCTTCGACGGCCGCGGCCATGCCGCCCATCTTGACACTGAGATGAGCCTTGCCGAGCCGACGGTCCTCGCCCGCCGACCGTACGGCGGCCGCGGTTGCGTCGGTCTCGCAAAACGCCTGCACCGAAATCCGCGGTGCGGCGGCGATATAGTCGTTTGCTGAGGGCGGCGGAGGCAACGGCGCGTCCGACGCTTCTTCGATTTTCTTCCTGAGCTCGCTCATTATTTTCCTGTGTCGCTGAGCTTGGCCTTCTCGGCATCCGGGTATTGGGTCGCAGTCGGCTCACCCTTGCGATATTTCTCGAAGCCCTCGGAGCGTCGTATCGTATAGGCCGGCGTCTCCGAGCGCGGCTGCACCAGGTCGGAAGGATTGTCGATCATGGCCGCAAGGTTGCGCTGGCTTGCGCAGCCGAAATTGTAATAGGGCTTGTTCTCGTTATAGGCGGGATTGTTGATGTTCGGCCCCAGATCCTCCGGCCACAGGCCGCAGGGACCCGCGGTCGCCGCGATCTTGGTATAGCTCAGGCGGATCGGCGCGAAGGCCTGCGGATCGGCCGGGTGGTAATGATGCAGGGTGATGCCCTGTGACGGCACGCCGCCGGCTGCGAGAACCGAGCGGATTTCGCCGAAGCTCATCGACGCTGCCTTGGCGTTCGGCGTGTCAACCGGTACGTCGGCCACCACGGCGCCGGTGCCTTCGCGAACCCAGGTCCGCGCCAGGCCCGCGACATCGTCGCGTTGCGAGGCGGTGAGGCCGCCGCGCCCATGGCCGACGAAGACCACGATCGAGCGGTTGGCTTCCGTGATCGCGATCGGATGACGGAGACGATAATCGTCGGGAACGCCGCCGGTGACGATGGCTTCGGGCGCCATGCTGCAGGCGCCAAGCGCGACGGAAAGGCCGATCAATGCACCGGCACGCTGCAGGGTCCGACGGCGTTCTGGCGATATTCCGCATCTCATCGTTCTGTCCTCGTCGCGCGTCGCGTCATCTCAGTCAATGAAGTAGCCGAAGCTCACCTGGCTGCCGCTGATCGGATCGATGCGGGCGGCGATGCCGTAAATCCGGTTCATGCGGGCAAGCAGTGTCGATTGCGAATCCGAGGCGGACGCGAAACCGTCATCGGGACGCGACAGCTCTTTTTGCGCCACCGCCCGCACCACATAGGGCGTCACCAGCACCATCAGCTCGGTCTCGTGGTTGACGTAGTCCTGGCTCCTGAAAAGTGCTCCCAGGACCGGCAACTGGTCGACGCCGGGCATTCCGTTGACGGCTTGCTTTGTTTGCTCCTGGATCAGGCCTGCCATCGCCATCGAGCCGCCGGATGGGATTTCCAGCGTGGTTTCTGCGCGGCGGGTCTTGATCGAAGGAATTGTCGTTCCACCGACGCCGCCCTGCAGGGCGTTTTCGGACGAGACTTCCGACACCTCGGTCATCACCCGCAGGCTGATCCGACCCTCGGTCAAGACGACCGGCGTGAAATTGAGCGAGATACCGAATTTCTTGAAGCTTACTGTCTGGACGCATTGTCCGATAGCGCCCGACGTCGTGGTTTGGCAGGTTACGCCGGTTGGAATCGGAAATTCACCGCCCGAAATGAATGTCGCGGACTCGCCGGAGATTGCCGTCAGATTCGGCTCTGCCAGGGTGCGCATGAGACCGGCACTCTCCATCGCGCGCATGGTAGCAGTGACCGTGGGCAGACCCTTGGTGATGGCCGACGCGCTCAAGCCGTTGTCGGGAACCAGTGGCCCGCTGTTTGCGGTGAAGGGATTGCTGTTGTTGAAGTTCACGACCGCGGTGCCGTAGTTCATGCTGGCACTGAGATCGACGCCCATCTGCTTGATGATGTCGCGCCGCACTTCCGCAACGGTGACCTTCAGCATGACCTGATCGCGGCCGCGAACGACGATGCTGTTGACGACCTTGTCGGCGCCTCCGACCAGACGCGCAGCGATATCGCCGGCCTGTTGCGCCTCGACCGGGCTCGCCACCGAACCGGTCAGCACCACACCCTCGCCGACGCCATCGATCTGGACGCCGGGCAGCGCTGAGTGCAAGGCCGCGCGAATGCCGTTGAGGTCGCGCTTGATCGCAATGTCATAGCTTGCGACCTGCTGTCCCTCGGCATCGAAGAACACGACATTGGTCTGGCCGATGCCGGCGCCGATGATGTAGGCGCGCTGGGACGAACGGATGACGGCGTTGGCGATCTTGGGATCGGCCACCAGCACGTCCTTCACGTCGCGCGGCAGGTCGAGGACGACGGATTTGCCGATGCCGAGCGAGAGGAAGCGCGTGCGCACGGGAACGCTCGCGGTAACCGCCACGCTGGGCGCAGCCGGTGTGGTCGCGGCGGCCACCGGACTCGGGGCTGCGGGCGTGGTCGCCGGGGGCGTGACGGCCGGCGGCGCGCCTTGCGGATCGTCGGCCGCCCGCACGAAGGCGAACTGGAGCGTGAGCGCGAGGACCGCCGAAACCGACAGGGCGCGGAAGATTGGAGATTGCGGCTTACTCGCCCTGCATTTCATTTCGGTATCCTTCGGTCACTTCTGTGCCGTCGCCCGGCTGGCGATGCCGTAGCGAACTACGTTGAGGCCCACGGTTTGTGGGGTAGCCTGTTCAAGCGGATTGCTCTCGACCGCCTTGGCGTCGGTGATGCTGCGCAGTGCAAGCGACAGCGTGCCGGCCTGGCGCGCGGAGGTGAGAGTCGGGATCTGTTCGGGCTTCAATTCCAGCGTCACGGTCTTGCCGATCACGGCGTTCTGGCCGTCCTTTTCCTTCGGCGCCTGGTCGATCGCGAGCACGCGGATGCTCGGCAGGATCAGTGTGGAGACGACGACGTCTGGCTGGTTGGGATGCTCGACGTTCTTGATGCGCTGGGTGAGAATCACGTCGACGCGGTCGTTCGGCAGGATGAAGCCGCCGGCGCCGGTCTCGGCCGAGATTTCGGTGGAGACGGCGCGCATGCCGGTCGGCAGGATCGCGGCCATGAAGCCGGAGCCGTCGGCCTTGACCAGCTTCAGCTCGCGGATCGGCTCGCCCGCCATGATCGGCGAACGCGCGATCGAGCCGGCCACCTGGGTGATGGCGTCGGGACGGTCAGTGCGCCGAATGAATGAGCCGCTTGCGGTCGACTTGGGCCAGGTCTGCCATTGCAGATCGTCAGGCTTGGCGGTCTGGCCAAGGCCGATATCGGATTTGGCGACGAGGACGTCGACGGTCTCGAGCTGTGCCACCGGCTGGGCCGGGGCGGCAGCCTTGTTGTCGCTCCCGCTCGCGAGATACGCGGCAAGGCCGCCGGCGCCGAGGGCGATGATCAGGACGACAATACGGGCGGTATACATACGCTTTACTATCCGCTGTGGCCCGAAGGCCGGTTGGGCACCCTCTCCCAACAGCAGGACTAAGCAGCAAAGGTATAAGCCGACTTGAGACCCGCCCGACGCGCGCGGCGGTAAGTCAGGCAATCGTCCTCATGGTGAACCGGACGTTATCGTTCACTGGACGATTCTCCGTACATTTACTGAGTGCGGGCTCGCCCGGAGGACGTTGCCTAGCGGATGATCCCTCGCGACAAACGCGAAGCGTTGGCGCGGGGATCATGCGAAAAAAGAATCTGGAGCGCGATGGTGATTCATCCCAATCCCATCGCGCCCTTGCTGCGCTTGTTCTCGATCGCGTCCCAGATTTTCGCGGCGACGTCGGGCCCGCCGAGTCGGGCCACCGCGCGGATGCCGGTCGGCGACGTCACGTTGATCTCGGTGAGATTGCCGTCGATCACGTCGATGCCGACAAACAGCAGGCCGCGCTTTTTCAATTCCGGACAAAGGACGCCGCAGATTTCGCGTTCGCGCGGGGTCAGATCGGTCGCTTGCGCCGCGCCGCCACGCACCATGTTGGAGCGGAGGTCATCCGCAGCCGGCACGCGGTTGACCGCGCCTGCAAACTCGCCGTCGACCAGGATGATGCGCTTGTCGCCATGCTTGACCTCGGGAATGAAGCGCTGAATTACCCAGGGCTCCTTGAAGGTCACGGAGAACATGTCGAACAGCGAGCCGAAATTCATATCCTGCGGCATGATGCGGAAGACGGCCGCGCCGCCATGGCCGTGCAGCGGCTTCATCACCACGGCGCCGTGGGCGTCGCGGAAGGCGTTGATCTCGTCGAGATCGCGCGAGATCAGGGTCGGCGGCATCAGCTGCGGAAAATCCATCACGAACAGCTTTTCCGGCGCATTGCGCACGCTGGCCGGATTGTTCACCACCAGCGTCTTCGGGTGAATGCCTTCGAGGAAATGAGTCGAGGTGATGTAGGCGAGGTCGAAGGGCGGGTCCTGGCGCAGCAGCACCACATCGAAGGCGGCCAGCGGTTCACGGCGGGGCTCGCCGAGGGTGAAGTGATTGCCGGGTTCATCGCGCACGGTGAGCATATGCACCGGGGCGAACAGCTCGCTGCCGACCAGCGAAAGCTTATCCGGCGTGTAGTAAGAGAGTCCATGGCCGCGCTTTTGCGCTTCCAGCAGCAGCGCAAAGGTGGAATCGCCGCGGATGTTGATGCGCGCGATGGGGTCCATCTGGACGGCGACGTTCAATTTCATGGGAAGGCTCGGGTCTGGAGGGAGAACTCAGGTACTGGCGTCGAAGGCTGCTAACAGATGGCGCGGCAGGCGCCGCGGCGCAATCAGGATCGCGTCAAAACGCAGTTCGAATTCGGCATATTCAGGGTGCGCCGCCAGCCAGGCCTGCGCGGCATTGATAATGCGCGCCTGTTGCCGTGGCGTGACGGCGAAAGCGGCTTCATCCAGCGTGGCGCGGGCCTTGACCTCGACAAAGGCGATCAGATTGCGCCGCTTTGCGACCAGGTCGATCTCGCCATGCGGCGTGCGGAAGCGTTTTGCGAGAATGCGGTAGCCCTTGGCCATGAGAAGAGCGGCGGCGCGGCTTTCCGCGGAAAGGCCAGTGTTGAAAGCGGCTACGCGCTCGGGCGAGGCTTCCTTTTCCGGTTGTGCGCGGTCAGGCTTAGCGGGATCAGTCTTGGCGCGATCAGTCTTGGCGCGATCAGTCTTGGCCATGGCCGCCCTTTGTCGCGAGATTCTTGGCCAGCTCCAGCGCACGGGCATAGACCTCGCGGCGCGGCCGGCCTGACAGCTCGACCGCATGCGCCACCGCATCCTTGACGCTGCTGGTTGCGAGCTGCGCGCGCAACAGTGCGTCCAGCGCCTCCGCACTCAGGACTTGCGCGTCCGCCGACGGCGGGCCGATCACCAGCACGAACTCGCCGCGGGTCACGAGCTGATCTGCCCTTCCAGCCAGCTCGACCAGCGTCGCGCGCAAAACTTCTTCATGCAGCTTGGTCAGCTCGCGGCAGATCGCGGCCTCCCGCGTGCCCATGGCTTCAGCAAGATCGCGCAGCGCGTCCTGCACGCGGTTGCCGGACTCGAAGATCACCAGCGTGGCGTCGATCCGGGCAAGCTCGCTGAGCCGCGCGCGGCGCGCGGTCTCCTTCGCGGGCAAAAACCCTTCGAAGAAGAATCTGTCGGTCGGCAGCGCCGCGACCGACAGCGCCGCCAGCACCGAGGATGGTCCCGGCAGCGCCGTCACCGCATGTCCGGCGGCGCAGGCCTCGCGCACCAGCTTGAAGCCGGGATCGGAAATAAGGGGCGTACCGGCATCCGAGACCAGCGCGATCGATGCGCCCTGCGCCAGACGCTCCAGCAGTCTTGGTCGCGCGGTCGCGGCGTTGTGCTCGTGATAGGGGGTCAGCTCGGCCGCGATGCCATAACGCTCGGTCAGCCGGCGGCTGATGCGGGTGTCCTCGCAGGCGATCAGGTCGACGCCGGCCAGCGTCTCCAGCGCACGCAGGGTAATGTCGCCGAGATTGCCGATGGGGGTCGCGACCAGATGAAGTCCGGCCGTTGCCGCAGGTGCGGTCAAAACGTGACCGCCGACCGTAAAGCTCCGGGAAGCGGGTTCCGTCCGGCCTTCACTGTTTATCGGGGCTGATTTTGCGCGCATAATGCTTAACTTAGAGGGCAGAGTGCCCCGGCGCCACTATTGTAAGCCCGTCCGGGCGTTGGCGTGGGACGGCCATCGGCGAGGCCACAATCCTTTTGTTTTGGTTAACTATTCGCCGACAATATGCCTGAATCCGCCGCCCAATCTTTAATCGGGGGGCAGTCCTGGCCGACCACGGTCGGTCAAGTGAAGAGATGCAATGCCGGGCCCGCAAAAACCCAAGTATGATCCCACGGGTCCACTGAACGCGACCCGGCGAACGGCGATTGGCCTGCTGCTCGGCGCCCCCCTGCTCTCGGCCTGTGCCGGTGTCCAGCAAAGCCTGAGCCAGTTCTCCAATCCGTTCTCGAGCTCGGAAACGCCGCCCGCGCCGGCCGGCCCGGCGCAGCAGCCGACCGCGTTCGGCAACGGTCAGGTCAAGGTCGGCCTGATCCTGCCGCTGTCGGCTTCGGGCAATGCCGGCGTTGCCGCGCAATCCATGAAGAATGCCGCCGAGATGGCGCTCGCGGAATTCCAGAATCCGAATATTCAGCTTCTGATCAAGGACGACGCCGGCAGCCCGCAAGGCGCGCAACAGGGCGCGCAGCAGGCGGTCGATGAAGGCGCGGAAATCATCCTGGGGCCGCTGTTTGCGCTCTCTGTGCCGGCGGTGGCGCAGGTCGCGCGCACGCGCGGCATTTCGGTGATCGCCTTTTCCACCGATTCGAGCATCGCCGGCCGCGGCGTGTATCTGTTGAGCTTCCTGCCGGAGTCCGACGTCAACCGCATCGTCGAATATTCGACGAGCATCGGCAAGAAATCCTTTGCCGCGCTGCTGCCGGAAAACGCCTATGGCAATGTGGTGGAAGCCGCGTTCAAGAATGCGGTGAGCCGCCGCGGCGGACGCGTCGTCGCTTTCGAAAAATATGCCGCCGACCGCGCCACCCCGGCGCGCAATGTGGCGCAGCAGCTCGGACAGGCGGATGCGCTCCTGATCGCCGATGACGGCGATTCCGTCGTGGCGGCCGCCGACGCGCTCACGGCCGCGGGTGCAAATTTGCGCAATATCCAGTTGCTCGGCACCGGTCTCTGGGACAATCCGCGCGTGTTCGGCAGCCCGAATTTGCAGGGCGGCCTTTATGCGGCGCCGGACCCGGCGGGCTTTCGCGCCTTCTCGGGCCGCTACCGCACGCGCTACGGCGGGGAGCCGGTCCGCACCGCAACGCTGGCCTATGACGCGGTCGCATTGGTCGCGGCACTTGCACGAACGCAAGGCGCGCAACGGTTCTCGGCGGATGTGCTGCAAAACCCATCCGGTTTCGCCGGCATCGACGGGCTGTTCCGCTTCCGGCCCGACGGCAGCAACGAGCGCGGGCTGGCGGTCATGCGGGTCGGCAATGGCGGCGGCGTGCCGGTTGCCGGTTCGCCGAAGAGTTTTGGGGCTTAAGCCGCCAAATCGGCGACGACCGCATCGAGCACCGGAAATCCGGCTTGCGTCACCCGCAGCCTGCCGTCGGCATCGACGGCGATCGCGCCCTCTTCACGCAAGACAGCAATGCGCCGCTCATCGAGTGGGCGGCCTGAGAGCGCCTTGTAACGCTCGGGATCGATGCCCTCGGCGAGCCGCAGGCCCATCAGCAGGAACTCGTCGGCGCGCTCTTCGCGGTTGAGCACGTCGTCGGTGATGACGCCGTGGCCGTTGGCTTCGACCCGCATCAGCCAGGCTTCGGGACGCTTCTCGGTCGCGGTCGCGTGCCTGCGGCCTTCGATATCGAGGCGGCCATGGGCGCCCGGGCCGATGCCGGCATATTCCTTGCCGCGCCAATAGACCAGATTGTGCCGGCACTCGGCGCCTTTTCGCGCGTGGTTGGAAATCTCATAGGCCGGTAGCCCATGCCTTGCGCAAACCTCCTGCGTGACGTCATAGAGCGTGCGCGCCGTCGCCTCATCCGGCGTCTTCAATTTGCCAACGGCGTGCAGCCCGAAGAACGGCGTGCCTTCCTCGATGGTAAGTTGATAGAGCGAGAGATGCTCGGCGGCTTCCTTGATCGCGAGCGCCAGTTCATCCGCCCACATCGCCGGCGTCTGGTCGGGGCGTGCATAGATCAGGTCGAACGAATAGCGCTCGAAGGATTTTCGCGCGATGGCGACCGCATCCAGCGCTTCGCGCGCCGAGTGCAGCCGTCCCAATTCCTTCAGCGACGCATCGTTGAGCGCCTGCACGCCGAGCGAGACGCGGTTGACACCGGCGGCGCGGTAGCCGGCAAAGCGCGTCGCCTCCACGCTGGTCGGGTTAGCTTCCAACGTCACTTCCACATCGCGCGCGACGCGCCAATGCTTGCCGATCGTGTCGAGAACGGCGCCGACCGTCTGCGGCTGCATCAGGGACGGCGTGCCGCCGCCGAGAAAGATCGAGGTGACTTCACGTCCTCCCACCCGCGCGGCCGTGGTTTCGATCTCGCGGGCAAAAGCACGGGTAAACCGCTCCTCGTCGATTGCGGCGTGGCGGACGTGGCTGTTGAAGTCGCAATACGGGCACTTCGACAGGCAGAATGGCCAGTGCACATAGACGCCGAAGGCCTGCCGCTCAGCGCCGGTCAAGGCAGATCTCCGCCAGTTTCACGAAGGCCCGCGCCCGATGCGAGAGACCGAGGCCGAGCGGCGGCAGGCCGTGCTTCTCGATGCTGGTCATCTCGCCAAAGGTGCGATCAAAGCCGTCGGGCATGAACATGGGGTCATAGCCGAAGCCCGCCGTGCCGCGCGGTGGCCAGACCAGCGTACCGTCGGCCCGTGCCTCGACTTCCTCGAGATGGTGGTCGGGCCAGGCGACGCAGAGCGCGGACACGAAATGAGCCCCGCGCCTGTCCGGCCTAATCGCACCGCGCTCCTGCAACAGACGTTCGATCCGCGCCATCGCATCGTCGAAATCCTTGTTCGGACCAGCCCAGCGCGCCGAGTAGATCCCGGGCGCGCCGTCGAGCGCATCGACCACGAGGCCGGAATCATCGGCGAAGGCCGGCAGTTCTGCCGCCTGCGCGGCCGCGATCGCCTTGATCCGCGCGTTGGCTTCAAACGTCTTGCCGGATTCTTCCGGCTCGCCAAGACCGAGCTCGCGGGCGGAGACCGCTTCGACGCCATGGGGCGCCAGCAGCTCGCGCATCTCGGCGAGCTTGCCGGGATTGTGGGTGGCGATGACGAGCTTGCCTTTGATCCGTCGATGCATGCTTTAGGCGACCGCGAGTTTCTGCAAGTCCACGAGGCGCGCCACGCCCCTCTTCGCCAGCGCTATCAGCGCCAGCAATTCGTCCTGCGTGAATGGCGTCTTTTCCGCGGTGCCCTGCACCTCGACGATGCGGCCGTCGCCGGTCATGACGAAATTGGCGTCGGTGTCGGCTTCGGAATCCTCGGCATAGTCGAGATCGAGCACCGGGGTGCCCTGATAGATGCCGCAGGAGACCGCGGCCACATTGTCGCGCAGCACATTGGCCTTGATAATGTTGCGCGCCCTCATCCAGTTGAGGCAGTCGGCGAGTGCGACCCAGGCGCCGGTGATGGAGGCGGTGCGCGTGCCGCCGTCGGCCTGAAGCACGTCGCAATCCACCGTGATCTGACGCTCGCCGAGCGCCTCGAGATCGATGGTGGCGCGCAGCGAGCGGCCGATCAGGCGCTGGATTTCGACGGTGCGGCCGCCCTGCTTGCCGGCGGAAGCTTCGCGCCGCGTGCGTTCCAATGTGGCACGAGGAAGCATGCCGTATTCGGCGGTGACCCACCCGCGTCCCTGCCCCTTCAGCCAGGGCGGCAGCCGTTCTTCCAGCGTCGCGGTCACCAGCACATGGGTGTCGCCAAATTTCACCAGGCAGGACCCTTCGGCATATTTGACCACCCCGCGTTCCAGCGTCACGGCGCGCAGTTCATCGGGGGCACGGCGGCTTGGCCGCATGAGGAAATCCTCCAGAAATCCGGCAAATTTGCTTTCGCGGAGCTTGTAGGAGCGAGAGAGAGGCGCGGCAAGGCCTTAACCCTGCTTTTCGCTTCCCCAATGAGCGCTTGTCACCGGCTTTGCGGATGGTCAGATTAGCGGGGCAGAAGGAGTAGCCGTGGCCCACCACGATCCCATCGGCCTGATCACGCCATATGCCGGGCTTGCCCAGCTCAACGAGCGCTCGCGCGATATTTTTCGTCAGATCGTCGAAAGCTATCTCGCAACCGGCGAGCCGGTCGGCTCGCGGAACGTCTCGCGGCTGATTGCGGTGCCCCTCTCGCCGGCCTCGGTGCGGAACGTGATGGCCGACCTGGAACAGCTCGGCCTGATCTATGCGCCGCACACCTCGGCCGGGCGGTTGCCGACCGAACTTGGCTTAAGGTTTTTCGTCGATGCCCTGATGCAGATTGGCGACCTCACCGAAGCGGAACGACAATCGATCCAGAGCCAGCTTGCCTCCGTCGGCCGGGCGCAATCGGTCGAGCAGGCACTGGGCGAAGCCCTGACCCGGCTATCCGGCCTGACCCGCGCCGCCGCGGTAGTGCTGACCGCCAAATCCAATTCGCGGCTGAAACATATCGAGTTCGTGCGGCTGGAACCGGAGCGCGCGCTGGTGGTGCTGGTCGGCGAGGACGGCCAGGTCGAGAATCGCGTGCTGACCCTGCCGCCCGGCGTGCCCTCCTCGGCGCTGACCGAAGCCACCAACTTCCTCAATGCGCGGATTCGCGGACGGACGCTGGCCGAAGCGCGGCTCGAGCTTGAGACCGCACTCGGCCAGGATCGCGCCCAGATCGACCAGCTTACCCAGAAGATTATCGCGGCCGGCATCGCAAGCTGGTCCGGCGGGGCGAACGAAGACCGGCAGCTGATCGTGCGCGGTCACGCCAATCTGCTGGATGATCTGCATGCGCTCGAGGACCTCGAGCGGGTGAAATCGCTGTTCGACGATCTCGAGACCAAGCGCGGCGTGATCGACCTCTTGGGCCGCGCCGAGCACGCCGAGGGGGTGCGGATTTTCATCGGCTCGGAGAACAAGCTGTTCTCGCTGTCCGGCTCGTCCACCATCGTGGCGCCATATTCAGACGCTGCCGGCCGCATTGTCGGCGTTCTCGGCGTGATCGGGCCGACCCGGCTCAATTATGCGCGGGTGATCCCGACCGTGGATTATGCCGCGCGCATCGTCAGCCGCCTGCTGGGCGGCTAAACCCGCACATCACGAGCGCTTGATTTTCGCCGCCCAAAGCACGATATGGCGGCCAGCAGCCCCATGATCCGTTTCAGATCCGCGTACCCGAGAAGAACAGCCATGACCGAACCCGACCTGCAGAAGAAAGATCCGGCGGACCCGGCGCAGGCCAGCGAGCCCGTGGTTTCCAAGCCCTACATCATGCCCGACGATCCTGAGCCGGGATCGGTCGAGACGCTGACCAGGGAAGTCGCGGAAGCCCGCGACAGGATGCTGCGCACGCTGGCGGAGATGGAGAATTTGCGCCAGCGCACCCGCCGCGAGGTGGCGGATGCCAAGGTCTACGGCATCACCGGCTTTGCACGCGACGTGCTCGAAATCGCCGACAATCTGCAGCGCGCGCTCGATGCGGTTCCAGCGGAAGCCCGCGCCGCGGCCGATCCCGGCCTGACGGCGCTGATCGAGGGCGTCGAGCTCACCGAGCGCTCGCTGCTCAACGCGCTGGAAAAGAACGGCGTGAAGAAATTCGATCCATTCGGCGAAAGATTCGATCCGAACTTCCAGCAGGCGATGTACGAGGTTCCCGATGCGTCGGTGCCCTCGGGTACCGTCGTGCAGGTCGTGCAGGCCGGCTACATGATCGGCGAGCGCGTACTGCGGCCGGCGCTGGTCGGTGTCTCCAAGGGTGGCGCCAAGGCAGCGCCTGCGGCAGCCAACGGCAACGAGCCGAACAACGTCGCGTAAGCCTCGACTGTCTGTCGACTAGCCCCTAGCCCCGCGGCTGGATGCCGTCGCGCACGGCGCGGAAGCGCGGGAACGCGGTCGACCATTGATCGCGTGGCGCACTGCCGATGATACGCAGCATGTTCGGTCCGCCGAACCGCAGCCACTGCACTACAGTCACCAGCGTGTTGTCCTTGCCGCTGGTCGCATCGATCCGCGTCTCATAGGCCGGCATGCCGTCGATCCGGATCGGCTCGGACATCGTGATTCGTCCCTCGCGCACGCCGGGAATCTGGGATGCGGCCTGCTGCGCAAAACGCGCGCGATCTTCCGCGTCCGGCGGGGTCACGCCGAGAAGGCCGATCACCATGAAGGGCTGTGGCTCGAAGCCGGTCTTTTCGTCGCCATCGGCCAGCACTACTGCGGCGCCCGGCGCCAGCGAGCGCACATTCTTGAAATTGCTGAGCTCGGTGATCTTGAACGGCAACAGGCCGAGCTGCTCATCGACCGGCACTTCCGGCCGGACCGTGGCGGAAGCAAACATCTGGCGAACCGCGTCATCGGTGTAGATCTTGCCGGCCTTCTCCGGAACCTGCACGGCGACATAGCCGGAGAAGGTGCCGCCCGACAGCATCATCGAATATCGGCGCAATGGCCCGCTGGCGTCCTTGGCGACCTCGACAGTGTAATAGGCCTTGCCGGCGGCGGTCTCGATCATTTGCGGCGCGACGCCGCTCGGGGCCACCGGGTTGGCCGACAGCGCGGTCTTGACCTCGTTATAGGCGTCGGGGGGCAACTCGGTCACCAGCACCTTGACCGACTGGTCCTCGGACTCGAAGCCGGAAAAGGACTTGGCCTTGGCCAGGCCTACCAGCGGCACCAGCCCCACCCGAATCCCCGGCGGAAAGGTGACGTCGGCGGCAAACGCCGGCCGCGTCACCGTAAGCAGCAACGCAACCGCGGTCAGGTGTCGGAGGTACTTCATGGAGAACCCATTGGTTTGTCGTTGGGCCGTCTAATGATCGGCCGGAGCGGGTCCCTGGCTTTGAGGGGGCTCGTTCGGTACGCTGGCTTTTAACGGTTTTGGCCGCGGGACAACAGGGCAGACCGCCGCACCCTCCGATCCGGCATTGCTCCTTGCCCATTTGTTAACGGGCGAGTTGACGGAAGCGAATCGACCCCCGGCAAGGCGCATATTATCTTTCAATGGCGCGGGTTTTCGTGCTCCAAGGTTGCGGCACGGTCCTTGCGGGCCGGGGGTACCCTCCTATATGAGGCTCACCGTCGCAATATCGCGAGTATTTGATCTGAAGGGGGTTTTGGATCGGGTGCCGTGTGGGCCCGGCCAACCTGCCGCAAACGGAAGGAAATAGAGACCATGGGAAAGGTCATTGGGATCGATCTCGGCACCACAAACTCGTGCGTCGCCGTAATGGATGGCAAGAACGCCAAAGTCATCGAAAACTCCGAGGGCATGCGCACCACGCCGTCGATTGTTGCTTTCAGCGATGATGGCGAGCGCCTGGTCGGCCAGCCTGCCAAGCGCCAGGCGGTGACCAATCCCGAGCGCACCTTCTTTGCGGTCAAGCGCCTGATCGGCCGCCGCTACGACGACCCGATGGTCGAGAAGGACAAGAAGCTCGTCCCCTACAAGATCGTCAAAGCCTCCAACGGCGACGCCTGGGTCGAGGCCGACGGCAAGACCTATTCGCCCTCGCAGGTCTCCGCCTTCATCCTGCAGAAAATGAAGGAGACTGCTGAGGCCCATCTCGGCCAGAAGGTCGACCAGGCCGTCATCACCGTTCCCGCCTACTTCAACGACGCCCAGCGCCAGGCGACCAAGGACGCCGGCAAGATCGCGGGCCTTGAAGTGCTGCGCATCATCAACGAGCCGACCGCGGCCGCGCTGGCCTATGGCCTCGACAAGTCGAAGTCCGGCACCATTGCCGTATACGACCTCGGCGGCGGCACCTTCGACGTTTCAATCCTGGAGATTGGTGACGGCGTGTTCGAGGTGAAGTCGACCAATGGCGACACCTTCCTCGGCGGCGAGGATTTCGATATGCGCCTCGTTGGTTATCTGGCCGACGAGTTCCAGAAGGAGCAGGGCATCAACCTGCGCAACGACAAACTCGCTTTGCAGCGCCTGAAGGAGGCCGCTGAAAAGGCCAAGATCGAGCTGTCCTCGACCACGCAGACCGAAATCAACCTGCCGTTCATCACCGCGGACCAGACCGGGCCGAAGCATCTGACCATGAAGCTCACCCGCGCCAAGTTCGAGGCGCTGGTCGACGATCTCATCCAGAAGACCATCGAGCCCTGCCGGAAGGCGCTGAAGGATGCCGGCCTCACCGCTGCTGAAGTCGGCGAAGTCGTCCTCGTCGGCGGCATGACGCGCATGCCGAAAGTCCAGGAAATCGTGAAGCAGCTGTTCGGCAAGGAGCCGCACAAGGGCGTCAACCCGGACGAGGTCGTGGCGATTGGTGCCGCGATCCAGGCCGGCGTGCTGCAGGGCGACGTCAAGGACGTGCTGCTGCTCGACGTGACCCCGCTGTCGCTGGGCATCGAGACGCTGGGCGGCGTGTTCACCCGCATCATCGACCGCAACACCACGATCCCGACCAAGAAG
>DATMNV010000038.1:0-16126 GCA_035568535.1 Bradyrhizobium sp.
CGCATAGCCATAGGCCATGTAGCCGCAGGCCTGCTCGTGCCGCGCGCCGATCACTTTCAGCTGCGCCTGATGGAAGGCGTCGAACAGGCCGTAGATCTGCGCGCCGGGCAGGCCGAACACGGTGTTGACGCCGTGGGCGACAAGGGAGCTTACGATCGCTCCGCCGCCGGTCATGGAAGTCATGATTTTATCCTTACAGGGTTTCGTCGGCGACGCCATTACGCAGCACGCCGATGCCGTCAGCCTCGACCTCGACGACGTCGCCGGGCTTGAGATAACGCGGCGGATCGAACCGTGCGCCGGCGCCGGTCGGCGTGCCCGTGACGATGATGTCGCCGGGCACCAGCGTCGTGAAGGTCGAGATGTAGTTGAGGAGATATCGGAGCCCGAAGATCAGCCGCGAGGTGCGGTCGTCCTGCCGGGTCTCGCCATTGACGCGGGTGGTAAGGCGGATGTCCGCGATCTGCGCCTCGCTGGTGTAGGGAACGATCCAGGGTCCGAGGCTGCCGGTGGCGTCAAAGTTCTTGCCCTGCGTCACGTTGAATTTTGCGTGCCGCACCCAGTCGCGGATGGTGCCTTCGTTGCAGAGCGTGATTGCGGCGATATGGTCGAGCGCGTCGCTTTGCTTGATGTGCCGGCCGGCCTTGCCGATCACGAGCGTCACTTCGCCCTCGTAGTCGAGCTGTTGCGAGGCGCGCGGCCGCACCAGCGGTGAGTTATGGCCGACAAAGGAGCGCGGCGTGCGCATGAACATGCTCGGAAATTTCGGCGCGTCCGAGCCGTCCTTGTATTCGGCGTTGCGGTCGGGATAGTTGACGCCGATGCAGATGATCTTTTCCGGCGCCGGGATCGGCGGCTGCCAGATGATGCCGTCGAGCGGATGATCCGGTGAGCGCTTGGCGCCGTCTTCCGCCAGCTTCGTGAGCGCGCCGGCTGCGATGGCTTCACGCAGCGTCGGATAATCCTTGCCAAAGCGCGCAGAGAGATCGACGACACCGCTGTCGGTGACGTAGCCGTAAGCTGTCTTGCCGCCGGCTGAATAAGTCGCAATACGATGATTGGTCATGAGATGTCCTGTTAGCCGGGCGTCATGCCGGCGGCGCTGATCGTGGCAACGGCGGCCGGTGTTTGCAGAAAATCGATCAGCGCTTTTGCAGCGGCGGGCTCTTTCGCATCGGTAGCGACGGCCGCCGGGAATACCAGCTCCTGCTGCAGCTCGGCCGGGAAGGGACCGGCGAGCTCGATACCAGGCGCGTCGAAGACGTTGGCAAGGAAGATGCCAAGCTCGGCTTCACCCTTGGCGACGGCCGGCGCGATGGCTGTCGGCGCCGTCTGCACCTTTGTCTTTGCCTTCATCTCCTCGGCGATGCCCAAGCGCTCATAGACTTTCGCGATATAGGCGCCGGCCGCACTGGCGGGGACGGACGCAATCGAGTTGGCCTTGAGCAATGCGGTCTTGAAGGCATCCGGCGTGGAGAGGTCGGGCTTCGGCGCGCCCGCGCGGACGATGACGCCATAGCCGACACGGGCAACGTTGATGGCGCGATCGGCGAGATGGCTCTTTGCCGCCGCATCCTCGAAGACGTCGGCCGGCACGACCACGACATCGAACGGCGCGCCGGCGTTGATGCGGCCGATGATGTTCGGCGTGGAGTCGAAATGGATCGAGAGCGTATGTCCGCTCGCCTTCTCGAATTGCGGGCCGAGCTCCTTGAAAAGGCCGGCGAGCGAGCCGCCGGCGATCAGCTTGAGTTCGGAAGCCTGGGCACCTGTCATTGTTGCCATCACCAGGGTCGCCATCCCTAATCCGCAACCGTGACCTGGGCTACGAAGGCGGGTTCGCGCACCTTGCCTTCGCTGAAGGACGAACCCTCCTCGAACCAGGAGCGCGGCGCGGGCGCACCCCACAGCGTCTGCCGCCTGGGATCGTTCAGCGACCAGCGCAGCGGCTCGTGATCGTGGTCCATGGTGAAATAATCGCTGGTGTAGAGCTCCAGCCGATGGCCGTCGGGGTCGCGGACATAGAGGAAGAACGCATTCGAAATGCCGTGCCGGCCCGGACCGCGCTCGAGATTTTTCAAAAAGCCGCTCGCGGCCATCACGTCGCAGAGATGCAGGACGTTCATCGCGGTCGGCACCCAGTAGCAGAAATGGTGCAGGCGCGGGCCCTTGCCGTTGGTGATGGCGAGGTCATGCACATTGCCCTTGCGCTGCAGCCAGGCGGCCGCGATGCGCCCGTTCGGGCCGTCCTCCTCGGCATATTCGGTGAGGCGGAAGCCGAGCCGGGCATAGAAATCCATGGTGTCTTGCACCTCGGCGGCGAAGATGTTGAAATGGTCGAGCCGTTGCGGATGGCAGCCCTTGTAGAGATCGTAGCGGCGGAGCAGATGCGGCCGCTTGTCCATCGTGGCGTAGAGTTCGATCTGGAAGCCGAAGGGATCGGTGAACTGCAGGGTGCGGCCCTGGAACGGCTGCTCGGCGAATTTGTACTCAATGCCGTTCTCGGAGAAGAAGCCGGCCGCCTTGTCGAGGTCGCCCTCATTGCCGACCTTGAAGCCGAGCCGGTGGCAGGCGGCGACCTGCGCCTTCCGCAGCACCAGCGAGTGATGCTGGTGCTCCTCGCTGCCGCGCAGATACACGATTTCGTTGTCGGCGTCCTCGACATGCAGGCCGACGGTTGTTTCGTAGAATGCGCGGCTAGCCTTTAGGTCCTTCACGTCGAGCACGACATGGCTCGAGCGGATGATGTTGAAGGGCGGATCGACGACGTGTGTCGGAACGGGCATTTGCTTTTCCCAGCCTTGGACTCATTGACCCTCATGGTGAGGAGGCGCGTTCAGCGCCGTCTCGAACCATGAGGCCTCACTGCTGATTTCTCGGCCTCATCCTTCGAGACGCGGGCTTGCGCCCGCTCCTCAGGATGAGGATGACACTCCCAGCTTCTGAATCTTGTGCGTGCCTCGCGCCAGCGAGACATGCTTGGTTTCCATGTAGAAGTCGAAGGAGTAATCGCCGCCGTCGCGGCCGATGCCGGACGCCTTCATGCCACCGAAGGGCGTGGGCAGATGGCGGACGTTCTCCGAGTTGAGCCAGATCATGCCAGCTTCGAGCGCGTCCGCTACGCGCAGCGCGCGGCCCATGTCGCCGGTCCAGACATAGCCGGTCAGGCCGTAATTGACGTCGTTGGCGATCTCGATCGCGTGTCTCTCGTCGCGGAAGGGGATCACGGTCAGGAACGGCCCGAATACTTCTTCCTGCGCCACGCGCATTTTGGCGTGGGCGCCGGTCACCAGCGTCGGTTGGATATAATGCCCGCCGCCGGGACCGTCATGAGTCTTGCCGCCGACCGCGATGATCGCGCCGTCCTTCCGTGCCACGTCGAAATACGCGCAGACTTTTGCGAGATGACGCTCGTGAATAAGCGGTCCGATCTCGGTCGCGGGATCGAGGGGATGGCCGACCTTCAATGCTTTCACCCGCGCGGTCAGCTTCTCGATGAACTTTTCCGAAACGCTCTCCTGTACCAGCAGGCGGCTGGAAGAGGTGCAGCGCTCGCCGTTCAGCGAATAGATCATGAACACCACCGCATCGAGCGCGCGATCGAGATCGGCGTCGTCGAACACGATCACCGGGTTCTTGCCGCCGAGCTCGAAATGCACGCGCTTCAGTGTCTTGGCGCCCTGCGCCATGATTGCCGAGCCCGTTGCGCTTTCGCCGACAAAGCCAATCGCCTTGATCGCGGGATGTTCGGTCAAGGCCTTGCCGGCTTCCTCGCCGATGCCATGCACGGTGTTGAGCACGCCGTCGGGCACGCCCGCTTCCTTCACGAGTTTGGCGAGCATATCCGCCGTGACCGGCGACCATTCAGCCGGCTTGTGCACGACCGTGCAGCCGGCAGCCAGCGCCGGCGCAATCTTCCAGGTCGTGAGCATGAACGGCGTATTCCACGGCGTGATCACGCCGACCGGACCGATCGGCACGCGGGTGGAAATGTTCCAGTGCTCCTCGCTCGGCGTGTTGAGGCCGTCGCGCGCTTCCGCGCATTTGTCGGCAAAGAAGCGGAAGTTTTCGGCGGCGCGGATCGCGGCCTTGGCCATGAAGCGATGCGCCTGGCCGGTGTCGATGCATTCGAGCACGGCGATGTCGTCGGCACGGTCCTCGATCGCATCGGCCACGCGATTGAGCAGCTTGCGGCGCATTGAGGCCGACATGTCGCGCCAGGATTTGAAGGCGAGCGAAGCCGCGGTCGCCGCGCGATGGATATCTTCGGCATTGCCGCGCGCGACGGACGCCAGCACCGCGCCGTCAACGGGCGATTGGGTCTCAAACGTCTCGCCAGAGATCGACGGCACGATCTTGCCGTCGATCATGTGGCCGATGCCGTCGGCGCGGAGCTGTTTCAACAGCGGCGCGACGCGATCCTTGTTGGCCTGGAACAGATCGGATTTCGGCGTGACCTTATCCATGGACGGCCTCCGCTTTCAGGGCTTCATGAATGTTGTTGCGCTTCCAGCTCGTGTCCTTGTCGTTGATCTGCATGTCGAACGACAGCGCGAACTTGCCCTGCGCAAAGACGGGATCGAGATGGGCGGAGAGCGCCTTGAAGATGTGCTCGCCGGCCTTCTGGCGGGTAGCGAGGTCGCGGCCTTCGCCAAGCCGCAGCAGCATGTCGAGGAAGGAAAAGCTCGGATTGCCGTCGGCGATCGCATAGTGCTCGCACTTGATGGCGCGGACACGGATGCCGCCGAGCGGGAAGATGCCGGTCTCGACCGCGGCCTTGCGAACGATTTCGACGACCTTGCTCATATCGACGCGGTGATCGAGATTGGCGGAATATTCGATCGTGAAATGCGGCATGGCGTTTTCACTCCCAATTGTTGTTTGGTTTCAGGCGAAATAGCAGCTGACCGAGCCGTAAGCGCCATAATCGGCCTGGATTGTGTCGCCCTTGCGGGTCTCGATCGGTCGGATGAACGAACCCGCCAGCACCACCTGGCCGGGTTCGAGCGCGAGCCCGTGCGGCGCGATCTTGTTGGCAAGCCAGGCGACTGCGGTCGCGGGATGGTTGAGCACGCCGGCAGCAAGCCCGGTCTCTTCCAACTGACCGTTCTTGAAACACAGCGCGCCGATCCAGCGCAGGTCGGCATCCAGCGGCTTGATCGGCCGTCCGCCCAGCACGATGCCGGCATTGGCCGCATTGTCGGCGATGGTGTCGAAGATCTTGCGCGTCGCCTTGGTCCCGGGGTCGACGCGCTCGATCCGCGTGTCCAGGATTTCCAGAGCCGGTACGATGAAGTCGGTCGCGTTGAGCACGTCGAACATCGTGCAGTCGGGACCCGCGAGCCGCTTGCTCATGATGAAGGCGAGTTCGGCTTCCAGGCGCGTGGCGATGAAGCGCTCCGTTGGCACGATGCCGCCATCGGCAAAGAACATGTCGTCGAGCAGCACGCCGGAATCCGGCTCGTCGATGTTGAGCGCGCTCTGCATCGCCTTCGAGGTCAACCCGATCTTGTGACCTTTGACGACGCGGCCTGCGGATGTCTTGATCTCGATCCAGGCCTTCTGGATCGCATAGGCGTCGTCGAGCGTGATCGCGGGAAATTCCTGCGAGAGCTGGCGGATTTGCGTGCGCGTCTTCTCGGCGCGATCCAGACGCTCGGCGGCGGCGCGGATGTCTTCTTTGGAAAGGGCCATGCGGGGCTACGCAGAAACAGGGTGCGGCGAGATGCTTAACATGTTAAGTGTCGTGGATCAAATCCCCCGTTTCTTGTTGCATTGCAAACTTGAGCGCATTGAAAGAACGGATGGCGCGGAAGAAATCAGCCAATGGACCGGCAGCGGCGAAGACGAGCGCCCGCCGCGTGCCGATGCGCGAGTTCTCGCGGTCGCTGCCGATGTCGCTCTTGCGCGCGCGCGAAGCGGTGATGCGGCAGTTCCGTCCCTCGCTGCGCCGTCATGATCTGACCGAGCAGCAATGGCGTATCCTGCGCGCGCTGGCTTCGATTGATGCCATCGAAGTAACGGAACTCGCGCGCACCGCCTTTCTTCTCGGACCGAGTCTCTCGCGGATTTTGCGCGATCTCGACGCGCGCGGTTTGATCGAGCGCAAGAGCGCGAAGACGGATTTGCGCCGCGGCGTGATCTCGATTTCCGAAAGGGGCCTGAGGCTGATGGAGGTCGTGGCGCCGTCGTCGGAAGCGATCTATGCCGCGATCACCCGCCGCTACGGCGCAAGGAAGCTCGCCGAACTGCAGGACATGCTGGGGGCGCTTGAAGCAAGCCTGGCCGGTTTGGAGTTCGCCGATGAGTTAAGCGAGTAAGCAAATTTGCATGATCCGTCAGGGCGGACGCATAGCTCTGAAGGCTGCCCGGTCTTTGAGCACGAAACGCCATGTGGCAAAGGGGAATTAACGCCGGCCCTCCGGCGTTAATGTCTGCGGCGACGGCTTGGTCATTAGTCGAACTTGTCACTATTCAATAGCAATTTACTCAGGCCGCCGGACTTCGTAAGTAGCAAATTGGTTTCGCATCCCAAAACCGGATCGCCAAGACCAAGAAAGGCCGACGAGGAAGCCCGGCCTCAGGGAGGATTGGAATGAAACTGACCAGACGCGATTTTGCGGCGGCTGTGGCTGCCGGTATTGCAGCACCCCACATTATTGCCAGCGCACGGGCGCAGGGCTCTACCATCAAGATCGGCATGTGCGTTCCGGTGACGGGTCCCGCCGCCGAGCAGGGGCTTTGGGCGCAGAATGGCGCCAAGCTGGCGCTGGCCGCGGTGAACAAGGCCGGCGGCGTTCTCGGCAAGCAGGTCGAACTCGTCATCGAGGACGACCAGACCACCAACCCCGGCATCGTGCTCGCCTTCTCCAAGCTTGCGGCACAATCCGACATCGTCGCGTTCCTCGGATCGATCCGCTCGACCCAGGTGCAGGCGATGGCGCCCGACGTGCTCAAGCTCGGCAAGCCCGTCATGATCGGCGGCACCAATCCGGACCTGACCCATTCGGGCAATCCGTGGCTGTTCCGCTTCCGTCCCAATGACAGCTATTCTGGCCGCGTGATCGCCGACTTCGGCGTCAACACGCTCGGCAAGAAGAAGTGGGCGATCGTGCATTCGACCGATGCGTTCGGCACCGCCGGCGGCAAGGCGCTGACCGACGCCTTGACCAAGCTCGGTGCGCCCCCGGCCCTGGACCAGGGTTACGCCAACAACAGCCAGGACTTCACGCCCGTCGTGCTCGCGGTGAAACAGTCCGGTGCAGACGTGCTCGGCACCTATTTCACCTTCGAGGGCGACCTCGGCATCTTCGCCCGCCAGCTTCGGCAGCTCGGCGTCAACATCCCCTGGGTCGGCTCTCCCTCGGTGGTGGCAGTCTCCTCGACCAAGCTTGCGGGTCCGGCACTGTTCGGCACCTATGGCGTCGCCGATTATGCGGAAGACTCCAGCGAAGCCTCCAAGGCGTTCGGCAAGCTTTACCGCGACACTTACAAGGTCGCACCCGACAACCAGAGCGCCTGGCCCTATGACGCCATCACCATCCTTTCGGCGGCGATCAACAAGGCCGGCACGACCGATCCCGGCAAGATCCGCGAGGCGATCCTGGCCACCAAAAAATACGCGGGCGCGGAGGGCGAATACAATTTCGACCAGAACGGCGACGGCCTGCATGGCTACAATGTCGTGAAGAACGACAAGGGCAATATCGTCTACGACAAGCACATCGATTTCAACGATTGATCTGCCACTCGGCCTCTCCCTCGCGGGGGAGGCCGATGCATTTGTCGAAGCGCAGCGCTCTCAATCTCCGTCAACCGAAGGTCCGTCATGGATCTCTTCCTCCAATTGCTGTTCACCGGCATCGGCATCGGCGCCGTCTACGCGCTGGTCGCGCTCGGTTTCGTGCTGATCTTCCGCGCGACCAATGTGGTGAACTTCGCCCAGGGCGAATTTTCGATGGTTGCCGCCTATCTGATGGTGGTGTTCTCGGTCGATCTCGGCTGGCCCTATTGGCTGTCGTTCCTGCTCGCGCTCGCCGGCATGGCGCTGCTCGGCGTCATTTTCAACCTTGGTGTCTATTACCCGCTGCGCCACCGCACCTTCCTGCCCGTCATCATCGCGACCATCGGGGCCTCGATCCTGCTCGCCAATTCCGTGCTCGCGATCTACGGCCCGCAGCCGCAGGTGCTGCAGGGCTGGTTCGAGACGCCCGGCATCCAGCTCGGTCCGGTCTATCTCGACAGCCAGTATCTCCTGATCATCGCCGTGACGATCGCGCTGGTGATCTTCAATTACTGGTTCTTCGAGCACACGCTGCTCGGCAAGAAGCTGCAGGCGACCTCGCAGGACAAGGAGATGGCCTCGCTGCTCGGCATTTCCGTTTCCACCATGATCATGATCACCTTCATCTATTCGGCGATGCTTGGCGGTCTCGCCGGCATCCTGGTCGCACCCGTGCTGTTCGTGTCGATCCAGATGGGGTCGACCATCGCGCTGAAGGCCTTTGCCGCCACCATCATCGGCGGCTTCGGCGACGTCGCGGGCGCCATCATCGGCGGGCTTGCTCTGGGGGTGATCGAAACCTTCGGCGCCGCTTATATCTCCGTGCCCTACAAGGACGGATTTGCCTTCCTCGTGCTGGTCGCCTTCCTGATCTTCCGCCCGCAGGGCATCTTCGGCGAACGCGTGGCGGAAAAAGCATGAGCGCGCCGAGCGAGAAGATGGCGACCGCAACGCCCGTGATCCGCACAAAGCCGCTGCTGCTGCGGCATTTGCCCTATTTCATCGCTGCGGCCATCCTGGTGGCGCTCGCCGCCGGCATGCGTTTCGACGGTTACATCCTCAACATCCTGATGCAGGCGACGACATTCTCGATCGCAGTGTTTGGTCTTTCCGTCGTGCTCGGCCTGTGCGGCCAGATCAATCTGGCGCAGGCGGCATTCTTTGGCTTCGGCGCCTATGCAGTCGGCATCGGCACCGCCGACCTCCATCAAAGCTTCTGGCTCTGTCTGGCCGGCGGGGTTCTGGTCGCGTTCGTGGCCGGCGCGTTCCTGGGCATGTCGACCCTGCGGCTCGGTGGGCATTATCTCGCGATGGTGACGATCTCGTTCCAGCAGATCGTAACGCTGGTGATGATCAACGCGATCTGGCTCAGCCACGGCCCCGATGGCGTTTCGCATATTGGCCGCCCCGAGCTATTTCAGAACTCGCAATCCTATCTGGCATTCTGCGTCGCCGCGCTCGCGATCGTCGGTTACGTCGTCTGGCATTTGCCGGATACGAGGCTCGGCCGCGCCATGCGCGCGGTACGCGACAATGAACTTGCGGCAGGCGTCAATGGCATCGATGTGTTCCGCACCAAGGTCTACGCCTTTGCGATCTGCGCCGCGCTCGGCGGCCTCGCCGGCGGGCTGTTCGCCGGCGGCTTTGCCTATGTCAGCCCGGATCAGTTCTCGTTCGCGGAGTCCATCGTCTTCCTGACCATGTCGCTGCTTGGCGGCGTAGCCTCCCCGGTGGGGTCGGTGATCGGTACCGGCCTCTTGATCCTGATCCCGGAATGGCTGCGTTTTCTCAAGAGCGTGCCGGGGCTCTATCTCGCCATCTATGGCCTGTTCGTGATCCTGATCGTGCGCTTCATGCCTGACGGCATCTGGGGCTTTGTCGCCGCGGCCTTCGAGCGCTGGCGCGCGCAGACCGAGGCACCGCCGGCCGTGAAGGCGCTGCAGTTGAAGCCGGCGACCGTCGGCGGCGACATCGTGCTGGAGGTGACCGGGCTCTCCAAATATTTCGGCGGCCTCAAGGCGGTCGATGGCGTCGACATCGCTGTCCGGCGTGGCGGTGTGCATGCGCTGATCGGGCCGAACGGCTCGGGCAAGACCACGACGCTGAACGTGCTCTCCGGCCTTTACAAGGCGACCGCGGGCAAGATCGTGCTCGACGGCACCGACATTACCAACATGCCGCCGCATCAGCGCACGGCGGCCGGCCTTGGGCGGACGTTCCAGAACATCCGCCTGTTCCGTTCGATGACCGCGCTGGAAAATGTCGAGATCGGCGCCGAGCGGCCGGGCAACACGATGGTTGGGAAGGGCGGCGATGCCGCGCTGACCGAGCGCGCGATGGAGGCGCTGACCTTCGTCGGCCTCGGCAACCGCGCCAATGAGCTGATCTCGAGCTTCTCCTATGGCCACCAGCGCCTGATCGAGATCGCGCGTGCGCTCGCCTCCAACCCGACGCTGCTGCTGCTCGACGAGCCCGCCGCCGGTCTGAACTCGACCGAGAAGCTGGAGCTGCACGAGCTGCTCAAGCGCATCGCGGCGCAGGGGCTCACCATCCTGATCATCGATCACGACATGACCTTGGTCTCGGAAGCCGCCCAGCACATCACCGTGCTCAATTTCGGACGCCGCATCGCGGACGGCGAGTCGCTAGCGGTGCTGCGCCATCCCGACGTCGTCTCCGCCTATCTCGGGAGCGAGTGATGCCGCTGCTCGAAATCCGCAATCTCGTGGTCCGCTACGGCGAGATCGAAGCGCTGCGCGGCGCCACCATCGCCGTCGAGGCAGGGCAGGTGGTGACGCTGCTGGGCGCCAACGGCGCCGGCAAGTCGACCACGCTGCGCGCCATCTCCGGCCTCGCGAAACCTGCCTCCGGCGAAATCCTGTTCGACGGCAAGTCGATTGCGGGCCTCGGGCCGGAGGCGATCGTGCGCATGGGCATCTCGCATGTGCCGGAGGGAAGGCGGGTGTTCCCGGGCCTGTCGGTCAAGGAGAACATCATGCTCGGCGCCTCCAACCGTCGCGCATCAAAATCGGAAATCTCGCGCGAGGCGGACGCGATGTTCGACCTGTTCCCGGATATCCGCTCATTCTCCAATGCACTGGGCTGGACCTTGTCTGGCGGCCAATTGCAGATGGTCGCGGTCGCCCGCGGCCTGATGGCCAAGCCTCGCCTGCTGCTGCTCGACGAGCCGTCGCTGGGACTTGCGCCCGTTATCGTGCAGGCCGTGTTCCGCATCATCTCGCAGATCCGCAAGGACACCACGGTCTTGCTTGTCGAGCAGAATGCGCGCATGGGGCTGTCGGTTGCCGACTACGGATATGTGCTGGAGACCGGCCGTATCGTGCTGGGCGGCAAACCCGACGAATTGTGGGGCAACGAAGCCATCCGCGCCGCCTATCTCGGCGGTCACGCCAAAGTCAGCGCCTGACCCGACGAGCCCGTCTCCATGGTCATCATCAAGACCCGCGCCGAACGGACGAAGAACGGCGTGCCCTTGCCTGATGATACCCGGGCGGCGATAGTGAACACCGCGCGCGAAGTGGACGTCAGCGAGGTCTCTATCCGGCGGGCGACGAGCTAGGGTCTGCATTCAAGAAACAACAAGAGGAAACGCGATCAATGCCAAATAAAGTCAAGCAAATCTGGGCCTCGGGCAAAGCGGTGGTGAACGCCTGGCTTGCGATCCCCTCCGGTTTTTCCGCCGAGATGATCGCGCAATGCGGCTTCGACAGCGTCACCGTGGATATGCAGCACGGCGTGCAGGATTACCTCTCCATGGTGCAGTGCTTCCAGTCGATGCATGGCCACCCGGTGACCCCGATGGTCCGCGTGCCCTGGAACGAGCCGGGCATCGTCGGCAAGGTCCTGGACGGCGGCGCCTATGGCGTGATCTGCCCGATGATCAACACGCCGCAGGAAGCCAAAAACCTCGTCGCCTATTCGAAGTACCCGCCGATGGGCGTGCGCTCCAACGGCCCGATCCGCGCCGGCATGTATGGCACCGCGGGCTCCTACCAGAAGACCGCGAACGACGACATCGTGCTCTTGCCGATGATGGAGACCAAGACCGCGGTCGAGAACATGGAAGCGATCCTCGATGTCCACGGCATCGACGGTGTCTATATCGGCCCGTCCGATCTTGGCTTCTCTTACGGGCTTGAGCCAAAACTCGATCGCACCGAGCCGGAGATCCTGAAGATCTACGAGAAGATCGTGAAGGAGTGCGAGAAGCGCAAGCTCAACCCCGGCATCCATTGCAGCGGCGCCGAAGGCGCGGTGCGCGCCATCAACATGGGCTTCAAGCTGGTGACGCTGTCGAACGAGGTCGGATTGATGTCGACCTACGCCAAGATGCAGGTCAATGCGACCCGCAAGGATTCCGGCGGGAAAGCTTAGGAAGCGAGCACCGCTCCATACCCTCATGGTGAGGAGGCGCGAAGCGCCGTCTCGAACCATGAGGGCCCCGGTGGCATGCGCGGCCATCCTTCGAGACGCAGGCTTGCGCCTGCTCCTCAGGATGAGGTTGGTGTATGTTGCGGCATTTGTACGAGGAGACATCCCATGGCCCCAGCACCCGTCATCCGCCTGCATCCTGACGACGGGGTGCTGATCGCGCGCTCGAGCCTGCCGCCGGGCATGGTGGTGGCCGACGGCGTCACCACGGCCGAGCGTATTCCTGCGGGCCACAAGGTCGCGATCAAGCCGATCGCGCAGGGCGAGCCGATCATCCGCTACGGCCAGATCATCGGCTTTGCCACGCAGCCGATCTCGCCCGGCCAGCACGTGCACACGCAAAACTGCGGCATGGGCGATTTCGACAAGGACTATGCCTATGGCGTCGACGTCAAGCCGGTGCCGAATTTCGACCTTCCGGCGACATTCGACGGCATCCGCCGTCCCGATGGCCGCGTCGCAACCCGCAACTATATCGGCATCCTCACCTCGGTGAATTGCAGCGCCCATGTCGCGGGGCTCGTCGCCGACGTCTTCAAGAAGAACCCGTTCACCGGCGATAATCCATTGGCCGACTTTCCGAACGTCGATGGCGTCGTCGCGCTGACCCACAAGACCGGCTGCGGCATGACCCAGGACGAGCCGCTGGCGCTGCTCCGCCGCACGCTCGGCGGTTTCGCGCGGCATGTGAATTTCTCCGCGGTGGTCGTGCTGGGGCTGGGCTGCGAGGTCAACCAGATCGGCGGGCTGATGGCCGAACAGAAGCTCGCCGGTCGGCTGCGCGCGATGGAGATCCAGGAAGTCGGCGGCACCCGCAAGACGGTCGAGGCCGGCATCGCCTTTGTGAAGGAGGCGCTGATCGACGCCAATAAAGTCAAGCGCGAGCCCGTGCCGGCGCGCGAACTGACCGTCGCGCTCCAGTGCGGCGGCTCCGACGGCTATTCCGGCGTCTCCGCCAATCCGGCGCTGGGCGCGGCGAGTGATCTGCTGGTGCGGCATGGCGGCACGGTGATCCTCTCGGAAACGCCGGAGACCTATGGCGCCGAACATCTGCTCACCCGCCGCGCGGTAAGCCGCGAGGTCGGCGAGAAGCTGGTCGGCCTGATGCGTTGGTGGGAGGAATACACCAGGCGCGAGGGCGCCGAGATGAACGCCAATCCGAGCCCCGGCAACAAGGCCGGCGGGCTCACGACCATTCTCGAAAAATCGCTCGGTGCGATGGCGAAAGCCGGCAGCACCAATCTGGTCGATGTGCTGCACTACGCCGAACCCGTGACCAAGAAGGGTTTTGTCTTTATGGACACGCCCGGCTACGACCCCGTCGCGGCGACCGGGCAGGTGGCCGGCGGCGCCAACATGGTCTGCTTCACCACCGGCCGCGGCAGCGTGTTCGGCTGCAAGCCCGCGCCCTCGATCAAGCTTGCCACCAACACGCCCATGTACAAGCGCATGGAAGACGACATGGACGTCAATTGCGGCACCATCCTCGACGGCGAGGAGAGCGTGCAGGAATGCGGCCAGCGCATCTTCGACCTCATGCTGAAAACCGCCTCCGGCCAGCCGACCAAGAGCGAGAGTTTTGATTTCGGCGGAGCCGAGTTCGCGCCCTGGGTGCTCGGCGCGACGATGTAGTGGCGCCAAACGGGTAGTTCCTAGGCACCCCGTGCCCGTTGTTAGTGCTTGATCCGTCCCGGGACCGGTGTTCTGCTCAAAAAGGGAGCCGGAGGTAGCCCGCCCGTGTCGATCTACGTCGCACTGCATCACGTCACGCATTACAAATACGACCGTCCGATCGACCTCGGCCCTCAGACCATTCGCCTGCGCCCGGCGCCACACACGCGCACGCCGATCCTGAGCTATTCGCTCAAGGTCACGCCTACCAACCATTTCGTGAACTGGCAGCAGGACCCGCAGGGCAACTGGCTCGCGCGCTACGTTTTTCCGGAGAAGGCGACCGAGCTGAAAATCGAGGTCGACTTCACCGCGCAGATGACCGTGGTCAATCCGTTCGACTTCTTTGTCGAGCCCTACGCCTTCGCCTTTCCGTTCCAGTATCCCGATGGCTTGAAGACCGAGCTCGCGCCGTATCTCGAGACCTTCGAGCCGGGTCCGCTGCTCACGGCGTACCTGAATGAGATTCCGCGCGAGGCGGACTCGACCGTCAACTTCCTGGTCGGCCTCAACGAGAACCTGCAGAAAAAGATTCGCTACATCATCCGGATGGAGCCGGGCGTTCAGGCTCCGGAACAGACGCTGGCCTCGGGCGCCGGCTCCTGCCGCGACTCCGCGTGGCTGCTGATTCATATTCTGCGACATCTCGGGCTGGCGGCCCGTTTCGTCTCCGGCTACTTGATCCAGCTTCGTCCCGACATTGATCCGGTCGAAGGCCCGCGCGAGGTCGAGAACGATTTCACCGACCTGCACGCCTGGGCCGAGGTCTATCTGCCCGGCGCCGGCTGGATCGGCTTCGACGTCACCTCGGGCATGCTGACCGGGGAGGGGCACATCCCCGTTGCTGCGACTCCACATTACCGCTCCGCCGCGCCGATCTCGGGTACGGCGGGTAGCGCCAATGTCGACTTCGCCTTCGAGATGAACGTCAGGCGCATCCGCGAAGCGCCTCGGATCACAAAGCCTTTTTCCGACGAGGCCTGGGCGAAGCTCGATGCGCTCGGCGAGCAGGTCGATGCCGACCTGAAGGCCCACGACGTGCGGCTCACCATGGGCGGCGAGCCGACCTTTGTCTCCATCGACGATATGGAGTCGCCGGAATGGAACGTCGCGGCCGTCGGCCCGACCAAGCGTGGGCTCGCCGACGAGCTGATCCGGCGGCTGCGCGCGCGCTTCGCGCCGGGCGGGCTGCTGCATTACGGGCAGGGCAAATGGTATCCGGGCGAAAGCCTGCCGCGTTGGGCCTTTGGCCTCTATTGGCGCAAGGATGGCGTGCCGGTCTGGAAGAATTCCGACCTGATCGCTAGAATCGAGAACCCGAAGAAGGCCGACATCGCCGACGCCGAGCGTTTTGCCGACGCCACCGCCGTAAAGCTCGGCCTCAGCCCCGATTATGTCCTGCCGGCTTTCGAGGACCCCGGCCATTGGCTGCAAAGGGAAGCGTCGCTGCCGGCGAATGTCGATCCCGGCGACTCCAAGCTCGCCGACCCCGAGGAGCGCGCGCGCATGGCGCGGGTGTTCGACCAGGGCCTCAACACGCCCCGAGGCTTTGTGCTGCCGATCCAGCGCTGGAATGCGGCCGCATCCCGCTGGCGCAGCGAGCGCTGGCAGCTGCGGCGCGGCAACCTTTTCCTGATGCCCGGCGACTCCCCTCTCGGCCTGCGGTTGCCGATCGCCTCGCTGCCCTTTATCCCGCCGGAGGAATATCCCTACATCGTCGAGCAGGATCCGCTGGCGCCGCGCGAAGAGCTGCCGGTGTTCGACCAGGCTGCGGCCGCACCCGGCGCGCCGGCGCAGGCGGTGCAGGAGCAGAGCACGCGGGGCAGCGGCGGCGTGCGCACGGCGATGTCGATCGAGATCCGCGACGGCGTGCTCTGCGCCTTCATGCCGCCGGTCGAAAAGCTCGAGGATTACCTCGAGCTGGTCACCGCCGTCGAAGCGACCGCCGAAGAAATGCAGGTGCAGGTTCATATCGAGGGTTACGCACCGCCTTATGATCCGCGCATCGAGGTGATCAAGGTGACGCCCGATCCCGGCGTGATCGAGATCAACGTGCAGCCGGCGAAAAGCTGGCGCGAAGCGGTCGACATCACCTTCGGCCTTTACGAGGACGCCGCCAAGACCCGGCTCGGCGCCAACAAGTTCCTGATCGACGGCCGCCACACCGGCACCGGCGGCGGCAACCATGTCGTGGTCGGCGGCGACACGCCGAAGGACTCG
>DATMNV010000039.1:0-23189 GCA_035568535.1 Bradyrhizobium sp.
CGCGCCGTTCGGCCCGCGGAACACGATCGAGCAGCCCATCTGGCCGCCGGACATATAGAGCGTCTTGGCCGCGGAGTTGATGATCTGGTCGATCGCCTGCATGGCGAAGTTGAAGGTCATGAACTCGACGATCGGCTTCAGCCCCGACATCGCAGCGCCAACGCCGACGCCGGCAAAGCCATGCTCGGTGATCGGCGTGTCGATGACGCGCTTAGGCCCGAATTCCTGCAGCAATCCTTGCGAGACCTTGTAGGCGCCCTGATATTCCGCAACCTCCTCGCCCATCAGAAAGACGTCCGGGTCGCGGCGCATCTCCTCGGCCATGGCATCGCGCAATGCGTCGCGGATGGTCTGGGTGATCATCTCCGTGCCCGCAGGCACTTCCGGATCGGGCTCGGCGACGGCCTGCGGAGCGCTCGGCGCTTTCTTCTCGCCGCCTTCCAAAGTCGGCTCGGCTTTGGCCTGCGCAGGCGGCGCAGCGTCGGCGGGCTTCTCCTGCCTGGCCGGCGCCGCTGCCGGCGCCTTCGCAAGATCGGCCGCACTTTCGCCATCGGCGAGAATGGTCGCGATCGGCGTGTTGACGGCGACGTCGGCGGTGCCTTCCGGGATCAGGATCTTGCCGAGCTTGCCTTCGTCGGTCGCCTCGACCTCCATCGTCGCCTTGTCGGTCTCGATCTCGGCAATGACGTCACCGGACTTGATGGTGTCGCCTTCCTTCTTGAGCCATTTGGCGAGGTTGCCCTTCTCCATGGTGGGCGACAGCGCAGGCATCAGCACTTGAATGGGCATGGTCACTCCGAATGTAGCTTGCGCCTGCTTTAGCGGTAGATGTCGGTATAAAGTTCGGACACCTCGGGCTCGGGATCGTGCTGGGCGAAATCCGCCGCCGCATTGACGATCTCGCGCACCTGGGCGTCGATGTCCTTCAATTCCTGCTCGCTGACCTTGGCCGCGAGCAGCCGGTTGCGGACCTGCTCGATCGGGTCCTGGTCATGGCGAACTTTCTCGACCTCTTCGCGGGTACGGTACTTCGCGGGGTCCGACATCGAGTGGCCGCGATAGCGGTAGGTCTGCATTTCCAGGATGTAGGGACCCTTGCCGGCGCGGCACCAGGCGATCGCCTTGTCGCCGGCGGCCTTCACGGCGCGCACGTCCATGCCGTCGACCTGTTCGCCCGGAATGTTGAAGGAGGTGCCGCGCCTGGAAAAATCGGTTTGCGCGGAGGATCGTGTCACCGAGGTGCCCATGGCATAGCGGTTATTCTCGATGACATAGACTACGGGCAGCTTCCACAGCTCGGCCATGTTGAAGCTTTCATAGACCTGGCCCTGATTGGAGGCGCCGTCGCCGAAATAGGCCAGGCTGACCGAGTCGTTGCCGCGATAATGATTGGCGAAGGCGAGGCCCGTGCCGAGCGAGACTTGGGCTCCGACGATGCCGTGGCCGCCGTAGAAATTCTCGGCCTTGCTGAACATGTGCATCGAGCCGCCCTTGCCCTTGGAATAGCCGCCGCGGCGTCCGGTCAGCTCGGCCATCACACCCTTGGCCTCCATTCCGCAGGCCAGCATGTGCCCATGGTCGCGGTACCCGGTTATGACCTGGTCGCCCTTCTTCAGGGCCATCTGCATGCCGACCACGACTGCTTCCTGCCCAATATAGAGATGGCAGAAGCCGCCGATCGCGCCCATGCCGTAGAGCTGGCCGGCTTTTTCCTCAAAGCGCCGGATCAGCAGCATGTCGCGCAGCGCCTTGAGTTCCTGTTCCCTGGTGAATTCCGGCGGCGAACCGCTGTCCTTGCCTTGCTCTTTTTCCTGCCCCTTTTCCTTGATGTCGGTCTTCTTGGGTGCGGCGGCCATGGCAAATCCGGCTGAATGAGGGGAGATAGATTGCCCTCTCTAGCCCAACTCAAACGGCCGTTAAAGGATTGCGTGATGCGGCAAAAGAATTGCTATGCCGCAGTGCAACGCGACATGAAACTTTCGCGATTGAATCGCCTAGCGTCCCGGCTCTGACATTCGCATCCCGTCGCGGCTGGCACTATTGCGAATGTCAGAGCCAAAAGGGACACTTGCAAAATATTATTGCTAGTGCGGCCTTGGATTTGACATTCGCTTTCGTTGCCCGCGAAAACACGAAGCGAATGTCAAATCGCCGCACTAGTTTTTGGAATCGGACTGCGCGGCCGGCGGGATCATCCGCACCAGGTCGTGCGGATTGGCATAGTCGAGCTGGAAGCGCGCGCGCTCGTCCAACATGTCTGGGTCGACCCGGTCGGAGCGGAGCAGCGAGACGCGCTCCTCGCCTTCGGCGCGCTCGCGCTTCAGCCGTGCGAGCTCTGACGTCAGCGCGATGATCTCCTGGTCCAATTCCAGGCGGGCATTCAGGCCGTATTTGCCGGTGTAAGCGTTGACGCCGAAATAGCCGATCATGGCGGCCGCCATCGTATAGAGGGCGAGCCCGGTCAGGAACGATCGAAGGCGCTGACGGGAGACCATGACCGAGCATGCGACGGCCCGGTTAATGGAGTGCTAACTCTTTATGACGACGGCAACGCGCTGCCGGCCCCTCCAGGCAGTTTGCCAATCAAAAGAAGTTCATCCGCCACCTCGGCGGAGCGCACGGGACACGCTTGCGTTGCATTGCGGGGATTGAGAAAATGACAGGGGGGACGACGCCGAATTTCACGACAACTGCCCTCGCGGCAAGTCCTGCACGGCTCTCACAAGGCCGCGATAGAGAGGGCGCGTGAGTACAGGGATTTTGGCAATGACGACTTCGATCACCGTCGCCCAGGCGCTCGGCTACGAACAGGACCCCTCGCAGATTCCGCCGAACACGGTCTTCGACATCATCGATACCGCGGCAAATATCGAAACGCTGACTGCGTCTGACATTTCGAGCCTGTCGTCGCTGCTCAGCGTCAGCTCGATGACTGCGACCGACGCCCCGGTCACGTACGCCCCCGGCGGGCCGGAGCAGGCCGCGCTCAAGAGCACGGGCATCACCATCACTGCCTATGTCAGCGCCTCCGAGGCGATTGCGCTCGACGTGCAACACAATATCAGCGGAACGCCGCTGCTGGTGCCGCCGGACGAAAGCGTGATCGTGCTCGACACCGCTGCCAATCTGGAAGCCCTGACCCCGAATCAGCTGTCTGATCTCGGCACGGCCGTCGATACCGCGAACGCACACGGTAACAACACTGGTAACAGCGCGATCACCCAGATCGCGGCAACGGATGCCCCGGCCGTTTACACGCCCAATCAGGTTGTGGCGCTAAGTGGCGCTGGAATTACGGTCGTCGCACCGCCCGGCGATCCCGGCCAAAACGACGGCACCACGGTCATCGCCGGCCGCGGCACGACGTTCGACATCACCTGGGATTCCTCGGTGGCTTCGGCGCCGCCGGAATTCAAGACGGACGTCGAGGAAGTATTCCAGATGTTCGCGGACACCTACTCCTCGCCGGCGACGCTCTACTACCACGTCGGATATGGCGAAGTTGACGGCAACGCGGTGGGGCCCGGCTTCCTCGGCAGAAGCTTTTACTCCAACGCACCGAAGGAATCCTATTCGACGCTCGTATCGCACCTTACCGCTGATGCGACATCGCCGGTACAGCTCGCGGCACTTTCCACCTTGCCTGCGACCAATCCGACCGGCGAGAAGATTTTTCTCTCTCAGGCGCAAGCCCAGACGCTCGGCTTTGCCAATGCCGGGACCAGCTCTGCCGACGCCCCCGACGGTTTTATCGGCTTTTCCTCCGACACCGCCTGGAATTACAGCGCCGACCCCAATCAGACGCCAGTCGCGGGCGAGTGGGATTTCATCGCCTCCGTCGAGCACGAGCTTACCGAAGTTCTGGGTCGGGGTTCGTTCCTCGACACCGACCAATATTCGCTCATGGATCTCTACCGCTTCAGCGGCGCGGATAGCCGCGCGCTGACGCAGTCCGACGATCCGTCCTATTTCTCCATCGACAACGGCGTGACCAATCTTGGCGATTTCAATAATCGCACGACCGGCGACGACGGCGATCTCGGCGATTGGTCGGGAACGACCGTCAACGGTAATGTCAAGCACACGCCGGACGCCTTCGACGACAACAGCAATCCCGACATCATCAATCCGTTCACGGCCACCGACGCGACCTTGATGAATGTGCTGGGTTACAATTTCACCAGCGCGCCTGCGTCGCCCATCCCGCTGGCTTCGACCGACATTACGCTCAGCATGGGGCAACTGCTGATGGATCTCACGCTGAATGAGATCAATCCAGGCAGCGTCGATCCGCCGCCGGGAGATTCCTATGTCGTCGTCGACACCGCCTTCGACCTGGAATCGCTGACCGCTCCCGAGATCAGGCTGGCTTTGTCGATCGGCGTCAGCGAGTTCATCGTCGACGGCGCGATTGCCTTCCTGCAGGGCCGTGACGACCCCAAGGACAATCAAATCGCAGCACTGGGCAATACGCCGTTCATCGCCGTCCTCACCGCGGCGGAAGCCGTCGCGGCGGAAGCAGCAGCGGCAGGAACCAATCCGCCGTCTATCCCGGCGGCCGAAACCGTTATTGTCGCCGATACGGCGGCGAATATCGAGGCGCTCAGCCCGGCCCAAATCGTCGCGCTCGCGAGCATCGGCGCATCGCAAATCGACGTCTCCGATCTGAGCGGAACGGGCCCGTTGATCATTCAGAACGGCGATACCTACCTGGTCCATGGCGCGGTGACGGCCGACGAGACGATCCGTTTTGACACCTCCGGCGGCACGCTCGAATTCGACGATACGCCCGATATGAAAGGGACAATCTCCGGCTTCAAGCATGGCGACCGGATCGTTCTCTCCGACATCCCCCACGACAGGCACGGCAGTGTCAATCTTCTCGCGGGCAACGTGCTCGAAGTGACCGAGAACGGCGTGACCTATGATCTCCAGCTTAATCCGAGGCAGGATTTCGCGGGCGAGTTCTTTCATCTCCACGCCGATCCCGGCGGCGGCACCGATATCGTCGAGAACCGGACGCCGTGCTATTGCCTTGGCACGCTGATCGAGGTGCAGCGCGGTCGGAAGCGGGTCGAGAATCTCAGGATCGGCGACCACGTGATGACCAAATCCGGCGTGACGCGGCCGATCAAATGGATCGGCCGGCGCGGCTTCACCGGGCGCTTCGTGGCCGGCCGCAAGGATATTCTGCCGATCTGCATCAAGGCCGGAGCGCTCGAGGAGAACGTGCCGCGGCGCGATCTCTGGATTTCACCGCATCACGCAATGTATTTCGAGGGCAATTCCTTTGAGGGCCAATCCGGCGCCGTGGCCAATCATGGCGGCGTGCTGATCGAGGCCAAGGACCTGGTCAACGGCCATTCGGTCGTGCAGGCCGAGAGCGTCGACAGGATCGAATATTTTCACATCGAACTCGACACGCATGACGTGATCGTCGCCGAAGGCGCCCTGTCGGAATCCTCGATGACGACAGCCGCGGCATGTTCCACGACGCGCACGAATTCCGTGCGCTCTATCCCGGTGCGGCGGCCAACGCTGCGCACTATTGCGCGCCACGGCTCGACGCCGGCTATGAGGTCGAAGCCGTGCGCCGGCACATCGCGCAGCGCGCGGGCCTGTCGCGCTCCGCCGACGAGCATGGCGCCGGGCCGCTACGCGGCTATGTCGACGCGATCGGCCCGCATGCGATCGAGGGCTGGGCGCAGAACTGCGACGCGCCGGAAGCTCCGGTCTGTCTCGACATCCTCATCGGCGGACGTTGCATCGGCGAGATGCTGGCGAACCGGTTTCGCCAAGACCTGGCCGCGGCCGGGCTCGGCAGTGGCCGTCATGCCTTCAGTTTCGAATTGCCGGCGGGACTGACGATCGGCACCGCGCCGGTCGAGGTGCGGCGCTCGCTGGATGGTCGCAGCCTTGAGCCGGCCCGGCGGAAACAACGCCGGGCATGACGAGCAACGCGCCTCGCGCCTCCGACATCAGCGGTTCTGCTTCTCGACGAAGGCCGCGAACGCAGTGAGGAATTGCTCCAGCACCTTCTGCAGCGACTCCTTGATCAGCTCGCCCTTCTCGTTGAAGGCATCGCCGACCATGGTGAGATAGGTTTCCGGCTGGCCCATGATCGGGCCGGAAATGCCGGGCAGGATGTTCTGCAAGCTTTTGGCCGCATTGACGCCGCCGAGTGGTCCCGGCGAGTTCGAGACGATGCCGGTCGGCTTGCCCAGGAACGAACTCTTGCCATAGGGCCGCGAGCCGACGTCGATGGCATTCTTCAAGACGCCCGGGATCGCACGGTTGTATTCGGGCGTCACGAACAGCACGCCGTGCGACGCCTGCAGCTTCTCGCGGAAGGCAACCCAGTCCGCCGGCGGCGCCCCTTCCAGATCCTGGTTGAAGAAGGAAATGCCGTTTAGCGTCGTCACCTCGAGCTTCAGCGAGGCCGGCGCGAGCCTGGCCAGCGCGTTGGCGATCTTCAGCGAGAAGCTTTCCTTGCGCAGGCTGCCGGCGATGGTGACGATATGATGCGTGGCCATGGGATGTCCTTAAGGCAAAAGCGCGAAAACGCGGGCGGTCACATAAACCGGATTGCGAAGAGCATGCAAGTGCATGCATCGAGTGATTTTGGAAACACAGTGTTTGCTGAAATTGGCCCGAAACAAAACGGGCCGCCTCTCTGCACCACATCGCCACGCGATATGCTTCATCCACCCTTGTTCGGGTTGATCAGGAATTTCTCGCCGGTCGCGCGTTTGGCGTAGACGGCCAGATTGGACAGGTCCAAGGCTTCCTGCAGCGACACCACCCTGGTGTAGTGGCTGGCAAAGGTGGTCTTGAGCTCGGAGACGACGCGCTCCCGGAGCTTCTGGCCCTCGACCGGCCCGACCTTCATCAGGAACGGGAACAGCAGCCAGCCGCCGACGCCCCAGGCCATGCCGAAGGCCCGGTTGATCTCGACCGGCCGGGTGTCGAGGCTGCCATAGATATAGACCTGCTTGTGCACGTTGGAGCCGTAGCGGCTGTAGGCCTTGGCGGTCCGGTTGATCGCGGCCTCCATGGCCGTGAGGATCTGGCCGGCGAGCTTGCCGCCGCCGATGGCGTCGAAGGCGATGGTGGCGCCGGTCTCGGCCAGCGCGTGGGTCAGGTCCTCCATGAAGCTCGGCGCGGAGGAGTCGACGACGTGTTTGGCGCCGATCTTGTGCAGGATATCCGCCTGCTCCGTGCTGCGCACGATGTTGACGAGGCCGATGCCGTCTTTCAGGCAGATCTTGTTCAGCATCTGCCCGAGATTGGAGGCGGCCGCCGTGTGCACCAGCGCCTTGTGGCCCTCGCGCCGCATGGTTTCGGTCATGCCGAGCGCGGTCAGGGGATTGACGAACCAGGACGCGCCGTCGGCTGCCGTCGTGCCGGCCGGCAGCGGCATGCACTCGTTCACTCGCAGAGTGCGGTACTGCGCGTACATGGCTCCGCCGATCATGGAGACGGTCTTGCCCGTCAGCGCCTTGGCCGCCTCCGAGGAGCCCGTCTTGATCACGACGCCGGCGCCCTCATTGCCGACCGGCATGGACTCGTCGAGCCGGGCCACCATCGATTTCATGGCGGCTTCCGGGACCTTTGCGGTGATGACGGGGGAGTCCTTCGTGCCCGACGCTTTCGCGGTCGAGAGGTCAGCCGCCCCGGTCAGAAGGCCGAGATCGCTGGGGTTGATCGGCGTCGCCTCGACCCGCACCACCACTTCGTCGGGGCCGGGATCGGGCGTCGGCACGTTCAACAGTGAAATCTCGAGCTCGCCGCTCTTCTTGATCAGCGAACGCAGCTGCAGGCCGCTCTTGGCGTCACTCATGGCACTCCTCCCGATTTGGTTTGTGTCTTTTTGCTTGTTGTCGTCTCAGGCCAGCGCCTTCAACGCGCCCCTGCCCGCATATTTCGCCTGCTTGCCCAGTTGCTGCTCGATCCTCAGCAACTGGTTGTACTTGGCGGTACGGTCGGAGCGCGCCAGCGAGCCGGTTTTGATCTGGCCGCAATTGGTGGCGACTGCAAGGTCGGAGATGGTGGAATCCTCGGTTTCGCCGGAGCGGTGCGACATCACGGCAGTGTAGCCGGCCTTGTAGGCCATCTCGACCGCGGCGAGCGTCTCGGTTAGCGTGCCGATCTGGTTGACCTTGATCAGGATGGAATTGGCGCGGCCGTTCTTGATGCCGTCCGCAAGCCGCTTGACGTTGGTGACGAAGAGATCGTCACCGACGAGCTGGCACTTGTTGCCGATGAGATCGGTCAACTCCTTCCAGCCCTCCATGTCGTCTTCCGACATGCCGTCCTCGATGCTGACGATGGGATAGCGGGAGACCAGATCGGCGAGGTATTTGGCCTGCTCGGAGCGCGAGCGGGTCTTGTTCTCGCCGCCGTAGACGTAATTGCCATCCTTGAAGAACTCGGTCGCGGCGCAGTCGAGGCCAAGCATGACGTCGCCGCCCGCCTTGTAGCCGGCCTCGCCGATCGCGGCCATGACGAAGTCAAGCGCGGCATCCGCCGACGGCAGATTCGGCGCAAAGCCACCCTCGTCGCCGACATTGGTGTTGTGGCCGGCCTTCTTCAGTTCGCCGCGCAGGGTGTGGAAGATTTCCGAACCGCAACGCAACGCTTCGGCGAAGGTCGCCGCCCCCACCGGCAGGATCATGAACTCCTGGAAGTCGATTGGGTTGTCGGCATGCACGCCGCCATTGACGATGTTCATCATCGGCACCGGCAGCGTCCTGGCCGAGGTGCCGCCGACATAGCGGTAGAGCGGCATGTCGAAGGAGTTGGCCGCGGCCTTGGCGCAGGCGAGCGAGACGCCGAGAATGGCGTTCGCGCCGAGCCGGTTCTTGTTCGCGGTGCCGTCGAGATCGATCATGGCCTGGTCGATCTGGACCTGGTCCTCGACCGGCCGGTCGGCCAGCGCCTCGAAGATTTCGCCGTTCACGGCTTCGATCGCCTTGCGCACGCCCTTGCCGAGATAGCGGGACTTGTCGCCGTCGCGCAGTTCCACGGCCTCATGCGCGCCGGTGGAGGCGCCGGACGGCACCGCGGCGCGGCCGAGCGAACCGTCCTCCAGCACCACATCGACTTCCACGGTGGGGTTGCCCCGGCTGTCCAGGATTTCGCGGCCGATGATGTCGACGATGGCGGTCATGAGTGCCTCTTTGGAGGGTGGGATCGGGCGGGTTGGCGCCGCTTCTACCGCAACGTAAGAGAACGGAAAAGGTCGCGTGACGGCGCGGACAGGTTTGGCTAAGAGGGCCCGGCGCATGATCCGCCAAAGTGTAAGCGGTTTCGCGATAAGATCATGCGCCAATTATTGATTTGGAGCGCGACCGGACGCAAAGCCGGTCTCCACTTTTGCTGGTCGCGCGCCAGGAGAAACAAATGGCGAAGAAGCCCGATAAACCGGCAAAGTCAGGCGAACTGCAGCTTGGCCGCGCCGTGGAATGGCCGGCGACACCGGACGAAGCGCAAATCGACCGCGTTCCCAACCCGCAGAAGGATACGGACTATCTGGTGCGCTTTGCCGTGCCGGAGTTCACCTCGATCTGCCCGGTCACGGGACAGCCGGACTTTGCGCATCTCGTCATCGACTACGCGCCCGGGCAGTGGCTGCTGGAGTCGAAGTCGCTGAAGCTTTACGTGGCGAGCTTCCGCAATCACGGCGCGTTCCATGAGGATTGCACCGTCATGATCGGCAAGCGGATTGCCAGCGAGATCAAGCCGAAATGGCTTCGCATCGGCGGCTACTGGTATCCGCGCGGCGGCATCCCGATCGACGTGTTCTGGCAGACCGGCCGGTTGCCTAGGGGGATCTGGGTTCCGGACCAGGGTGTTGCGCCCTATCGCGGCCGCGGTTAGGCGCGCCCGGCAGAATCACCTAAACGTCAGGGTTCAAATCACGTTGAAACGCGGTGATGAACCCTCGCGAAGGCGACGCGGCCGCCCGGAGCGCCGGCATTGATCCCAATTCGGCGGCGCCGTCTGCGCCGGATGAATTTGTCGCGATCGCCCTGAAGCAATTGCAGGCGGGTCAGGTGCTGGAGGCGCAACTCAGCTGCCAGCAGGCGCTTGATATCGACGCCTCTCACGCCGACAGCCTGCATCTGATGGGGCTGGTAGCACTGCACGCCCGGCAATTCGACCATGCGGTGGCATGGCTCACGCGCGCGATCCGGCAGGATACCAGGCCGGAATATTTGGTGACGCTTGGGCTCACGCTGAAGCAGGCCGGGCGGCTCGAAGAAGCGTGCGCGACGTTCGACACGGCGCTGCGGCTGAAGCCCGAGGACGCCGAACTGTGGAAAGCGCTTGGCGCCGTGCTCGCGGCGCTCAACCGGCCCGACGACGCGCTGCTGGCCTATCAGCGCGCGATGAAGCTCAACCCGCGTCATTGGGAAGCTGCCTATCACTGCGGAAATCTGCTCCATCAAACGCAGAGGTTCGAGCAGGCGCTGGCCCACTTCAACCTGGCCAACTGGCTGCAGCCGGATCACGTCCCGACGCTGTTCGCGCGCGCACGCACGCAGCGGGCGTTGAAGCGATACGAGCAATGCCTCGCCGACTACCAGCGCGCGCATGCACTGGCGCCGACCGATCCCATCATCTCCAACAATATCGGCGACGCGCTGCTCCGGCTCGATAGATACCAGGAAGGACTCGACTGGTTCGACAAGGCACTCCAGCTTCGTCCCGGCGTTACCGAGGTCCTCGTCAACAGGGCCTTTGCGCTGTTCCAGCTGCATCGTTTCGGTGAGGCGATGGCGGCCTACGCGCGGGCGACGGAGCTCGATCCGAACGATGCCAGGAGTGTTTGGCAGATCGCGCATCTGCAGTTGCAGACCGGAGATTTTGCGGAGGGCTGGGCCGGGCGCGAGGCGCGCTGGCAAGTGCCGGAGTTCGCGCCGGACTATCCGAAGTTCTCGCAACCGAAATGGCTGGGCGAACAGGACATCGCCGGCAAGACCGTCCTGATCTGCGCCGATGAAGGGCTTGGCGATACGCTTCAGTTTGCGCGCTATTTGCCTGACCTGGCGGCCCGCGGCGCGAGGGTCATTCTGGTCGTGGAGGATGGGCTGCGTCGGCTACTGACGGGAATACCGGGCGTTTGCGAATGCCTGCCGTTCACTGCACGCGAACTCCCGCCGTTCGATCTGCACTGCCCGATCATGAGCCTGCCGCTCGCCTTCGGCACAACACTCGAGACGATCCCGCAGGCCAACTATCTGCCACCGCTTCCGGCCGGGCGCGTCAGGCATTGGCGCGATCGCCTCGGTCCGCATCACCGCCTGCGTGTCGGCCTAGTCTGGTCCGGCAATCCTCACCAGGGCAACGACCGCAACCGCTCGATGCCGTTCAAGGCTCTGACGCCCCTCCTCGACCTCGACGCGACCTTCGTCAGCCTGCAGAAGGACGTCAGGCCCGGTGACAAGGCGCTGCTCGAAGCGCGCACGAATATCATCGACTTCACGGCCGAGCTGACCGACTTCGCCGAGACGGCGGCGCTGATCGCAAACCTCGATCTTGTGATCACCGTATGCACCAGCGTCGCGCATCTGGCGGCCACGCTGGGGCGTCCGACCTGGATCATGCTGCCCTTTGTCGGCGACTGGCGCTGGCTTGATGGTCGCGACGACAGCCCCTGGTATCCGAGCGTGCGCCTATTCCGGCAGGACGAGACGCGCGATTACGGCGTCGTCATCGCGAGCGTGCGGGCCGAGCTGCAGGCGATGATTTGCAGCTTCAAACCCTAGAGCGGGATGACTTTTCTTCGAATCGTCATCCCGCTCTATCTTTTTGTTTGAGCATGATCTCCGCGCAAACGCTGCGCGTTTGTCGCGAGGGAAAACCGCTACACACTTTTCCGGATCATGCTCTAGGCGACGCGCTGGCAGTCCCGTTCGCGTCTGCTAGAGTCTTCGGAAGAGAATCGCCCAGGGAAAATCCTTGCAAAGCACCGCCGGCCCTCGCCCCGTCCAGAACCCGAAGCTGCAAAAGAAAGTCAGGAGGCAGGTGGAGGCGTTGCTGGCCGCGTTCGCTGCCTATGGCGAGGGCAGACACGCGGATGTTCAGTCGCTTTGCCGCCGTGTGCTTCGGGACATGCCCAATTCCTTTGACGCCATGCATCTGTTGGGCGTGTCCATACTCGACTGCGGGCGCTTCGAGGACGCGAAGCGGATCCTTGAGCGCGCGGTTGCCCTCGACCAGGGCTCGGCGGATGCTCATAACAATCTCGGTTTTGCGCTCTTCAACCTCAAACGCTGTGACGAAGCCCGTGCCTGTTATGAAAAGGCACTCGCGCTGAAGCCGGCTTTTCCGCTGGCCCTGAGGAATCTGGGCAATGCCTTGTTCCGTTTGGAACTGCCCGAACCGGCGATCGCAGCCTTCACGCGCGCGATCGAGCTAAAGCCCGATGACGTCGACGCCTATTGCAATCGTGGCGTGGCGGAAATGATGCTCAAGCGATACGAAGCGGCCGTCATGAGCGCAGAGGCGGCGCTTGCGCTTCAGCCGCGCCATTTCGAATCCATGGTTGGCAAGGGGTTGGCTCACCTCGAACTCCGGCACTTCGATGTGGCTGAAACGGCGTTCAATGCTGCGCTCGCAATCAAGCCGGATATGGCGGAACTGCTGGCCCACCGCGGACGGCTTTATATGCTGTCGGGACGGCGGGCTCAGGCGGAAGCCGATTTTGATGCCGCGGTTGCGCTTGAGCCCTCGCTCGAACTGGGTTGGCGGGGGAAGGCGCAGGTCAACATGCTCACGGGCAGCGTGGCGCAGGCGATCGTCGCCTGCAAAAGGGTGCTCGAACAAAATCCGACTTCCGAAATCGGCCTCGTTTTGCTGGGCGCGTGTCTCGGACGGCTTGGAGACACTGCCGCCGCGATCCAGCATTTCGATCGGGCGCTGGAGATCAGACCGGATTGCGATGAGGCGATTACGAAGAAGATCTTCTATCTGGATTTTCTTTCCGCCGCGGATTTCGCGGCACAACAGGCGGCGCGAAGATACTGGTGGGATGCGATCGGCTCCAAATTCGGAAGGCGCAAGCTTGCGGCCCGGCCGCTTGACCCGCAAAAACGCATCGTCGTTGGATATGTTTCTTCCGACTTCAGGACTCATTCGGCGGCATTTGCGTTCCTGCCTGTGCTGCGATCCCACGACAAGGCGAACTTCCAAATCAACTGCTACTCTTGTTCGTCGACGCAAGATTCGCTTGCCACCGTTTTCCAGTCACTGGCTGATGTTTGGGTCAACGCCGAGAGTCTTTCCGATGATGAACTGGCTGACCGTATTCAAGCCGACGGCGTTGACGTCCTTGTCGACCTTTCAGGCTATACGGCGGGCAATCGTCTGAATGTGTTCGCGCGCAAGCCGGCGCCGGTCCAGGTTACGGCCTGGGGTCACGCCACGGGGACGGGCATTCAGGCCATGGATTACTTTTTCGCGGACCCGGTGACTGTTCCCCAGGACGTCCGGCATTTGTTTGCGGAGCGCGTGTATGATTTGCCGTCAGTGATCACGATAGAGCCCATATCCGAAGCCCAGCCTTCCGCGCTTCCAATGATCCGGAATGGTTTCGTCACCTTCGGTGCATTCAACCGGATCGACAAAATATCCGACGAAGTGCTGGCGGTCTGGTCGAAACTGCTGCGCGCGGTGACGGGGTCGAAGATCGTCGTCAAGCACTTCGCCCTCGACGATGCGTTAGTGCGCGATGGTGTGGTCGGTCGTTTCGTGGCCCAGGGTATTGCGCAGGACAGGGTCATCTGCATCGGCTCGACCGGGCGCCGTGACCATCTGCAGGCCTTCGAGAACATCGACATCTCGCTCGATCCGTTTCCGCAGAACGGCGGCATCAGCACCTGGGAATCGCTCTACATGGGCGTACCGGTCGTTGCCAAGCTCGGCAATGGCGTGCCATCACGTGCAGCCGGAGCTATCCTGAAAGCCATCGGTCTCGACGACTGGGTCGCCGACGACGATGATGGCTATGTTGCGATTGCGCAGAAATTTGCGGCAATGCGCTCCCATTTGGAGAAGCTGCGGGCGGATCTTCCCGCCAGAATCGCGAGTTCGCCGGCCGGAAATGTGATGGTCTACACGCAAAAGGTCGAGGCGGGGTATCGACAGTTCTGGCGCGACTATTGTGCGACAGCCTCCGACGCGCCGGCCGGCTAAGGCTCGACGTCGGGTCGTGCCGCCGCATCCGCCGGCAGGCGTTGCCGCAGCAGCCGCGCGCAGACGAGGCCCAGCACAATCATGCAGGCGGCCGCCGTTACCAGTGTCGTGATCTTGCCGCCATGCTGCAGGCCAAAGCCATAGGCGATCGGTCCAACCGTCTGGCCCATGAAAAAGAAAAAGGAATGCAGCGACAGCGCGGTCGCACGCGCTTCTACCGAAAGCTCGCTGGCGAAGACCTGAATGCAGCCGTGGATCATGTAAAATCCCCAGCCCATCATCAGCATGCACAGGAACTGAATCTTCCAGCCAGGGCCGAAAGCGGTGGCGATGAGCTGCAATCCGACCAAAGTCGCGCCCGCGATCATCATGCCCTTCATGCCGAGCCGCGGCAGGAAGCGCGATACGGTCGCCGTATAGAACAATCCGCCGATCGCAAATCCAGCGATGACGATGCCGGCGACCGACAGTGATTTCTCACCGAGATCGAACAGAAACGAGGCGATGAAGGGAAACAGGCCGAGCACGCAGCAGCCTTCGATGAAGACCGTGGAATAACAAACGCGTGCGTTCGGGTCGGCGAAGATCGTACGATAGCCGTGCCTGAGTGCGCCGAGGCTTGCTCGCGGCGGACGATTGAGTTGCGCTCCGCGAAAACCAGCCGCGACTGCGACCGCCGCGATGACGACGAGTCCGCCGAGGATCGCGAGCACGCCGCGCCAGCCCAACAGATCGCCGATCAGGCCGGAGAACGTCGCGCCCAGAAGATTGCCGCTCATCGAACCCGCCAATGTCCGGCTGATCCCGATCTGCCGCTTGTCAGAACTGACGAGATCGCTGGCGAGGCCGAGGGCAACAGGAAACACGCCGCCAGCGCCGACGCCAGCGATGATGCGCGATAAAAACAGCAGCGGAAACGAGGTGGCGCAGGCGCCGACAAGATTGGCAATACCGAGGATCACGAGGCAGAAGATCATCAGCCGCGCCTTGCCGAAGAGATCGGCGGCCGCACCGACCAGCGGCTGAATCGCGGCGAAGGTAAAAGCGAACACCGAGGCAAAACTCGCCGCGGTGGCGATCGTGACGCCGAAATCATCGGCGACATGCGGCAGCACCGGATCCAGCGCACGGCCCGAAAGCGCCGCCGAAAAGGTTGCCAGCGTTACAACGTTGAGAGCCGGCGGCAGACCTTGGTCTCTGAACTGCTCTTTGGGCCGAGCGACGGTCTGATGCATCAGGGCGCTTTGGCTTTGGCGATTGCATCGAACGCCATCAGCCTCTTTACCAACGGTTCGAATTCGCGCAGCGGCACCATGTTGGGCCCGTCGGACGGCGCGTGATCGGGATCGGGGTGGGTCTCGATGAAGACGCCGGCGACGCCGACCGCGACCGCGGCACGCGCCAGCACCGGCACGAACTCGCGCTCGCCGCCGGAGGCCGCGCCCTTCCCTCCAGGCTGCTGCACCGAATGGGTGGCATCGAAGATCACGGGCGCACCCGTGGTACGCGCCAGGATCGGCAGCGCACGCATGTCGGAGACCAGCGTGTTGTAGCCGAACGAGGCGCCGCGTTCGGTCACCAGCACATTGGGATTGCCGCCGCCGGTGATCTTGGCGACGACATTGGTCATGTCCCAGGGCGCCAGGAACTGCCCCTTCTTGACGTTGATGACCTTGCCGGTCGCGGCTGCCGCCAGCAGAAGATCCGTCTGCCGGCACAGGAAAGCCGGGATCTGCAGCACGTCCACGGCCTGCGCGACCTCGGCACATTGCGCGGCTTCGTGAATGTCGGTCAGCACGGGCAGACCGAGCGCGGAGCGAATTTCGGCAAAGATCGGCAGCGACTGGGCAAGCCCGAGGCCGCGCGCGCCGGACGCGCTGGTGCGGTTGGCCTTGTCGAACGAGGTCTTGTAGACCAGCCCGATTTTCAGCCGGCCCGCGATCTCCTTCAGCGCGCTCGCGACCTCGAGCGCGTGCGAACGGCTCTCGAGCTGGCAGGGGCCGGCGATGATCGAGATCGGCAAATCATTGCCGAACCGAACCTGGCCGACGCCGACGACGGGGGCTGCGGAGCTCAAAGCGCTATCCTTTCCGGCGCGACCATAAGGGCCGTGCCGGAAGGATCAACCCAATTTTGGGCCTGAATATCAGGGTTGCGCGGCCGTTCACTTCACGGCGGAGAATGGCGTGGGCACCAGGAGCTGGCTCACGATATTGGCGACGATCTGGCCGTCTTCCTCGGTCTTGGCGCGAGCGGTGATCCATTCCTGATCGCTCTGGAATGCGGTCCACTTCTTCTCGCGGTCGGCGAGCGACTCCCAGGCCAGGAAATAGGTCAGCTCCTGGTTGGATTCGCCGATCAGCGTGGTGAAGAAACCGGCCTGCTTGATGCCGTGCTTCTCCCAAAGCTTCAGCGTGATCGTGTCAAATCGCTTCAAGAGCGCCGGCAGCCGGCCCGGCAGACAGCGATAAATGCGCATTTCGTAGATCATTCATGGTCCTCCCAGTTTATTCGCGCGCGGTTATAGCGGCTCGGGACGGCACTGTCTCGGGCCGATGGCGCACATCCTGCGACATGAGGCGCATGGCTGGTTGCGGCCCTCGCCCGCGAAAACCTCTTGCGCAACAATGACCGGCCGATTCCCGCAATGCTGCCGCAATGATACTGGCGCTTGATCGGGCCGGTTTGAGCCAGGGTCTTGGAAAATGCGGATTTTGCTGGTCGAAGATGAAGCGGAAATGGCGGCTGCGCTTGCTTCGGCGCTGAAGCGGTACGACATGGTGGTCGACCACGCGCCGAGCCTCGCTGAGGCCGAAGAGGCCATCGCCGCCGACGTGCACGGCGCCGTCCTGCTCGATCGCCAACTTCCGGACGGCGACGGCCTTGCCTTGATCCCGAAGCTCAGGGCCCGGGCCGACGGCGTGCCGATCATCGTGCTGACGGCGCGCGGCGACCTTGCCGACCGGATCGCGGGCCTCGACAGCGGGGCGGACGACTATTTGGCAAAGCCTTTCGCCATCGAGGAATTGATGGCGCGGCTTCGAGCCGTGCTGCGCCGGCCGGCCTGAAGTCGGACGTGGTGCGGGCCGGCCGGCTTGCCTTCGATTTCGGCCATCGCGAGGCGAGCGTCGATGGGGCTCCGCTCGACCTGCCGAGACGCGAGTTGCTCGTCCTCGAAGCGCTGCTGCGCCGGATGGGCCGGACGGTCGTCCGCGCGACGCTGGAGGAAGCCGTCTACAATTTCAACGACGAGATTCAGTCAAATGCCCTCGACACGCATGTGTCGCGGCTCCGCCGCAAGCTCACCGACGCAAACGCCGGCGTCGAAATTCACGGCATCCGCGGCGTCGGCTACCTGTTGAGGCAGACTTCATGACGCAGCAGGTCGAAGCCTATTGCCTGCGGTCGCGGCTTTCCTGGCGGCTCGTGACACTGCAGGCGGCGTTTCTGGCGATCCTCGCCGTCCTCGTGATCGGCACGTTGTGGGGCGCGGGCTTCCTGCTCTTCGACCGCGACGAAGACCGCGTCATCGACGTCGTGCAACACGCAGTGGCGCGCGACAGCCAGGGCGGCCTGACCCTGCACCCGACGCCGGAGTTGCAGCAACTGCGCTCCGATTTTCCCGATCTTTGGTTCCTGGTGCGGGACAGGCAGGGCAAGTCCGTGTCGGAAGGCACCGTGCCGTCGGAATTTGCCGGGATCGGCGGCGCGCTCGATCACATCAGCCAGGCACGGCTTGGCTGGCAGCTCCTCGAGGATGACCCGCGCAAACAGCCGGCGCGCCTGAAGCGCGTCAACACCGATGCTGGCAACGTCCAGGTCTTGACCGCGACGCAGGGAAAAATGTCAGGAGGCAAGGCCGTGCTGGCGACGAGCGCTGCGTTCCTCGTCATCGTCCTGCCCGGCCTGCTGTTGATGACGGCCGCCACCTTCATCGCCACCCCGATGGTGGTGAAACGCGCCTTTGCCGGCCTTGGCGCAACCGCGGCGCAAGCGCAGTTGATCGACATCCACCGGCGCGGCGCCCGGCTGTCGGTGGAGTACATTCCCCTCGAGGTCGCGCCGCTCGTCACCGCCATCAACGACGCCTTGACCCGGCTCGACGAGGGCTATTCGCGCCACAAGCGCTTTGTCGCGGACGCCGCGCATGAGTTGCGCACGCCGATCGCGATCCTCAATACCCGGTTGGAAGCCTTGCCTGACGGCCCCGACAAGAACCGCCTGATCGAGGACACGGCAAGGCTTGCGACGCTGGCCGAGCAACTGCTCGATATTCAGCGCCTCGATCAATGCCGAACTCCGTTTGGCCGCGTCGACCTTGTCGCCGTCGCGCAAAGTGTCGCAGCAGACCTTGCGCCGCTCGCCATCAGCGGTGGCTATGAACTGTCTCTCGATGCGGCGAACGAGCGGATCGACACGCTGGGCGATCGTGCCGCGCTGGAGCGCGCGCTTACCAATCTGATCCAGAACGCAATCCAGCATGGTGGCCGGCACGGCACCATCAACATCAACGTGATGCGCCCCGCCATGATCGACGTGACCGACGAGGGCGCGGGCATTCCGCCGGAACAGCGTTCACTGATATTCGAACCGTTCCATCGGCTACACCCGCTCGATCGCGGCGCGGGGCTCGGGCTGAACATGGTGCGCGAGATCGCGCAGCTGCATGGCGGTTACGTCTGCGTGCTCGATGGTCCAAACGGCGGCGCCTGTTTCCGGCTGACACTACCACCCGCCCCTTCGCTCCAGTAAGCGCTGAGCCCCTGCGGTTTCCGCTCATCACGGCTCCAGCGCAATGCTGACGTAATGCGCACCCGCGACATTGGCCGGGCCTCGTCGTTCGAATCGAGGCGTCACCGAAACCATTCGCTGGAGTGCGCATGCCACACGATTTCATCTCCTTCCTTCAGGCCTGGATGTCGGCCCCGCAGCGCGTTGGCGCTATCGCCCCATCGGGATCGGCACTGGCCGAGCTGATCACCAGCGAGATCACAGCCGCCACCGGCCCGATCCTCGAGCTCGGCCCCGGCACCGGCGTGTTCACCTATCAATTACTGAAACGCGGCCTGCGCCAACAGGATCTGACTCTTGTCGAATATGGCTCCGACTTCATGCGGCTGTTGCAGATCCGCTTCCCCGGCGCCCGCGTGCTCTGGATGGACGCATCAAGACTCGCAGCCGAGCATATCTTCGACGGCGCGCCGGTCGGCGCCATCATCAGCGGGCTTCCGCTTCTCAACATGTCGACGCGCAAGGTGATTTCGATTCTCGGCGGTGCCTTCAGCTACGTCCGCCCGGGCGGCGCATTCTACCAATTCACCTACGGCATGCGCTGTCCCGTGCCGCGGCCGGTTCTCGATCGGCTCGGTCTGAAGGCGACACTGATAGACCGCACGCTGAGAAACATGCCGCCGGCGGCGGTGTACCGGCTGACGCGGCGTCCGCAGGCGAGGCTCATTGTCAACAATGCAGCAATGCTGCAGCCGGAGACGATATTGGCCTAGGCTCGGCCTGATCCGTCAGACCAGTCTCGATTGCACCATCGCGGCCTGGATGAAAGACGCGAACAGCGGATGCGGTTCAAACGGCCGCGACTTCAATTCGGGGTGGAATTGCACCCCGATGAACCACGGGTGGTCCTCATATTCGACGATTTCCGGCAGCACGCCATCAGGTGAAAGGCCGGAGAATTTCAGCCCGTGCTGTTCGAGTCGATCCTTGTAGGCGGTATTGACCTCGTAGCGGTGGCGATGCCGCTCGGAGATTTCGCCGGCGCCGCCATAGACCTCGGACACCCGGCTGCCGCGGTTGAGCACCGCCGGATAGGCGCCGAGCCGCATGGTGCCTCCGAGATCGCCGCTTCTTGAGCGCTTCTCCAATTCGTTGCCGCGCAGCCATTCCGTCATCAAGCCGACAAGCGGCTCGGGCGTTGGGCCGAATTCCGTCGAGTTGGCCTCCTCGATGCCGACGAGATTGCGCGCGGCCTCGATCACGGCCATCTGCATGCCGAAGCAGATGCCGAAATAGGGCACATTGCGCTCGCGCGCGAACTGCGCGGCCTTGATCTTGCCTTCGGCGCCGCGCTGGCCGAAGCCGCCGGGCACCAGGATGCCGTTGACGTGCTCAAGGAATGGCGCCGGGTCTTCGTTCTCGAACACCTCGCTCTCGATCCAGTCGAGATTGACCTTCACCTTGTTGGCGATGCCGCCATGGGAGAGCGCCTCGATCAGCGACTTATAGGCATCCTTCATGCCGGTATATTTGCCGACAATGGCGATGGTGACGTCGCCTTCGGGGTTGCGGATGCGCTCGTTGATGGTGTGCCAGCTCTGCAGCGCCGGCGGAATCCTGGGCGCAATCCCGAACGCCGCCAGCACCTCGTCGTCGAGGCCGGCCTTGTGATAGGCCTCGGGCACCGCATAGATGTTGTCGACGTCGCGCGCCTCGATCACGGCACTTTCGCGCACATTGCAGAACAGGCCGAGCTTGCGCCGCTCTTCCTTCGGAATCTCGCGATCGGTGCGGCAGAGCAGGATATCCGGCTGGATGCCGATCGAGCGCAATTCCTTCACCGAGTGCTGCGTCGGCTTGGTCTTCAGCTCGCCGGCGCTCGGAATGTAGGGCAACAACGTCAGATGGATATAGATCGCGTGGTCGCGCGGCAGCTCGTTCTTGAGCTGGCGGATCGCCTCGAAGAACGGCAGGCCTTCGATGTCGCCGACCGTGCCGCCGATCTCGACCAGCACGAAATCGTAGTCGTCGTTGCCGGAAAGGACGAATTCCTTGATGGCATTGGTAACGTGCGGCACGACCTGGATGGTCGCGCCGAGATAATCGCCGCGCCGCTCCTTGGTCAGGATGTCCTGATAGATGCGCCCCGTGGTGATGTTATCGGCCTTGGTGGCCGGCCTGCCCGTGAAGCGTTCGTAGTGGCCGAGATCGAGATCGGTCTCGGCGCCATCATCCGTCACGAAGACTTCGCCGTGCTGATACGGCGACATCGTGCCTGGATCGAGATTGAGATAGGGGTCAAGCTTGCGAAGCCGGACCTTGTAGCCGCGAGCCTGTAGCAGGGCGCCCAAAGCTGCCGATGCCAGACCCTTTCCGAGCGAGGAGACCACGCCGCCGGTGATGAAAATGTACCGCGCCATGGGACTTTACCTTTAAGGCCACCTGCTCGATTCGCCAAAACGATTCGTCCAGCCAAGCAAAGTTTTTGCAGGGCTGTGGGTAGGAGAGAAATGGAAGCGCCATCAGCGCTCTAGTGGGTATTCTTGATGCAGGAGACTAGCCGCGTTCCTGCATGGCCCGTCTGCTTTATTGCGAGCGCGGCGCCTGCGGCCCGGCCGGCGCCTGGTTCTGCTGCTCGTCGGCCTTCTTCAGCGTATCGAGCACACCGCCGCTGGTCGGCGGCGCGACCGGCGTTGCCCCACCGGCCGGCTGCGACTGCGATGCCGGCGCCTGGGTGCCAAGGATTGCGCTCGGCTGGCGATTGAAGCCCGCGATCCAGGAAAGCAGCAGGCTGGTGGCGAAGAAGCCCACCGCCAGGATCGCCGTCGTGCGCGTCAAGAGATTGGCAGTGCCGCGGCTCGACATGAAGCCTGCGCCGCCGCCCATGCCGAGGCCACCGCCTTCGGACTTCTGCAGCAACACCGCGCCGATCAGGACAAGGACGATCATGAGGTGAATGACGATGATGACAGTCTGCATCTCTACCTTCCGTCACAAGCCGGGCGTGGCCGGCATCCGGCTCGTGGACTTGCAGGGTTTTCTTGAAGTCGCGCGGTGTTACACGATTGCACCGGGCATTGTCACCCCCGACATAGGCGCGCTTACCGCTCTCGCAAGCTGTTTTGGAGGCTCATTTTCCGAACTTGCGGGCGACCTGGGTTTTCTATTATAGTAGACGAATGGATACTATAGTAGACGATCTGAGCCACCGACTCGCCCAACGGCTGCGGCTGGAACGTGACAGCCGCGGCTGGTCGCTGGCGGAACTTGCCGACCGCTCCGGCGTCTCCAAGGCAACCATCAGCAAGATCGAACGCGCCGAGGTCAGCCCGACCGCTGTCGTGCTGGTGCGGCTCGCCAGCGCCTTCGACCTGACGCTGGCCGGCTTGATGCTGCGCGCCGAAGGCCAGGGCGAACGCCTGTCGCGCGCAGCCAACCAGCCGGTCTGGCGCGATCCCGAGACCGGCTATGTGCGAAAACAGGTGTTCAGCCGCCCCGATCATCCCGTCGAGATCGTGCGGGTGGAATTGCCCGCGCGGCAGCGGGTCACCCTGCCCGCCTCCTCCTACGCCCATATCCGCCAGCTCGTCTGGGTGCAGTCGGGCCATCTCGTCATCACCGAGGGCGGCGAGCGGCGCGCGCTCAGCGCCGGCGATTGTCTCAGCTTCGGTCCGCCCGCGGATACGACGTTTGCAAACGAGACGAATGCGGCATGCGTCTACGTCGTCGCATTGGCGCGGAGCTAGCCGGCAATGTCGGCGACCAAAATCAACACCTCTCCGATCGAGCCGACGGCAAGCGCTTTTCCCGCCAGCCACAATGGCGGTCCGCCGCTCGACCAGGAGCACAGGCCGGAATGGGGCCACGGCGGAATCGGAAATTACTTCTACTGGAAGGCCGCGCATCGCGCCGCCTGGCACAACACCTCACAAGGAATTGTCGCGTTTCGCCTTCGGAAGGCCGAGCGACTGGGGCTCACCTATGAAGAGTACACGTTGGAAATTCTCGAGCGCGGCCGTCATCTTCAGCTCGAGGACGTCGAACGGATAGAGGCGATCAAGCAGAGACGAGGCAAGCGGATCGAAACTGAATTTCCTGCAACGTCAGTCATCGTCGGGAGCTAGTACCCACTTTTCTTGGATCGTGAGTCGTGATTCAAGATATGGATGATACCCGAAGCAAGAGAAGTCCACCTTTCGAGGAAAGATCGCAAGGTGCTTGAGGCGTGTTGTCGCTCACCGGTGACGTTGCAGCGCGAT
>DATMNV010000040.1:0-15307 GCA_035568535.1 Bradyrhizobium sp.
GCTTCTCGCTGCCGACCTTCTTCACCGGGCTGCTGCTCATTCTGATCTTCAGCGTCAATCTGGGCTGGCTGCCTTTTGTCTATCGGGTCGATATCGCCGCGACCGGCTGGCACTGGTACTGGGAATATCTCAAGCAGGCGATCATGCCGATCACCGTGCTCGGCCTGTTCCAGGCCGCGTCCTATACGCGCTATGTCCGCTCCGCGGTGCTCGACGTGATCCGGCTGGACTACGTCACCACCGCCCGCTCCAAGGGCCTCGACGAGAGCAAGGTCATCGTCAAGCACGTGGTGCGTAACGCGCTGATCCCCGTCGTTACGCTGGTGGCGCTGCAGATGCCGAGCGTGTTCGGCGGCGCCATCATCACCGAGCAGATCTTCCGCATTCCCGGCATCGGTTCGCTCCTGATCAGCGCCATCCTTGCCAATGATACGCCCGTCATCATGGCGGTGACCTTCGTGTTCGCCTGTCTTGTCGTTCTCTTCAACCTGTTGGCCGATATCATCTATGGTTGGCTTGATCCACGCATCTCCTACCGTTGAGGCGGCGCGCCCGCTCGCCCGCCGCGACCGGCGCTTTTCGCCCTGGCGCGAAGCCTGGCGGCGCTTCCGGCGCCATCGGCTGGCGGCGATCAGCGTGGTTGTGCTTGCGCTATTGGCGCTGTCGATTTTGCTCGGACCGCTGCTCTGGCGCGTCGCGATCAACGACATCGACTTCACCGCCCGCCTGAGCCCGCCGTCCTGGGAGCATCCGTTCGGCACCGACGATCTCGGCCAGGACCTGCTGGCCCGCATGCTCTACGGCGGTCGCATCTCGCTCGCGGTCGGCTTTGCGGCGATGGCGGTCGCGATGTCCGCCGGCACCATCGTCGGCGCCATCGCCGGCATTTCCCGCGGCAGCATTGATGCGGCACTGATGTGGGTCACCGACCTGTTCCTGTCGTTGCCGCAACTGCCGCTGCTGCTGCTCGTGATCTATCTGTTCCGCGACATCCTCAAGGGCCTGGTCGGCCCGGAGGGCGGTGTGTTCATCCTGATCGTGCTGGTCATCGGCGGCTTTCGCTGGATGCCAGTGGCGCGCCTGGTGCGGGCCCAATTCCTGTCGCTGCGCGAGAAGGAATTCGTCGAAGCCGCCCGCGCGCTCGGCGCGTCGAATTTGCGGCTCGTGGTCCGGCATATTTTGCCAAACGCGCTCGGGCCGGTCATCGTCGCCGGCACCATCGATGTCGCGGCCGCGATCATCGCGGAATCGACGCTGTCGTTCCTCGGCCTCGGCTTTCCGCCTGATATCCCGACCTGGGGCCGGCTGCTGTTCGACGCCAAGGACTATCTCGACATCGCGCCGCACTGGGCACTGTTCGCCGGCGGCGCCATCTTCCTCACCGTCATCGCCATCAACTTCATCGGCGATGGCCTGCGCGATGCGCTCGACCCGCGGAAGGTGATGTGATGGATCAGGCGCAGGCCGTGTCGAACGGCGCACTCCTCCACATCAAGGGCTTGAGAACCTATTTCGACACCGACGAGGGCATGGTGCAGGCGGTCGACGGTGTCGACCTCGCGATCGGTCGCGGCGAGACTGTGTGCGTGGTCGGCGAGTCCGGCTGCGGCAAGACGGTGACCGCGCTTTCGGTGTTGAAGCTGATCGCGATGCCGCCCGGGCGCATCGCCGGCGGCCAGATTCTCTGGCAGGGCAGGGACCTCGTTCCCCTCGGCGCGGATGAGATCAATCGCATCCGCGCCAGCGAGATCGCGTTCGTATTCCAGGAGCCGATGACCTCGCTCAATCCGGTCTACACCGTCGGCGACCAGATTGCCGAGGTGATCCAGCTCCATCAGAAGCTTTCCCGCCGGGCGGCGCTGGAGCGGGCGATCGAGATGCTGGCGCTGGTGCAGATTCCCAATCCGTCGCGCCGCGTCCATGATTATCCCCACCACTTCTCCGGCGGCATGCGGCAGCGGGTCATGATCGCGATGGCGCTGTCCTGCAATCCAAAACTCCTGATCGCGGACGAGCCGACCACGGCGCTCGACGTCACCATCCAGGCGCAGATACTCGATCTCCTGCTGGACATGAAATCCCGCTTCGGCATGTCGATCATGCTGATCACCCACGCCATGGGCGTCGTCGCCGAAGTCGCGCAGCGTGTCGCGGTCATGTATGCGGGCAAGGTGGTGGAGGAGGCGAGCGTCGATCGCCTGTTCGCGAGCCCGTGCCATCCCTACACCCAGGGCCTGATCCGCTCGATCCCGCGGATCGATCTCGCTGCCGCGCGCAAGCAACGGCTCGAGACCATCGCTGGCACGGTGCCAAAACTGATCGATCCACCAGTCGGCTGCCGCTTTGCCGCGCGCTGCCGCCTTGCTGTCGACGAATGCCGCCGCGCCCAGCCGGAACTGCGCGAGATCGAGGCCGGGCATCGCGTCGCCTGTATCCGCGCCGAGGAGACCGCCGCCCAATGAGCGAGCCACTTCTCAGCGTGCGCAACCTGACCAAGGCCTTCCCGATCCGCGGCGGGCTGCTGCAGCGTCAGACCGGAAGCGTCCATGCGGTCGACGGCGTGGATTTTCACGTCGAGGCGGGTGAAACCCTCGGGCTGGTCGGCGAATCCGGTTGTGGCAAGTCGACCACGGGCCGTTGCGTGATCCGTCTGATCGAGCCGAGTTCGGGAGAAGTCCGCTTCGAAGGCAAGGACGTGCGCGCGCTGGATGGCGGGGAGCTTCGCGCGCTCCGCCGCGACATCCAGATCATTTTCCAGGACCCCTATGCCTCGCTCAATCCGCGCATGAGCGTCGGAGCCATCATCGGCGAGGCCCTGATCATCCATCAGCTCGCGAAAAGCCGCCGCCAGTTCGAGGAGCGTATCGTCGAACTGCTCGAGACCGTCGGCCTGCAGGCGGATCATGCGAGCCGCTATCCCCACGAATTTTCCGGCGGCCAGCGCCAGCGCATCGGGATTGCGCGCGCGCTCGCAGTCGAGCCGAAGCTGATCATCTGCGACGAGCCGGTCTCGGCGCTCGATGTGTCGATCCAGGCCCAGGTGATCAATCTGCTGGAAGATTTGCAGCAGAAATTCGGCCTCGCCTTTCTGTTCATCGCCCATGATTTGTCGGTCGTCGAGCATATCAGCCGACGCGTGGCCGTGATGTACCTCGGCCGCATTGTCGAGATGGCTGAAAGCCGCGAGCTCTATGCCTCGCCCAAACACCCCTATACCGAAGCGTTGCTGTCGGCGGTCCCGATTCCGGACCCCAAGGTGAAGCGCCAGCGCATCCGGCTCGGCGGCGAGGTGCCGAGCCCGATTCATCCGCCGTCAGGCTGTCACTTCCACACACGTTGCCCGATCGCGCAGCCGCTTTGCAGCCGGGAAGTGCCTAAGCTCAAGCAGAGCGCCGACGGCCATTGGGTCGCCTGCCATCTGCGCTGACGCCGCGCGTCACAGCGGCGTTTCGCGGTATTCGCGATTGGCGAGGCCGGCTTCTTCGAGATCGAGGTCCCGCTCGATGCGTCGGCGCGCCTCGTCGGTGATCTTGCCGTCGCGCAGCATCATGTGGATGAACTTGCGCTCGGCCGCGATCAGTTCGCGCGTCAGCTCGGTTCCGGCCGACGAGACGTCATGCTTCTCGGGATCGAGTGAGTCCGGCAGCTGATTGGCGCGGATCTCATGCCGCGCCCGCAACAGGCTCACGACTTCGTCCGATAGCTCGCACTTTTCGATCAGGGCGTCGAGCGAGCGCAGCGCCGCATCCAGCGCCTCGCGCCGTGCGGCGATTTCGGATTGGTGCTCCGCGACAACCTCGTTGCGGCCGGCATTCGATACGCCAAGCCAGCGCACCACCATCGGCAGGCTTAGGCCCAAACCGACCAGCGTCACGAAGATGACGCCGAAGGCGATGAACAGCACGAGGTCGCGATAGGGAAAGGGATCGCCATTCGCGAGCGCGAGCGGCAGGGCCAGCGCGGCGGCGAGCGAAACCGCGCCGCGCACACCGGCAAAGGACAGGATGAATATATGTTGCCAGGGCGGCGAGGGATCGCGTTTGCGCAGGCTCCTGCTCATCACCCGCGGCAGATAGGTCGCGGGATAGACCCAGACGAAGCGGGCGACGATGACGACGGCCGCTACCAGGGCGATGGCGATCAGGATGTCGTCGAGCGGAAACGCCTTCGATTTCTCGTACAGCGACCGCATCTGGAAGCCGGTCAGCAGGAACAACAGGCCTTCGATCAGGTAGATCACCAAATTCCAGAAGAAGATGCCCTGCAGGCGCGTCGCCGACGAAATCCATAACGGCCCGTTCCAGCTCATATAGAGCCCGCAGGCGACGGTTGCGATCACGCCGGAGCCGCCGAGATGTTCGGGCACCCAATAGGCGAGATAGGGCGTGATCAGCGACAGGGTGATCTCGATCTGCGGGTCGCGCGCGTAATGGCGGGTACGCAGCGAAAGCCAGCCGACGGCGATGCCGAACAACACTTCGCCGGCAACGACCGCGAAGAACATGCCGCCGGCTTCCGACAGTGAGAAGCTGCCGGTCGTGATCGCCACCACCGCGAAGCGGTAGAGGATCAGCGCGGTAGCGTCGTTGGCGAGCCCCTCGCCTTCGAGCACCACCATGACGCGGCGGGGGATGCAGAGCCTGCGCGCGATCGCCAGCGGCGCGACCGCGTCGGGCGGCGAGACGATCGCGCCCAGCAGGAATCCGACATTCCAGGGCAGCCCGATCAGATAATGCGTGGCGGTCGCGACCATGGCGGCCGTGAAGATCACGGCGCCGACCGCGAGCAGGGTGATCGGGCGAAGGTTGTGCTTGAACTCGCGCCAGCTCATCGCGACGCTCGCTGAATAGATCAGGGGCGGCAGCACGAGCAGCAGCACCAGCTCCGGCGGCAGTTCCAGCATGGGCATGCCGGGGATGAAGGCCAGCACGATACCGGCGAGCAGCAGCAGGATCGCGGGTGCGATGTCGACCCGGCGCGCGAACAGTGCGGTGCCCGCGAGCACCGCAAGCAGGAACAGAAAAATCTGAAACGTAGCTTCCATTCCGTCTTTGTTGCACGAGACGGGTGGGAGGCGTCAATCGCGCAGATCGTAGCGGTACGACTTCGAGACGATCTGCCAGCCGTCCTTCAGCTTCATCGCCACCAGATAATCGGTGAAGTAGCGCGGCGGCAATTGGCAGCGCACCTTGATGAAGGCGGTGTTGTCATCGGAACGGTCGATGGTGACGATGAAGTCTTCGCGCGGCTTGCCTTCGGCCTTGGCCGAGGCCCGCTTTCTGATCAGGCCCAGCCAATCGGGCACGGTCAGCACCTTCAATTCACCTTTGTCGACCCAGCGCAGGTCGGCGGAAGGATGAAAGATCGTGCCCATCTTGTCGGCATCGCCTTCGTAAAGTGCATCGAAATAGTGGTTGACCACGGCTTCGACGGATGAACGGTCATGACTCACGGCTGATCTCCTGTCCTGTCATTCCGGTGCATCGCGCAGCGATGAGCCCGGAATCTTCTCAACGATCTTCGCGCTACGCGCGCCCCGGAATTGCCGTCGACCTGCTTGTCGAACAGCTTGTAGGCCTCCTCGGCCTGGTCGAGCTTCCAGCGATGGGTGAACAACTGGTCGACATCGATGCCGCGCTCGACCGAGAACCGCGCGCATTCCGCCTGGATGATATTCGAGAATGTCCAGGACGCGACCAGGGTCAATTGCCGACGCAACAGATGCGGGCTGACATCGATGTGAACATTGCCGCCCTCGCCGACAAAGCACATGGTGCCCCACACCTTGGTGGCCCGGATCGCGTTCAGCCGCGCGTCGGGATTGCTCGAAGTGTCGAGCGTGAGATCCGCATAGCGGCCGTGAGTCAGGTCCTTGATCGCCGCGACCGGATCGTTCGAGCCCGGATTGACGGTGGCATCCGCGCCGAACGCCTTGGCGCGGTCGAGCCGTTGCTCGCTGATGTCGAGCGCGATCACCCGCGCGCCCATCGCTTTGGCATATTGCGTGGCCGCCAGCCCCACGGGACCCTGGCCGAAGATCGCGATGGTGTCGTTGCCGGAGAGGTTCATGCGGCGGAGCGCGCTGTAGGCGGTGCCTGAGCCGCAGGCGATCGCCGCTCCCGCCGAAAACGACAGCTCGTCCGGCAACGCCACGAGCGTATTCGCCGGCACCTTTAGGTAATTCGCATGCCCGCCATGGGCGTTGTTGCCATAGACCTTGACCGGCACCTCTTGGCAGAGCTGCTGCCAGCCGGCACGGCAATGGTTGCACTGGGTGCAGCCCTGATAATGGTGCACCATCACGCGCTGGCCGACGCGGGCTTCCCGGGGGCCGACGGCCGAGCCGACTGCAACCACCACGCCGCAGGGCTCATGGCCTGCAATCACCGGTCCGTCCCGCATCGGGATGCCGCTGGCCTGGCCCCCGCCCTTGGCGCGGCGATATTGGTGCAAATCGCTGCCGCACATGCCCGACGCCTTCATCTCGATGACGACATCGTGTGCGTCGGGGCCTGGATCGGGGAACTGCATCAGTTCCAGTTCGCGCTCGCCGTGAAACATCACCCCGTGCATCGCTCCCTCCGGAATTTTCTTTATTCTCTCCCAATCTTGGACGGAAAATGCGACTTCGCAAAGGGCGAACTGGCCGCCGAACCAAACCGACCCCCGGTTAGACTTAAGACAAGGGAGCCCCGGGAAAATCGTTGGTTCCACCGTGGTTTACTTCGTGATCTGGCTCACAACGCGCTGGTGCGAAGCTTTGCTAGGTCATCCTTGGGGCGGGAGACCGTCGTTTTCGGAGGCGCCATCATGAGTGTGCGTGGATTATTCGGATCGCTGAAATTCTGTCTGGCCGCGGCGCTCCTCCTGATCTGCCAGCCGGCGTTGGCCGACAAGCGCGTGGCGCTCGTGCTCGGCAATTCGGCCTATCAGAACGCCCCGCCGCTCGCGAACCCCGTCAACGACGCGGCGCTGATGGCGCAGACGCTGAAGGACGCCGGCTTCGATGTGGTCGACTTCCGGCAGAATCTTCCGGCACTGGAGACGCGCCGGGCGCTCCGCGAGTTCGCCAACAAGGCGAGCGGTGCCGATATCGCGGTGATCTATTATGCCGGCCACGGCATCGAGGTCGACGGCGGCAATTATCTGATTCCGGTGGACGCCAAGCTCGAGCGCGACAACGACGTCTATGACGAAGCCTTTTCGCTGGATCGGGTCCTGGTGTCGGTCGAATCGGCCAAGAAGCTACAGCTCGTCATCCTCGATGCCTGCCGCGACAATCCGTTTGCCCAGACCATGAAGAAGACGCTGGCCACGCGTTCGGTCGGCCGCGGCCTCGCCAGGGTCGAGCCGACGAGCTCCAACACCCTGATTGCCTATTCCGCCAAGGCCGGCTCGACGGCGCAGGACGGCAATGGCAAGAACAGTCCGTTCACCATGGCGCTGTCGCGGCATCTGACGACGCCGGGGCTCGACGTGCGCCGCGCGTTCGGTTTCGTGCGCGACGATGTGCTGAAGGCTACCTCCAACACGCAGGAGCCCTATGTCTATGGCTCGCTCGGCGGCGACGATGTCCCGCTGGTGCCGGCCCCGGCTGCGGCGCGGGCTCCCGTCGCTGCGGCGCCGGCCACAACGCCCAACCCGCAGGCCGATATCCGCCGCGACTATGAGCTTGCGCTGCAGCTCGGCAGCAAGGCGGCGTTCAACGCCTTCCTGTCGCAGCATCCCGATGGATTCTATTCAAGCCTTGCCAAACTTCAGCTCGAGAAGATCACGGCCGATGAAACGCATGCCGCGGCGGTCGAGAAGGCGAAGCAGGCCGAGCAGGAACGCGAACGTCTCGCGGCCGCCGGCGCCCAAAAGGAGGCGCAGGCCAAGGCGGAAGCCGATGCCAGGGCCGCCGAGCAGGCGCGCCTGGATGCCGAAAAGGCCAAGCAGGTTGCGCAACAGCAGGCGGCCGACGCGGAGCGCTACCGTGCCGACAAGACGGTCGTGGCAGTCAATACGCCGACGCCGCAGCCGGAGTCGGCAACGCGCACGTCGGACAAGAACGCCAATCTGGCCTCGCTCAATCCCGCGCCGTCGCAGACCGAGATCACCAAGTCGGTCCAGTCCGAGCTGCGCCGCGTCGGCTGCTATACCGGCAACGCCGACGGCGATTGGGATGCGTCGTCGCAGCGCTCGCTGTCGCAGTTCAACCGTAACGCCGGCATGAAGCTCGACGTCAAGACAGTGAATGCGGACACGCTCGATGCGATCAAGCAGAAGCCGTCGCGGGTCTGCCCGCTGGTCTGCGACCACGGCTTCAAGGCCGACGGCGATCATTGCACGAAGATCGTCTGCGCCGAAGGCTCGTTCATCAACGACGACAATGAGTGCGAGAGGCAACGCAAGCAGCCGGTGGCCAAGCGCGACGAGGTTGATCGTGCAAGCCGCCGCTCCCGCCAGGGCCGTCAGGACAATGCTCGCACCGTTACGCCGGGTGGTGGGGCTGGTTATGGTTATGATGCCGGCGTAGGCGCGCTACCGCCGCGGTTCGGGCGTTCTCAAGCGCCGAGTTCAGGGCAGACGGCTACGAGCCGGCCGCTTACCGGTATTGAACGTGAACGGGGTTGCAACACGAACGAGGCCATCATGTCGGGAAGGTGCCCGTAACGACAGCCGCATCTGCGTTCAATTCTCAGCGCATTTCGTAGCGCGGGTTAGCGAAGCGTAACCCGCCGCGGTGAGGGGAGTGGCGGATTACGCTTCGCTAAACCGCCCTACGAAGTGAGGGCTTCAACTCGAAATCGCGCTTGCCGCGATGTTGACCATTAGCGCCACAAGAGCGGTGTTGTAGACGAACGAGATGATGCCGTGCACGGTCGCGGTGCGGCGGATGGTCTTGTCGGTGATGCCGACGTCGGAGACCTGCGCGGTCATGCCGATCACGAACGAGAAATAGACGAAGTCCCAGTAGTCGGCGTGGTCCTGTTTCTCGCCGCTTGGAAACTGCAGGCCGCCCGGCTTGGCGCCGCGATAATAGTCATGGGCGTAATGCAGCGCGAAGGCGGTATGCACGACGGCCCAGGACAGCGCGATGGTGCCGGTCGCGATCGCAAGCTGCGGCACGGCGTGATGCGTGCCGAGCTCGAACACGATCGCGGCGATGCTGGCAAAGGCGCCAAGCGCGGTCACCAGCAGGATCAAAAAGCGGCCGTCGTCCTGCAATATGGCATTGCGCTTGATGCCGCGGAGTTCGCTCCGCCACATCATGAGATAGACCAGCACGAGATAGAGGATGGCAAAGGCGTCCCAGCCGATCAGCAGCCGCGTCACCAGCCGCAGCGAAGCCGGCAACAGCAGATAAGCGATGACGCCCAGCACCATCGACACGAAGGTGCGCGGCCGCGCGTAAACTACCCGAACCGGCTTCGGCAGCTTGCGGAATCGAAGAAGGGTCTCTTCGAGCTCGTTGCCGGGCATCGGCGTCTTGCGTTCTCCGCTCAGTTCTTCCGCTCCGCGACAAAGCGCGAGGTGGCGCGCAGCACGTCACCCCTCGCGCCGAAAATCGAGAGCGCGGAATCCCCGCGCGCGAGCAGGTCGCGCACGCGCTGCTTGGCGCCCTCGATGCCGAGCTGGGTGACAAAGGTGGTCTTGCCCAGCGCCGCGTCCTGGCCGGACGGTTTTCCCAGCGCCGCCGCGTCGCCCTCGACGTCGAGCAGATCGTCGGCGATCTGGAAGGCTTCGCCGAGCGCCTTGCCGTAATCGTCGAGCGCCTGATACTCCTTCGGCGAGGCTTGGCCGAGCAGCGCGCCGGCGATGCAGCCGAAGCGCAAGAGCGCGCCGGTCTTCATCTGCTGCAGCCGCGCGACATCGACCGGCTCGCGGTCGCCGAAGCGCCCCTCGCCGGCAAGATCGAGTATCTGCCCGCCGACCATGCCGCCGATGCCCGCGGCGCGCGCCAGCGCCCGCGTCAGCAGGAGGCGGACCGTGGCGTCGCGGTGGATCTCGTCGCGGGTGACGATGTCGAAGGCCAGCGTCAACAGGCCGTCGCCGGCGAGGATCGCGGTGGCGTCGTCGGTCTTCTTGTGCAGCGTCGGACGGCCTCGGCGCAGGTCGCTATTGTCCATCGACGGCAGGTCGTCGTGGATCAGCGAGTAGCAGTGGATGAATTCGAGCGCCGCACCGGCGAGGAGCGCAGCTTCGCGGGGAACGCCGAACACGGCGGCGCTCTCGACCACCAGGAAGGGCCGCAGGCGCTTGCCCCCGGCAAGGCTGGAGTAGCGCATGGCGTCCATCAGCCGTTTCGGCCGCGCGATCTCGTCCGTCTCCAGCGTGTCCGAGAGCAGTTTGGCAAGCAGGGTTTCGGTGTCCTCCGCGGTCTGGTCCAGTCGTTTCGCGAAATCGTGGGCAGTGCCGGTCATTCAATCGGGCTCCAAGGCAAAGTCGGCAAGGCAAGCTCCAAGGTCAAATTGGGCGGACAATCCTTTATGCGACCGGCTTCGTCAATCGCAGTGCTGCGCCGGCTACGTCATAAAACCGCTTGAAAAAGCCCGGAACTGTGAGCGGGATAACAGCGCTTTATCCCGTGTCCCAAGGCTTTCCCCCACGAAGCAGAAAACACCGATTTGCGCGCTCTCAAAATCCTGGCCTTGATCGTGCTGGTGGCGTTGTTCGTGCCCTATGTCCTGACGCCGTTCTACCGCACCGGCCACCCGGTCTCGACGCTGATGGTCTGGCGCAACCTCACGGGCGCGCCGGTGTCGCGGCAATGGATCGATCTCCACGCCATGTCGCCTTCACTGCCGCGCGCGGTGGTGGGCGCGGAGGACGCGCATTTCTGCAAACATCACGGCATCGATTTCGGCGCGCTGCGCGAGGCGATCAACGACGCCCAGGAAGGGGAGGGGATGCGCGGCGCCTCCACCATCACCCAGCAGGTGGCGAAAAACCTGTTCCTGTGGCAGAGCGCGAGCTTCGTCCGCAAGGCGCTGGAGTTTCCGCTGGCGCTCTGGATCGATGCCGTGCTGCCGAAGCAGCGGATCCTCGAAATCTATCTCAACATCGCCGAGCTCGGCCCCTCCGGCCAGTTCGGCGCCGAAGCGGGATCGAACTTCGCCTTCGGCCATTCAGCCGCCACGGCGTCGCCGCGGGAGGCGGCGCTGCTGGCGTCGATCCTGCCCAATCCGCATATTCGCAGCGCACGCACGCCGGGACCCGGGCTGCGGCGGCTCGCAGGGACCTATACGACGCGGGCGCAGGCGGTGACGTCGTGCTGGGGCGAAAATCGGGCTTTCTGAGCCCATTTTTGGCCATTTTAACCGCCGCCGGCCCTAGCCTTATGGCACTCCATCCTCTATAAGCGCGGCCTTGTCGGCATCGCAGCTCGCTTTTCAAGCGCGTCCCGCATTTCGGGCGATGCCCCCGCAACACCCCTAGAGGACCCGTTATGGCTGTTCCGAGAAGAAAAACCTCGCCGTCGCGGCGTGGCATGCGCCGCTCGGCGGACGCGCTGAAGAAGCCGACCTATGTCGAGGACAAGGACTCCGGCGAGCTGCGCCGGCCGCACCATCTCGACCTGAAGACCGGCATGTACAAGGGCCGGCAGGTGCTGAAGCCCAAGAAAGAAGCCTGATCAGCAAGCCTGATCGCGGCGGGCGGGAGGCTTTCATCTTCCTGCCCGAATTTGGCCAACGAGTGAGATAAGAGGAATTTCCGCGGCGGAGCGAAGGCGCTTCGCCGGCGTTGTTGCGGAATGCGCTCAATCTCCCTCTTGTGAAGAAGGCCTCGCCGATGATCGGTTTTCCGCTGCTTCTGATTCCGCTCGCGATCTACAACATCGTCGCCTGGCTGATGCCAACCGTGTCGATGGTCGATCCCCTGATCAAGGTGACGCTGGTTTCGGGCACGGAATGGGCGGTCAACCTGAGCGACATATTGCTGGCGCTCGGCCTGTTGTTGCTGCTGCTCGAGATCGTCAAGGGCGCGCGTCCGGGCTCGAAATATCTCACCGATCATCTGCTGTCGCTGATCGTATTCGGTGCTGCTGCGGCCGAATTCGTGATGTGGCCGAAATTCGGCACCTCGACCTTCTTCCTGTTGACGCTGATGGCGATGGTGGATTTCTTCGGCGGCATCGCGTTGCACGCGCGCCGCACGGCTGTGCCCGCTACCGTATCGCGAAGACCTTCGAGAGAGGATGAAGCAGCGCCTGCGCCGGAACCGCGGATCGAACCCGTGCCCGCGGCACCGACGCCGGCCTCCAATCCGACGGCATCAGTGCCGTCAGCGGCCTCGGTCGCCGAGTCGGTGCTGCTTGATCATCCGAAGCCGGTTCAGCCCGCAGCCGAACCGTCGCCGACCATCCCGTCTCCGGAATTGCAGCCCGGCGCCGGCTCCGCGGCCTCGCCCGAGGCGCCGCGGGAGTAACGCCGTTCTAGATGGTCTGCCGCGTGCGCAGGCCGGCGTCCCCGACCTTGTGCATGTGCGCGGAATAGGCGGAAAGCGCATCAGCCGGCGCCGCGCGTCGCCGCTCGCAGGTTTGCGGCGCGTGCTCGGCGGTCGCAATCAGTTGCGTGACGAAATTGGCGTTGGGCCGCGTCACCGCCAATTTGGGGGCGCGACAAGCGGTCTGCGTGACCGGCACCAGCGCGGCGCAGGGGGGCTCAACGTCCTCGAAGACGCCGTCTTCTATTTCCACTTCGTAAACGCTGGACACTGCAAACCGTCACATTCTGGGACATCTGGCCCCGCTACGGTTTGACTTCCGCAATTAGTATGCCGCAGCCCTGCGTTTCGTTCCGGCACTTCGTAAAAGGTGGTTTCCAGAACATTAATGAACTTCGGTTAGGGATTCGGGAGAAACAGGCCCTATCCTGCGAACAGGGAATCACCGCCTGTGTCCCGAAACGAGGCGACAGTGACAGCCGCACCTCCGCAGACCTCGACCATTCTCGCCTCGCTCGGCCAGGCCGCCTTTGTGTGGGACATTGCCAGCGACGCGATCAGCTGGAGCGATCACCTCGGTGCGGTCTTTGCAGATATTCCGCCGGAGGTCCTTTCGAGCGGGGCGGAATTCGCAAAACTGATCGAGCCGCAGGGCTCGATCCGCACCGACGCGCTGGGTCTTTCGCCGGCGGTCCATGGCGCCGGCGGCACGCCCTACCGGATCGAATATGGCGTACGCGTCTCGACCTCGGCGCCACTCACCTGGATCGAGGAGACCGGTTGCTGGTTCGCCGGCACCGACGGCAGGCCGGCGCGCGCAGAGGGCATCGTCCGCATCAACAACGAGCGCCACGCCCGCGACGAGCAGCTTTTGAAGCTGTCGCGCCACGATCCGCTGACCGGCGAGCTCAACCGTACCCATCTGATTGCCGCACTCGCGGAGGCGATCGAGGAAACCCAGCGCTTCCGCTCCACCAGCGCCTTCCTCCTGATCGGCATCGATCACCTGGCGCGGGTCAATGACGCCTTCGGCTTCGATGTCGCGGACGCCGTGATCTCGGAGATCGCCAACCGAATCCGCGCGCGCCTGCGCGGCGGCGACGTGCTCGGCCGCTTCTCCGGCAACAAGTTCGGGCTCATCCTCAAGAACTGCACCATCGACGACATGAATGTTGCCGCCGAACGCTTTCTCGCGGTGGTGCGCGATGAGGTGGTACCGACGCGTTCGGGTCCGGTTTCGGTGACCGCCTCGATCGGCGGCGTCGCCGTGCCCCGCTATGCGCGCTCGGCGGATGAAGCGATCAACCGCGCGCAGGAGACGCTCGATGGTTGCAAGCGCCGCCGCGCCGGCTCGTTCATGGCCTGGCGTCCGAACGTCGAGCGCGACGCGCAGCGCCGTGTCAACATCCGCGTCACCGACGAGATCGTCACCGCGCTCAACGAACGGCGCATCGTAATGGCCTATGAGCCGGTGGTCGCGGCAAGCTCGCGCGAAAACGCCTTCTACGAATGCCTGGTGCGGATGGAGCAGGATGACGGCCGGGTGCTGCTCGCGCCCGATATCGTGCCGGTCGCCGAGCGGCTCGGGCTGATCCGCCTGGTGGATCACCGCGTGCTCGAGCTCGTGGTCGCCGAGCTCGCCCAGTCGCCGAGCGTCGAGCTCAGCCTCAACATCTCGCCCGAGACCACCATGGATCCCGACTGGTGGGCATCGATCGAGTCGTTGATGCGCGCGCATCCCGGCGTCGCCGAGCGGCTGATTGTCGAGATCACCGAGACGGTCGCGATCCAGGACATCAACGATGTGCGCGGTTTCGTTACGCGGCTGAAGAATTTCGGCAGCCGCATCGCGATCGACGATTTCGGCGCCGGCTACACCTCGTTCCGCAACCTGCGCAAGCTCGGCGTTGATATCGTCAAGATCGACGGCGCCTTCGTGCAGAACATTTCGCGCTCCGCCGATGATCGCGCCTTCGTGCAGACGCTGATCGATCTCGCGCGGCGGCTGAATATCAAGACGGTCGCCGAATGGGTGCAGGACGAACACGCGGCTCTGATGCTGCGCGACTGGGGCTGCGATTACATCCAGGGCCGGCTGATCGGGCTTGCGACCGCGGAGCGACCGTGGGCGGCGGATGCGGCGTTGCCGAAGGCGGGCTAACTCCGCTTGTCGTCCCGGACAAGCGAGCGATAGCGAGCGCGATCCGGGATCCATAACCACAGGCGCGCGTAGCCGCAGAAGCTGGAGCCCCAGCGCGCCCTAACAATAAGCTTCGGTAGTTATGGGTCCCCGCCTGCGCGGGGACGACGATGGAGAGAGAAGAATCACTCTTCCTTCTTCGGCTCTTTCGACATGCGCTCGAGCCGCTCCTGCATTTCCTTCATTTGCTTGCGCAGATCGTCGATGTTGGTTTCCTCCGGCGGTTCGGAAGCTTTCTCGACCTCCCCAGCGGCGCGCGGCGAGAAGGGCTTGAACATCGAGAAGGTCTGCTGGAACAATTCCATGTTGCGGCGGACATGCTCTTCAAGCGGGGCAAACGGTGTGCCGCTAAAGGTGTTGGCGAGCTGCTTGCGGAATTTCTCCTGCTCGCGGGTCAGCGTGTCGATCGACTGCTCCAGATATTTCGGCACCACCATCTGCATGCTGTCGCCGTAGAAGCGGATCAGCTGGCGCAGGAAGGTGGTCGGCAGCAGATTCTGTCCCGCCTTGTTTTCCTGTTCGAAGATGATCTGCGCGAGCACCGAGCGGGTGATGTCGTCGCCGGTCTTGGCGTCATAGACGAGAAAGTCTTCGCCTTCCTTCACCATCGCCGCGAGGTCTTCGAGGGTCACGTAGGTGCTCGTACCGGTATTATAGAGCCTCCGGTTTGCGTATTTC
>DATMNV010000041.1:0-17594 GCA_035568535.1 Bradyrhizobium sp.
GCCTACTACGACAACGTCCAGTCAGGGAAATCCGTGTCCTCGTAATAGACACGGACCTGCATGTGATGGCGGCCGTCGCGGATCTCACCGTCGAGAATGGGGTTCATCTGGAAAATTCCCGTTCCATGTCCGCACGATCACGATCCGCTCCGTCTCCACAATATAGAAGGCGATATATCCATCGATCAAAAGACCGCGAAGTGACGGACCAAGCTCGCTTCGATCCCGACCCAGAAAGGGAAATCGCACAATTCATCAAAACGCTGCGCGAAGCGTACCAGCATTCGATCGGCGGCGGCCGAACTATGCTCTGCCAAGTATGAATCAATGGCGAGAATATCCGAGCGGGCACGCAGAGAGACTACGCCCCTCAAGACAATCCCTATCGCTTCCGTTGCTCATGGGCCGGCTTGAGAAATTCTTCCAAATCCCAGGGCACCACGCGTCCCGCCTCGACGTCTGCCATACCCTCGTCGATCGCATCCTTCAACGCACGGAATTTCCTGGCTTGCGACGGTAAATAGTCGGCTGCCGACTCCCGCATTTCCTCAGGCAGCAACTCCAGCGCTTCAACAGCTTTTTCGACGGCCGAACTCATGAAAGAACAATATCACGACTAACGACAAAAGCACAGAGTGGCTGGCAGCAGCCGCGGCCCTCGCAAGTGCAATCGGCTAGGACAACGCCGGCGCCGTGCCCACTGTCACCAGCACGATCTCCGGGGGCACGCCGAGGCGGAACGGCAGGATGCTGCAGCCGAGCCCGCCGGAGACGACCACGTCGCAATTGATCTTCTTGTGGCCGTAAGCGAGCCGGTTGCCGTAGCGCGACGGCACGACCGGCGACCATCCGAACAGCCGGACCTGGCCGCCATGGGTATGGCCCGAGAGCTGCAGCGCCACGCGCTTCGGCAGGCGGAACGCGACATCGGGCTCATGCGCCAGCAGGATCACCGGCGCGTCGTCAGTCACCTTTGCGAGCGTCGCGTCGAGATCGTCGACGCCGATCCGGCGAACGCTGCGAAAGCGCCATGCCGGCAGATAAGCGAGCTGATCGCCGAGCCCGGCGAGCCAGAAGGAATGGCCGCCCCTGGTCAGGCGCGTGACATCATTCTCGTAGACGGGAATGCCGACGGCTTCCAGCGCGTGCTGCGCAACGGTCTTGCCCTGCCCTTCGCGCTGCACGGCGCGGTCATCCCAATAATCATGATTGCCGAGGATCGCGTGCACGCCGAGCGGCGCCTTCAGCATCGCCAGGGCCGATGCCCATTCGGAGGCCGGTACCTGCCGCATCATGTGGCGATGCCCGGCCACGTAGTCGCCGAGCATGACGATGACATCGGCATGAAGCGCGTTGGTGCGTTCGACGATCGCCTCAATGTGCCCAAGCGACATCCAGGGATCGCAGGCATGAAGGTCGGCGATGACGGCGATCTTGAGCTCGAAGCCCGCCGGCCATTGCGGTGGCGAAACGTCGTAACGGGCAACGTGAAGCCGCAGCAGCGGCTCGACGCCGAAGCCATAGGCCGCGGTCGAGGTGCCGAAGGCACCGAGGCCGGCGAGGAAGCGAAGGAATTTACGGCGTGTAATCATGGGAGCGAGCGCTGGTGATGCCCGTCCTTCCTGGAATTGGATTGCTGCCAAATTCGGGCGCGTTCGTGCAGCTTTTCAGCAGATTTTCGATAGGGTGTGAACCCATAAAACCAGAGGCGTTGGCGAACGTTCGCTTTCGTGCGCATAACGGACTCAACTCGGACATCGTGCCAAGTCCGGAAAAGTGCCAGGATCGGAAGTCGCGGTCTGCCGCGTCACTCCGGAAGTCCAGCTTTGCGGAGGCCTTCGATAAACATTTGAGACCGCCAGTGACCGCTACGGGCCAGCCATCCAGATATTCGGAAATCGGGCTCAAGCTCAAGAAGCTCGGCCGCCGTCTTCCTGGCTTCTGCATCTCGCCCTAGATGCGCCAGAGCCGCGGCGAGGCAACGATAGGCCATCGCAACCGTCGGTTTCGTTTGGATAGCGGTCTTGGCCGCGGCAACCGCCTCATCGAAACGACCAAGACCGATGAATGCAGCGCTCATTCCTGTAAACCTCGTAAATAGCGACGGGTCAAATGGGCTTAGTCGAATGGCGCGCTCAAAGCTCCGGATCGCCTCTTCGGGCTGCCCCGCTATCAGGTAAGTCCAACCTCGCTGCGACCATGCGACGGTTGTATTAGGGTTCAAGGCGACCGCGCGGTCCACCATTTCCCTTGCAGTATCGAAATCGCCGGAAAAGGAAGCGTGTGCGCGGCCGAGTATGCTCAATGCCTCGGCGTTGTTCCCGTCGATACTGAGCGCCAGCCGGAGAAGCCGCAATCCTTCTGCGATTTCCGAGTTCGGGTCGACCGCCCATCCCTTACTGACATTTCCGAAGTGGCAACTCCCTGCAACGGCCGCAGCAAGGCTGTATCGAGGGTCAAGCTCCAATGCGCGAGAGGCAAGCTGAAGGGCCTCGGCCGTCCCGCTCCGGGTCCATGAGTAGAGGTGCGGGAATGCTCGAAGACAAAGATCGTAAGCGCTGAGGTTGTTCGGCCGCCGCGCCGCCGAGTCTATTTCGGTTTGAAACATTTTTGGTTCAATAGCAGAGACGACAGTCTCGGTCATCCGATCCTGTAGTGCGAAGATATCGCTCAGGTCAGCTTCAAATCGGTCGGCCCAAAGGTGTATCCCGGTCGCGGCATCAATCAATTGGCCGATGATGCGGACTCTTCCAGCCGCCTTGCGCACGCTGCCTTCAAGCACGTAGCGGACGCCGAGTTCGCGTCCGATCTGCTTGATATCGACGACTTTGCCCTTGTAAGCAAAACTCGAATTGCGCGCGATCACGAATAGAGAGTTGAACCGCGACAACGCTGTGATGATTTCGTCCACCATGCCATCAGCGAAGTAATCCTGATCGGGATCGGAGCTCAGATTGGTGAAGGGAAGAATCGCGATTGAGGGTTTATCGGGCAGCGTAAGCGCTGGCCTCGGCGGTTCTATCGAGTTGTCGGCGACCGGCGCGCCTGCGGGCCCCTGCGTTTCCACCACCTGTCCGACGAAACGAAAGCCCTTGCGCGGCAATGTTTTGATGAGGCGCTGTTCCTCGCCTGTATCGCCGATGACGCTCCGAGCGACATTCAGGCGGGTCGTCAGCGCTGCATCGGAGACGCTCCGACCATTCCAGATGGCGTCGATGAGGTCGTCTTTACTGACGACGCGCTCCCTGTTGCGGATCAGGTAGTCGAGCAGGTCGAACACTTGTGGCGCGACGGAGACGACGTCCGCCCCGCGATGCAGCTCGCGCCGGTCAGTGTCGAATGCGTAATCCTCGAAGAGATAGCGCAAGCTACCAATCCCTTGGGCAACCTCCGATCGCCGAGGCTCCAGTGCCGGTTGCAACGCAAAGAATAAGGCGCCGGTGAGGAAAATGTAAGCCGAATGTCAAGCGCGCTCGCTCATGCCTTGGCATCGTCGTCCGGGTGGAAACAGCGCCCGGGAGATGCCGCTATGAGCACGGCCTATGGTGTAACAGAGTTGGGACGGACCGCCGCATCGACGCGGCGCTTCTCCGGCTTTTTCAAGGGATATTGAGGTGCGTTTCAGGAACGGCGCAAACGCCGGAGGTTACGAGCCACCTCGTGCGACCCAAGTGACAGGGAGCTAATCGATATCGGTACTACGCGCGGCCAGATCGACTACGTCGCCTCACATCGTTCTATCGCCCCGCGAAGCGTCGCGTACCCCCCATAGACAGAAGCGCCCGGCGCCAAGAATGCCCGCGATGCGAAACGCCTCGATCCTCACCAAAGGACTGCGCCATGCCACCGAAAAAGTCTCCTCTCTGGGAGTGCGAACAAGCGATGAGCGCATTTCAGGTTAGGCCTGATTGGTATGAGGAATACTGGTTAGAGCCGAAGAAGGTCTCTCGGTCCGATGTAGCAAGATGGTGGCGCCGCAATTTGCGTTTATGTTTCATCTTGTACGAAACCATGGTGTCGGCGCTGGTCAGCTTCACTCGAACTAAACGAAAATCCGCGAACGTTCGAAGCGGGTGCGACTGCAATTTCAGCCCGCTCGGTTACGAACGGGGCGCTTTACCCGCAGATAAAAGCGCGTGACGAAGGTTACCGTCGGGGCGAAGTCAGCCTGAGTTCATAGACCGCGATACCGAACATTGAAGGCACCTGGGGCTGCACATCAACCCCGCCGATGGTCTCAATGGATGTATCCACGGCAAGAGAGCTCAGCCGGCATTCGGCTTTCCAGTACTCCGCGAGCACGATGCACTCGTTGGCTGCCATGTTGTAGAGCAGCCGACGCGCGGTGTCCTGCGCCGTCGTGCTCGGCACCTCGCGCTGGTCCGCCACCCCCTCAATTCGCGCCCGGAATGTCGTCGTGATCTGAATGATCGGATCGGGGCCAAATGCCGAAGGGGGCGGCGCCGTGCCTGGAACGGTCGCCGTTTGTGCGGATGCGGCTGTCATCGACGTCAAGGCCGCAAAAGTGACAGCAAGAAGAAATCTCACGACCATCCTCCGGACAACGACACCCGAGCATACATCAAGGATTGCAAACGAATTAGGACGGCAAGCTGCAACTTGGCAGAATTGGCCCTCACCGCGGACCCAAACCTTCCTTCGAAGCCATCTCGGGTCCGAGCGGCCCCGTCGTCAGTGCCATCCGAACGACAGTGTCAGCTCTCGTACCTTGCCGGGCACTCTATCGAGGTCTAGCATTTGCGCAGCGCATGGAGACTTCGATGACTTCAACCTTCAACGTCCACGATGCGGCCGGCTATGAGCAGCTCATGGGCCGCTGGAGCCAAAAACTCGCGCCCCTGTTCATCAAATTCGCGGGCCTTGCCAACGGCGAAAAGATTCTTGACGTCGGCTGCGGCACTGGCAGCCTGACTTTCGCGCTGGCCAGGGCCGCCGATCTCGCCGAGATCAGTGCCATCGACTATTCGCCCGTCTTCGTGGAGGCGGCCAATCGGCGCAATACTGATCCGCGCATTAAAATCCGGCAGGCGGATGCCTGCGCCTTGCCCTTCGAGGACGATACGTTCGACCGCGCATCGGCGATGCTCGTGCTCCACTTTGTGCCGGATGCCGGCAAGGCCGTAGCCGAAATGCGCCGCGTCGTGCGGCCGGGCGGCGTGGTCGCAGCCGTCGTGTGGGATCATCTTGGCGGCATGCCCGCCATGCGCATGATGATAGACACGGTAGCGGTCCTCAGCGAAGGCGGGCGCCAGTTGCGCAGCCGCTATTGCTTCCAGCCGATGATGCAGCCCGGCGAAATGAAGCGGACTTTTATCCAGCAAGGGCTTGCGGACGTCGCAGAAACCGAGCTGATGATCCGCATGGACTATCAGAACTTCGACGACTACTGGGCGCCGATTGCCGCGGGCGAAGGCCCGCTCGGCAAATATATCGCCACCCTGGACACGGCGGAGCGGGAGCGCACCGACGCCGCGGTGCGCGATGCCTACGAGGCCAGCCGGCCCGATGGCCCGAGGTCGTTCGCAAATATCGCCTGGGCTTGCCGCGGCATCGTTCCCTGACCAACAGCCGACGGAACGCGAAAGCTGTTGCCGGCCGCGACGAAGTCGTTGGACCAGAGATGTATCCGCAGATGGTCTTTAATTGAGGGCTGAAATCCTATTTCGTGTAACGTCGGATGATTTGTAGCGTTTGCTCTGCGATAAGCCGGTCAGCTGCGGGGGTAAAATGCCCATCAGACACGAAGTTCTTCGGATCAGTTACGGGCGCGATCGCGTGAGTGCTGACAACGGGCACGCCAGCATCCATCAGCGCTGGTCCCACTAGGCGGTAGAGTGAATCCGCGCCGCTTCCACGATCCTGGAACAGGATCACAATAGGCAGTTTGCCCTGCGCTCGCGAGGTGGCTGCGAACTGCATCAACATTGCCGTCAGCGTCGGGCCGATATCGTGGCTGTCAACATAATCGCTGCCATCGTTGACCAGCCGTTTTGTCCGCCGGGCGAGCTCGGCCTGAGCGTAGCCACGCCTCAGCATGCGTAGCACGACGCTATCGTCGGCCCAGGATTGTGACATCTGCCATGGATCGTAGAAGGCGTCGTCGGCAGCGAGCTGATCGCGGTAGGAGGCCATTCTTGCGGGCTCGCGCAGGTCCTCTGGCGATCGCACGACCGGCTGTTCTGCAATCAATCGGCCGGCAACCAGTCGGTAGCGCGGATAGGAGAACGGCGCAGGTGCTTCGAAGCTCGTCGTCAGGCCGCCGAGCGTCAACAGTCTTGGAATCGAGGATGCAAGGACTCCGAATATCTGAATCCCGTTGGGGTCATCGCCTGCGGCGTTCACCGATAGAAAACACGCATAGCTGTGATTCGGCGGAGCGGCGGGGCCCGCATAACTTGAGATTGCCAGCGTTGGGGCGAGTTGTTCAAGCTGGCCGGCAATATGGGCGCTGAAGGACATGCCATAGATCGTTACGCCGGAGCGGCCCGGCAGTGGTGGCGGGGGTGTGTGCCGGCACTCTCGATCAATCCAGCCGGCAACCACAATCGGCGCCGAGTGCGCGTCGGTTGGTCCGACCAGCCGAGCAAGCTTACCTTCGATCGAGCGGCCGTAATCGAAATACCGTGCAAGCGTGCCAGGCGGCTGGTTGGCGTCGGCCGGCATCGGGAAAGCACGCTGCGTGGCGACATCCAAAACCGCCAAGGCCGCCAGCGTCCACAGGCACGTCTCGATAACGGCACGCAAGCGTTCGCGCCGACGGCGATCAGAACTGGAAATAGATGAACTGGGCTGGAGCATTGCTGGTTCCCATCGCGAGCACGAACAGAATCGCGGCATAGAGCACGCCTTGGATCGGACGGGGCCAGAAGCGGAAGCATTCCTTGCGCCCGTCCCTCCATTCGGCGAATTGCAGCGCGATCAGGATACCGAGCCCCGCCATGGCCGAAAGTGGCGGCTTAGGAATTACCGAAGCCACTGACGGTGCGAAACCTGCGAGGGAACCGGAAAACTGCACGATCTGTGCAAAGCTGTGGGCGCGAAACAACAACCATCCATAGCACACGAACAGAAAGAAGACGCCGATCTTCAAGGCGGCCGTCGCCCCGCTGCGCTGGAAGGCGTACCGACCGGGTGCGTGGTCGGTAACCGCCGCGCGCCCGGTTGGCAGCGTATGACGTTTTCCGGTGACGGCGCGGTGCACACAGAGCAGTCCGCCTTGATAGGCGCCCCACAAAACATAGTTGACTGCCGCGCCGTGCCAGAGACCACCCAGCACCATTGTCGCCATCAGGTTCGCGTAGGTACGCCGTTCACCCATTCTGTTGCCGCCGAGCGAGACGTAAAGATAGTCCCTGAGCCAGCTTGACAGGCTGATATGCCAACGCCGCCAGAACTCGCTTGGGTTGCGCGACAGGTAAGGCAGATCGAAGTTCACCATCAATTCGATACCGAGCAGTTTGGCGACGCCGCGCGCAATATCGGTATAACCTGAGAAATCACAGAAGATTTGAAAAGCGAACAACAGCGTCGCGAGCGCGACATCCGAGCCGGAAACGGACCCTGTCGAATTGTAGATCGCGTTGACCGAACCCGCCAAGCCATCCGCGATCGCTACCTTCTTGAAAAGCCCATACAGGACCAGGAGCACGCCGTGCATGGACTGGCCAAGCCGGATGCGGCGCGGATGCTGGAGTTGGGGCAGCAGGTGGCGTGCCCGCTCGATCGGGCCAGCTACCATCGGCGGGAAAAAGGCGACAAATAACGCGAAGTCCCTGAAGCGTCGCGCTGCCTTGATCTGTCCTCGTGATGCATCAATCGTGTAACTGAGTGACTGGAAAGTGTAGAAGCTGATGCCCACCGGCAGAATCACATCGATGTGAAAGCGCTCGGCATTCAAGCCGAGCGAGGACAATGCGAGCTCCGCGCTGTCGGCGAAAAAGTTGAAATATTTGAAGACGGCGAGAAAGCCGAGGTTGACGCCGACAGTAATGAACAGCAGCAGGCGGCGGCGGCGCTCAGCGGCCATTTTGGCCAGGTGGTCATGGGCAGCGTTCGCGATTATCACCAGCGTTGCCGTGAAGGCCAATACCCAAAGCCCGAGCGATCCATCGACCAGCAAATGACTGAAATTCCCATCTGCCAACGCGTGCCAGTCAAGATTGACGAAGACGAGCGCGCCACCGATCAGGAAGGCCGAAGCCACTACGCGCTGCCGGCTGGGAACGTATCCTTCAGCGAGCATCAGTCCGATCCAAAAATCGACCGTGGTGGAGAAGGCGATCAAGAAAAGAAACCGGACGTCCCACCAGCCGTAGAAAACATAACCCGCGATCAGCAGTAACCAGTTCTGGCCGTGAAAAGGAAGAATTCGATATAGTGAGTAGACGATCCCGAAAAAGACGAAGAATTCAATCGAGTTAAAGAGCACTCTCTCGGTTACCCCAACTAGCCGTGCGCTCGCGCTCCCTGTTAGGGGTTATGCTACCCGGCCGCACGGCCGATCCATGCTTTGAAGCAGCGCGTATCAAGCGCCTGGTATGCCGTCAATCTTTGCCCACAGCGTCAGGCCGCAAAATAAATTTGAAAACCTTCTTCAGTCAGCGCCGCGCCAAACCGTCTGCGGAGTGGGAGAGAGCGCGATGCTGCGTGCCATCACAGGACCAAGCCGATCCAGAAAGCCGGTCGACACCAGTGCTTAATCTTCCTCTCCATTGCCGAACAGTCCGAACTGCGCGGGATCGCGCACTGGCTCGGCAAGACCGAGATGGCGGAAGGCATGCGAGGTGAGGAGACGGCCGCGCGGGGTGCGCTGCAGATAGCCGCACTGGATCAAATACGGCTCGATGATGTCCTCGATCGCATCGCGCGGCTCCGACAGCGCGGCAGCGAGCGTCTCCACGCCGACGGGCCCGCCGCCATAGTTCATCGCAATCGTCATGAGATAGCGCCGGTCCATCGCATCGAGGCCGGCGGCGTCGACTTCCAGCGCACTCAGCGCATGATCGGCGATCTTGCGGTCGATCGAGTCGGCATTCGCCGCAGAGGCAAAATCGCGCACGCGGCGCAACAATCGGCCGGCGATGCGCGGCGTGCCGCGGGCGCGGCGCGCGATCTCGTTGGCGCCGTCGCCCGTCATGCCGATCTTGAGCACGCGGGCGCCGCGGCTCACGATCATCTCCAGCTCTTCCTCGGTGTAGAAATTGAGCCGCACCGGAATGCCGAAGCGATCGCGCAGCGGATTGGTCAACAACCCGGCACGCGTGGTGGCGCCGACCAGGGTGAACTTCGCGAGCTCGATCTTGACCGAGCGCGCCGCCGGCCCCTCGCCGATGATGAGGTCGAGCTGGAAATCCTCCATCGCCGGATAGAGCACCTCTTCGACGGCCGGACTGAGCCGATGGATCTCGTCGATGAAGAGCACGTCACGCTCTTCCAGATTGGTGAGCAGGGCGGCAAGGTCGCCTGCCTTCGCAATCACCGGACCCGAGGTGGCGCGAAAGCCGGCGCCGAGTTCGCGTGCCACGATCTGCGCCAGTGTGGTCTTGCCGAGGCCGGGAGGGCCGACGAACAGCACGTGATCGAGCGCCTCGCCGCGCTTGCGTGCCGCCTCGATGAAGATGGAAAGGTTGGCACGCGCCTGCGCCTGGCCGACGAACTCCGAAAGCAGCTGAGGACGCAACGCGGTGTCGCCGGTGTCCTCATTGCGGCGTTCGGGCGTGACGATGCGCGTGGGCGTGCTCACTCGTTGCCTCGCCGGTACTTGTTCGGCAGGAGCTCGCCGATCTTGGCGACCTTCGGCGCCTTGCCATTGTTGGGGACGATCACCCGCGCCTTGGCGTCATAGTCATGGATCAGCTCGCGGCAGATGCCGCAGGGCGACACCACCGCGATCTTGCCAGGCTCGCCGGGTTTCGGATGCCGCACGGCGACGATGGTCTCGATGCCCTTGTCGCCGGTCTCGGTGATGGCGCGGCCGATCGCGATCGCCTCGGCGCATACCGCGATCCGGCCGATATAGGCGTCGATATTCACGCCGGTGACGATGCGGCCGTCGCGGGTGCGCATGGCAGCACCGACTTCCTGCCAGTCATTACGATAGCGCTTGCCGATCGCGTCAGTGGCGGCGTCGATCAGTTCCTTGTCTTTCTTGCTCAGCATGATGGAGAATGCATTCCCTCGTCGGTCGGTGCCCGGCGCAGAATAGTCTATTTCGACAATTCCTTCAGGCCCAGCCGAATAAGCTGCGCGGTCCCGGCATGCTCGCCTGCGCTGCGCGAGGCCGAGGCAATGGCTGCCGCTGCCTGCGGCTGGCCATAACCGAGATTGACCAATGCGGAAATTGCGTCGGTAACAGGGCGTGGCGCGCGCTGGTCGTCGATCGCGCCGGAGAGGCTGACGATCGCCGGATCGACATTGGCGAAGGCCGGCGCCTTGTCTTTCAGTTCCGTGACAATGCGCTCGGCGACCTTGGGACCGACACCGGGCGTGCGCGATACAGCCGCCTTGTCGCGCAGCGCAATGGCATTGGCGAGTTCGTCGGGCGGCAGCGTGCCGAGCACCGCGAGCGCCACCTTGGCGCCGACGCCCTGCACGGTCTGCAGCAGGCGAAACCATTCGCGCTCGACGTCGCTCCTGAAGCCGAACAGTTTGATCTGGTCCTCGCGGACGTAGGTTTCGATCGACAGCACCGCCGCCTCGCCCGGCGAAGGCAGCGCCTGCAGCGTGCGCGCCGAGCAATGCACCTGATAGCCGACGCCGCCGACGTCGAGGATGACAAAGTCCTCGCCGTAGGCATCGATCAGGCCCTTAAGCTTGCCGATCATATCCCGACCACCTTCAGCCGCAGCGTCGCGCTGCTTCGATGATGGGCATGGGTGATCGCGATCGCAAGCGCATCTGCGGCATCCGGCGAGGCTGGCTCGGCCTTCGGCAAGAGAATCTTCAGCATCATTGCGATCTGGTTCTTGTCGGCATGTCCCACGCCGACCACGGTCTTTTTCACCTGGTTCGGCGCATATTCGGAAACCGTGATGCCGAACATCGCGGGCACCAGCATCGCGACGCCACGCGCCTGCCCGAGCTTCAGCGTGGCAACGCCGTCCTTATTCACGAAGGTTTGCTCGACGGCCGCTTCCGCCGGCGCGAAGTCGCGGAGCACCGCGGCCAGGCCGTCATGGATCGCAAGCAGGCGGCTCGCCAGCGGCAATGTGTCCCGCGGTTCCACCGAGCCGCAGCCGACGAAGGAAAGCCGGTTGCCGTCGCTCTCGATCACGCCCCAGCCCGTGCGGCGGAGCCCCGGATCGATGCCGAGGATACGGAGCGGAGTGCGAATCGGCTGCGCTATCATGCACCAGTGATAGCGGCTCGGCGCACCAAGCGAAACAGAAACGGAACGCCTTACCCAGGCTTCTCGTCAGCCGCCCATCTTCGCCATCAGCGCGTCCGACACCTCGAAATTCGCGAACACGTTCTGCACATCATCATGTTCATTGAGCAGGTCGATCAGCTTCAACAGCTTCTCGCCCGTCTCGTCGTCGACCGAGACCGTGTTCTGCGGCTTCCAGGTCAGCGCCGCCTTGCGCGGCTCGCCGAATTTCGCTTCCAGCGCCTTCGCGACCTCGCGGAAAGTTTCCTGCGAGGCGTAGATCTCGTGGCCGTTCTCGCTGGAGATCACGTCATCGGCGCCGGCTTCGATCGCGGCGTCCAGCATGGCGTCGTCGGAGGCGACGCTGGAATCATATTCGATGATGCCGGTGCGGTCGAACATGAAGGCGACCGAGCCGGTTTCGCCGAGATTGCCGCCGGATTTGGTGAAGTAGGAGCGGATGTCGGAAGCGGCGCGATTGCGGTTATCTGTCAGCGCCTCGACGATCACGGCGACCCCGCCGGGGCCATAGCCCTCGTAGCGGATCTCGTCGTAGTTATCGCCCTCGCCGCCGAGCGCCTTCTTGATGGCACGCTCGATATTGTCCTTGGGCATGTTTTCCTCGCGCGCCGCGACGACGGCGGCGCGGAGCCGCGGATTCATGCCGGGGTCGGGGGTGCCGAGCTTGGCCGCAACCGTGATTTCGCGGGCCAGCTTGCCGAAAAGCTTAGACTTCTGGGCATCCTGCCGGCCCTTTCGATGCATGATGTTCTTGAATTGGGAATGACCGGCCATGGCGGTATCTCTTTAGGGATTGTTAACGAATGTAGGGGCTGGGGCGCGGCGTTATAGGCGCAAGGCCCGCCAAAATCAAAGATTTGGGGCGGGCTTGGTACCAAAGTAGCGCCCGCCTGATGGAATATGAGGCAATTGTTAACCCTGACTTCACGCCTCGGTGCAAGTATGGGGACTGCAACTCCCGCTTGTCCTCAGAGAGATCATGGCGTTCGGTTTATTCAGAAAACGAGTGCCGGAGGCGGCTGCACCTGTCGTCGAGACGAAAGTTCCGTCGGCGGCGGCCGACACCCCTGCTGCTCCCATCGATTCCGCCCGGGAAATCCTCGAACTGCTCGACCTCGAGCTCGGCGGTCTGATCCGGCAGCTCGAGCGCGCGGCGCAATCGGTTGCGGGCGGCGCCGAAGCCACCGCCGCGACGCTCGCCACCATCCGCGAACGCACCGAGGCGCTGACCGGGCGGAGCAATGACGCGCAGGGCACCGCGACCAGCTTTGCCGAAGTCAGCGAGAAGTTCACCCGCTCGGCCGAGGGCATCGGCGCCCAGGTGCGCGACGCCGGCAAGCTCGCGGATGAGGCCGCAGCCGCCGCGAAAGAAGCCCGCGCCAATGTCGACCGGCTGCGCGAGTCGTCGGCGGCCATCGGCAATGTCGTCAACCTGATCGCGCAGATCGCGCGCCAGACCACGCTGCTCGCGCTCAACTCCACCATCGAGGCCGCCCGCGCCGGCGAGGCCGGCCGCGGTTTTGCGGTGGTTGCAACCGAAGTGAAGGCGCTGGCGGTGCAAACCCAGAGCGCGACGGAAGAGATCACCAAGAAGATCGAGGCGCTGCAAAAGGACGCCGCCGGCTCGGCGGACGCGGTTCATCGCATCTCGCAGGCGATCGAGGCAATCCGTCCCGTGTTCGAGAACGTCAACGGCGCGGTCGCCGAGCAGAACCGCAGCACCGGCGAGATGTCGGACAACGCCGCCTCCGCCTCGCATTTCATTGTCACGGTCGGCGACAGCGCCGCCGAGATCGATGTCGCAACCAGGGAAGCCGCCGCCCATGGCGAGAGCGTGGCCAGCGCCGGCAAGGCCGTCACGATGTTCGCGCACAAGCTCAAGACCCGCAGCGCCGTGCTGCTGCGCCAGGGCGGGAGCGAGGACCGCCGCAAACAGGAACGGCTGCCCTGCCATATCGGGATCGAAGTCGCTGGAATCACGGCGCCTGTCTATGAGATTTCCGCCCAGGGCGTCATGATCTCGGGACCGAATGCGGCGACGCTGCCGCTGCACCAGAGCCTCAATGTCACACTTGACGGCATCGGCGCCTGCCGCATCCGCATCAGCGAACAGACCAAGGCCGGCGCGCTGGCGCGGTTCGAGGCGCTGAGTGCGGAGCTTGCCGAAAAGGTCGAAGACGTCCTGTGGTCGATCCGCGAGGAGAACGTCGAGGCCGTCACCCGCGCGCTCGAAGCCGGCAGCGAGCTCACAAAAATCTTCGAACAGGGCGTTGCCTCCGGCGCGGTGTCGATCGAGGACCTGTTCGACACCAACTATGTCGAAATATCCGGCACCAATCCGGTGCAATACCGCACCAGATTCCTGGATTGGGCTGACCGCGTGCTCCCCGCCCTGCAGGAATCCTTCGTTACCAAGGACAAGCGGATGGCGTTCTGCGCCGTGGTCGACCGCAACGGCTATCTGCCGGTTCACAACAAGATCTACTCGCAGCCGCAGCGCCCGGGCGATGTCGCCTGGAACACCGCCAACTGCCGCAACCGCCGCATCTTCAATGATGCCGCCGGTCTTGCCGCCGGCCAGAACCAGCGCCCCTATCTGATCCAGAGCTACGCGCGCGACATGGGTAACGGCAACACCGTGATGATGCGCGAGATCGACGTGCCCGTCCGCGTCCGCGGCCGGCATTGGGGCGGCTTCCGCACCGCCTACAAGCTATGAGCGCGCTGCCCAAACTGGAATCCCCCGCGACGCCGTCGGTGAGCGAGCACCTCGTCGACCAGCTCGCCGATCGCATCGGCGGGCTCGGCGTCGAGCTCGCCGACGTCGCCGGCAATGTGCAGGAAGTGGCGCAGCGCGTCTCGAGCCAGTCGGAACGGTTCAGCCATCTGCAGAAGGCCGCCGAGACCATGGTCTCGGCCAATCACGAGATCGCCGGCGCGTCGAAGGCGGTTCAAACCGCGACCTCGGCCGCGGTCGACGAGATCACCCAATCGCGCACCGCCGTGGAAACCGCGGTCCGGCACATCGCCGAGCTGATCGAGGCGGTCGGCCGCATCGAAAGCCGGCTCGGCGCGGTCTCGTCGGCGCTGGCGCAGGTCGCAAAAGTCTCGACCTCGATCGAGGCGATCGCCAAGCAGACCAATCTGCTCGCGCTCAACGCCACCATCGAGGCCGCGCGCGCGGGCGATGCGGGCCGCGGCTTTGCCGTGGTCGCCAGCGAAGTGAAAAGCCTCGCGGAAGCGACGCGGCAGGCAACACACCAGATCGGCGACACCGTGCGCGGGCTGGATGGCCAGGTCGGCGGCCTGATCGGCGAGAGCGGCGAAGCCTCGGTGCGGGCGAAGAATGCCGGCGAAGGCGCAAGCCAGATTCAAGGCATCATCGCCCGCGTCCAGGACGGCTTTAGCAAGGTCGGCCAGGAGATCGACGGTGTCGCGAAAGCCGCGACCTCCAACCTCGCCCATTGCGACACCGTCATCGCCGAGCTCGCCGCGATGGCCAAGGGCGTCGATCTCTCCTCAAGCGACCTCAAGCTCGCCGACGAGCGCGTCGGCAAGCTGCTCGAGGTCTCCGAAAGCCTGATCGCTGTCATCGCCGACTCCGGCGTCGAGACCTCCGATGCGCCGCTGATCCGGGTAGTCGTCGACACCGCGCGGCGCATCTCGCAGAGCTTCGAAGCAGCGATCGAACGCGGCGAGATTCGGCTCGACCAGTTGATGGACGAGAACTACCGCGAGATTCCCGGCACCGATCCCAGGCAATATCTCACCCAATATGTCGAGTTCACCGATCGCGTGCTGCCGCCGATCCAGGACCCGATCCAGAAGTCCGATCCGCGCATCGTGTTCTGCGTCGCCTGGGCGCGCGGCGGATACCTTCCGACCCACAATCCGAACTATCGCCAGCCGCAGGGCAAGGACCCCGTCTGGAACAATGCGAACTGCCGCAACCGCCGGCTGTTCAATGACCGCGCGGTGAAGAAGGTCGCGGCGAACACCAAACCATTCCTGCTGCAGACCTACCGGCGCGACATGGGCGGCGGCAATTTCGTGCTGATGAAGGATCTCTCCTCGCCGATCTTCATTCGCGGCCGCCATTGGGGCGCCTTCCGCATGGGCTTCCGGCAGTCCTGACCCGAGCAATCTTCATAAGGATTGCGCCTCGCGCTGTCGTCGTCCTTTCATCTGCGCTCACTAAGACTTCGGCTTCTGGGATCAGCCAGCCGCGAGGGGACCAAGATGAGCGAACATCCGGAGCTCGACGAACTGCAGGCCAACTACAAGAACGCGGTCGAAGCCTGGATCGCGGCGATCCGGAAGGAAGAGGAGCTCGCTTCCGTCAATCACACCGTCGCCGAACTGGACAAATGGGAAGAGGCGCATTTCGAAGAGGACGAGAAGCGCAACGCCGTCAAGGACGCGAAGGAAAAATACGAGGACGCGCTGCGCGAGAAGTTCTTCGGGTTCTAGTCCCTCCAAAATCCCGGCAGTGCAGGCTCGAGCCGGCCGCCGATCCGCACGGGGGCGATCTTGCGGGCGAGGCCCGTCGCATCGTCGGTCTCCACCGCGACGCCACTTAGCGTCGCCACCCCGCCTGCCGGCTCGAAGCGGCCGGAGGGAATGCCTGAGGTGAAACGGCGCAGCGGCTCTTCCTTCTGCATGCCGATGATGGAGTCGTAGTCGCCGGTCATGCCGGCATCGGTCATGTAGGCGGTGCCGTGGCTGAGAATCTGATGATCGGCGGTCGGCACATGGGTATGCGTGCCGACGACGAGGCTGACGCGGCCGTCGCAGAAATAGCCGATGCCCTGTTTCTCGCTGCTCGCCTCGCAATGGAAGTCGACGACGATGGCGTCGGCCGCTTCGCGCAACGGACAGGCTTCGAGCTCGCGGGCGATGGTCGCGAAGGGATCGTCGAACGGCGTCATGAAGACGCGGCCCATGGCATTGATGACGAGTGCGCGCTGGCCGCGCTTGGTCTCCACCAGCGCCGAGCCGCGGCCGGGCGTGCCGTGCGGAAAATTCGCAGGGCGGATCAGCCGCGGCGCGCGCTCGATGAACACCAGCGCCTCGCGCTGGTCCCAGGCATGGTTGCCGAGCGTGATGGCGTCGGCGCCGGCGTCGAGCAGCTCCTGATAGATCGCCTCCGTGATGCCAAAGCCGCCGGCGGAATTCTCGCCGTTGACGACGACGAGGTCGAGCGCCCATTCGCGGACCATGCCGGGCAGATGTTCTGCTACCGCCGTGCGCCCCGCCCTGCCCACGACGTCACCGACAAACAAAATTCGCAACTTAACCGCTCCGGAAATCGAACACGCGCTTTTCCGTTAGCACATAATCGAGCGGCACGTCGTGCGACAACGCCGGAACGCCATCGATTTCCTGCGTGGCAAAGGCGAGCCCAATGCCGATGACGGCCTTCTGTCTTCGCAGATGCGCAAAGGTGTGGTCGTAATGCCCGGCACCGTAGCCGATGCGATGACCACTTCGGTCGAAGGCGGCGAGCGGCACCAGCATGATGTCAGGCACGACCTCGGCCGCCGCCGGCGACGGCTCGGGAATGCCGAGCGGCCCGAGCATCAGCCGGTCGGTTGGCGACCAGGCGCGGAAGATCAGCGACTTGCCGCGGCCGGTCACGGCCGGCAGCGCCAGCTTGGCCCCCTGCAGCGCGAGCTTCTGCATCAGCGGCACCGGGTCGATCTCGTTCCTGATCGGCGAATAGCCGGAGACGATCATGCCGGCGGTGATCTGAAGCGGCAGCCCGCGCTTCGCCAGCGCCTTCGCCGCCGCCTCGCGCTGCTTCTCGCTCAACGCCTCGCGCTTGGCGAGCGCGGTCGCGCGAAGCTCGGCTTTCGATGGTGTCGCGGACATCTCACACCCCTGCTCCGCTGTCATCGCCCGCCCAAGGCGCAGCTGCGCCGAGGAGTGGGTGATCCAGTATTCCAGAGACGCTAGTGCTAAACGGCAAGGCTGCCGCGCGCGGGATATGACACCGGCACTCAAATCCAGCGCCGCAGCGTGACGACAGGAAACAACGCGAAAACCCAAGTGCGAAGCCGCAGACGCCGTTGAAGCACGCGATCCCGGAGTTCCCTACGAAAGTAGGTGGGCACCATATGTCCGGATCCACGGACCCGGCCAGGGACAGTTCCCTAAAGGATCGATAAGGCCCCGGGGATATGTTGGC
>DATMNV010000042.1:0-2694 GCA_035568535.1 Bradyrhizobium sp.
GGACCATCCGGATGCGGCAAGACCACGCTGCTCTGGTCGATGGCCGGCCTGCATTCGCTCACCCGCGGGCAGGTGCTCATCGACGGGGAGGCGGTAACCCAGCCGCATCCGCAGGTCGCCATGATGTTCCAGGAGGCCAACCTGCTCCCGTGGCGCAACCTGATCCGCAACATCTACCTGCCGTTCGAGATCAAGCGGCTAAAGCCGTCCGATTATCGCGACCGCATCAACGGCCTGCTCAAGCGCGTCGGACTCGCCGGCTTCGAGCACAAGTTCCCGCGCGAGCTCTCCGGCGGCATGCAGCAGCGCGCCTCGATCGTGCGCAGCTTGGCGGTCGATCCTTCGATCATGCTGATGGACGAGCCGTTCGGCGCGCTCGACGCGTTCACTCGCGACGAGATGAATCTGCTGATCCAGCAGATCTGGATGGATACCGGCAAGACCATCATCTTCATCACCCACAATATCGCCGAGGCGATCTTCCTCGCCGATCGCATCGTCGTGCTCTCGCCGCGCCCGGGAAGGCTGTCGCGCATCTTCCCGATCGACTTCGAACGGCCGCGGTCGATCGACCTTGTCACCCAGCCGCATTTCATCGACCTTTTGGTCGAAATCAAAAGGTCGATCGACCACAGCGGCGGCGGCGCGAGCGTGGTGGACTGAAATCTGGATTTCTTAGTCGCCCTCGGCTCCTCGCAATGACAAACTCGTCATTGCGAGCGAAGCGAAGCAATCCAGTTTCTGCCGTGAAGTATCGATTGGCCTCCGGGCATTTTTTTAGAAGAAAGTGGAAATCCCGCCGAGCACCGACCCGTCTTTCCCGATCACATAAAGCAGGGGCCAGCGATCGAACGTCGTACAGGGGTGCGAGACTCCGAAACCGACCAAGTCTCCGACCTCGAGCTGACAGTTTGGCGGTACTCGCACGATGGCGTGCTGGTCGTTGAGGGCAACGACGGCACAATCGGACAAGGCAGCGGCTTCGCGGTCGCGGTTCGGCCGGCACCATGCGATCGGCTTCGGAAGATCGACGTCGGAGCCGACGTCGCGCTTGCCCATGGCGCAAATCATCAGATCGGGCTGCGGCCGCGATTGCACCATCGTCCAGACCTCGAGCGCCGGTCGCGGCCGGATCGGGAATTTCGCCGAAGCCGGCGACCGGCTGATGAGATCATCGACGAATTTCTGGTACATTTGGTGGTCGTGCGTCAGATAGCATCCCGACCGCAGGATGACGGCGGATGGCGCGCGCAGCCCGGCCCGCCCGAAAATCTCGGCCACCAGGTCGTAGTAGGCGGAGCCGCCGGCAGAGAGAATGACCGGTTCGGCTTCGAACAGGCCGCGGCGCTCGCACTCGCGCGCCGCCTCCACCATGAAGTCGAGGAACAGGCGGACGCGGTCGACGGCGCTCATTTGCGCGTCGCCGCGAATGATGCCCTCAAATCCCGCAATGCCGGCGAGGCGCAAATCCGGTGCTGCGTGTACCGCCTCGGCAACCGCGATTGCCTCAGTCAGCTCGCGAGCGCCGGTCCGGCCGTCCATGAAGCCGACTTCCAGCAACAGGCTTATCGGCCGCCCAGGACGCCGGCGCCGCAGCGCCGACCATGACTCGACCAGCCGGACGCTGTCGACGTAGGTGTAGAGTTCAAGATCGGGCGTGCGATCGAGCTCCGCCGCGATCCACTGCATATCGCTTGCCGCGACGGGTTCGTTCGCCAATATGATTTTTCTAACCCCGGTGCGCCGCGCGATTCCCAGCTGATGCCGCGTCGCGACCGTAATGCCCCAGGCGCCGCGCTCGATCTGGCGCGCGAACAATAGCGGCGCCATGGTCGTCTTGCCATGAGGGCAGAGCCGTGCGCCGGTGCTCGCCAGGAAGAGCCGCATCCATTCTTCATTGGCGGCGAGCGCTTCCTCGCGGAGCACCGCTACCGGGGCGGGCAAGTCGCCGCGGTAGAGGTTGAGGCCGAGGCTGCCGATGTCGCGAAGGCGCCGCGGCCCGAGATGCGGCGGCCACGCCTTGCAGGATTCATCGACGGTCGTGTCGAGAACCCAGTCCAATGCGGCGCCCGATGCAGCCGGCGTGCCTGCTGCGGTGATCGCCGGCGCCAAATTCTCTTTGCGATCGTGCATGGGTTCCATCTGAATTCCATCTGCTGCAACGGCCGTCTTGTTGGGGAAGGAGCGGGCTCGCGGTCCGTCCACCGAGGCTATCGTCCAGGATCGATTCTGAGATACCATAAAGCTTCGCGAACAGGGCGGGGCGGTCGTTGCTCGAAGCCCGATTTCATCCTGGGAGCTGTCAATGAGTGCGGAAGCGCGTTTGAAGGAGTTGGGCGTGGTGCTGCCGGCGCTGGCGAAGCCGGTCGCCAATTACGTGCCATACCGGATCGTCGGGAACGTCTTGTACCTGTCGGGCCAGGGCCCCCGCGACGAGAACGGCGACATGCTGGCGGGCAAGCTCGGCGCCGAGATCAGCATCGAGGAGGGCTATCGGCGCGCCCGCCTCGTCGGGCTCGGACTCCTTGCCGCCATGCGCGACGCGCTCGGTTCGCTCGACCGCGTGGACTACATCGTCAAGCTGCTCGGTATGGTCAATGCCACGCCGGATTTCAATGACCCTCCCAAGGTCATCAACGGCTGCTCGGACCTGTTTGTCGACGTGTTCGGCGAGGCCGGCCGTCATGCCCGCTC